>DUOT01000142.1 GCA_012838705.1 Acholeplasmataceae bacterium
ATTATTTAGATAATAAAATCTAAGCACAACATTATTTTACCATAAATATACACTAAATACAAGATATATTGACATTTTTCCACACAAATAAATATAAATTAACAATAAAATACTCATTTAAATGAATGTTATTCTCATTTAAATATTGGTAGAATTTGTCTTTACTTTTATTACCACTTTATATATAATTAAATTACCACGAAAGTAGGAGGAGTTTATGAAAAGGAAATTAATTTTAATTATTCTATCGTCATTTGTATTGATTTTTATGTTATGTACATCCATTACGATTTTTTCTAACCAAAAAAATACAAATGAAACACAAAATGAAGAAAGGTTAGGCGAACAATATCCAAAACCTAAAGATGATGATACTATTGAGATTCCAGAAATTCAGGAAAAACAGTGGTTTGAGTATGTTGAATATGACAAAAATAATCCTATAATTACTTATATTGAAAAAAATAAAATTGTATTATATACTCCAACTGATTTTTCTCTTGCGACAATTATGCAAGTTTCACCACTCACAATGTCTTTAGAAATAGGGAAAGACAATCTTAACTCTACAAAAGATTATTCTACTGCTTCTTCAGTTGAAGTAACTTATGAACGCTCAAGTGGATTTGCTTGGGGATTTAATGAAAATATTGAGCTTGAATTGATAAAGGGATTCAAAATAACTTTTGGATCTAATCAAGATTGGCATTATGACGAAACTGTTACAATTAGTAGAACTTTTGATGCTATTTTAGTTAATGGTGATTTAGTCCCATGGCGAGTAGTTCAATATCAAGTTCAGGCACCAGTTTATATTGAAGTATATGAAAATAATATCCTTACTGAAGAAGTTTATTTAATTTGTAATCTAATGACTGGATTATGTCGTGAATGGGCTGATGGCTATATTGAACATTGGTCAACAGGAAAAAGAGTTTCCATAAATAATTTTTATGGTGAATATTTTACAATCGATAACTTAGTTAATACTTTAAGGAAACCATGGTGATATTATGAAAAGAATCCTTTCATTTCTTTTAATACTATTTGCATTTTTCTTAAGTGGTTGTTCATGGTTTGAAGTTAATAAAGGAATTGATGATACAGAAACATTAATGACGATTCGTGATTGGCTAGATGATCAAATTCCTGATATAGTAATAAATGATATTGAACTTCCAACTACATATCCTACAATTAATAGCACTATTACCTGGACCAGTAGTCATGAAAAGATTATTTCCAAAGAAGGTGAGTTTAATCCTCCAAGTCAAGACACAAATGTAATCCTAACTGCAAAAATCACCTTAATTGGTAGTGATGACACTGAAAACTCTTATCGAACATATACAAAAACAGTTAAAGCTATGGTTGTTGATGAAGAAGCTGATAATGAAAAATATTTAGAAATTATTGCTTCTTTAAATGAGCAAATCCCATCCTTTACAACTCAAAACATTAACTTACCAAGTAGTCATAACAGAATTGCTTGTACAATCACTTGGACATCTTCAAATATTAATGTTATTAATCACGATGGAACTGTTTATCCAAAATTAATACCTAGTAAAGCAACACTAACAGCAACAATAACTCTACCAAATACACGAGAGTTTACTTGGAAAAAAGAAGTTACTGTTAATTCCGTTAACAATCAAGAAGACTTAAATAAAGTCGCTACAATCAAATCATATTTAGATGATGTAATTCCTAAAATCGTTACAGAAAATATTACCCTACCAACAAAACATCCAACAATCGGAAGCACTATTACTTGGAAATCAAGCGATGAAAATATTTTATCAAGTAATGGTATTTATGGAAACATTACAAAAGACACTACTGTTTACTTATCAGCAACAATTGTTCTTGATAATCAATATATTTTTACTCACACCTTAAGTGTGACAGTAAAAATAAATGATGAATTAATTAATAAAGAAAAAATGAATACAGTTAAGACTTGGTTAGATTCTCAAATACCAAAAACTACAGCAACTGACTTAGTCTTACCTCTATATCATCCTACAATCCCTTGTACAATCACATGGGAATCTTCAAATATTAATATCATGAACCATGATGGTAAAATTACTAATCGTTTAGTATCAGCAAAACTTACATTGAAAGCTACTATCACTCTTGACAATAATTACAAAGATACTTTTTCAATAGAAATAAACATTCATGCTTCATCTGATATTGAAAGTGAAAATCAACTTGATATAATTGTTGAATATTTAGATACACTTATTCCGGAATATGTTGCTAAAGATATTGAACTACCAAAGTCATTTTCTTTAATTTCCGGATCAAAAATTCAATATGAAATCCTTCCTAATGGAATCTTAACAACCGATGGGAAATTTACATATCCAGAGGAAGAAACAAGAGTTACTATTCTAGCAGTTATTACGCTTGCTAACGGTCGTAGTCGTTCGTTTATAAAATATATTAATGCATTACCGGAAAATGGCGTTACAAAAGCTATTCAAGAGGTAATTGATGTAATTGATTTTCATTTTATTGATAAAAGTTTTAATGATGATATTCCTAGTAACTATTTAATATCTTCATATAAAAATGCTACTATCACTTGGACATCAACTAATAATAGCATTATTGATGGTTCAGGTAGATTAACAAGACCTACATATGATAAAAATGTAACCCTAACAGCAAAAATTGAAATTCCAGGCTTAGAACCATTCTTATATGATATTGAAGTAAAAGCTTTGGGAATTGTTCCAATTCCAGAACCAATAGCAATCGAAAAGCATTTTAAAGAGTATATTGGAGATGTCATCACTACTGATTTATTTTTACCTGGTAAGTATAATGAAGCTGATGTAAAAGGTATCGTTGAGAATGTAAAAAGTGAGGATATTCAAATACTTTGGAGTGTTACTAGTGGTGATAAGTCAATCTTAGTTAATGACAATCAAATCATGCGTCAACAAGAAGACGTAACAAATATTACTTTAACTGCTAAACTACTTTTCAATAACCAAGAGATTGGACAATTCAATATTTATAACTTAACTGTAAAAGCTATTTCTAATGAAGAAATGATAAGATATGCTAACAACTATATTATAAATAACTTACAACTAAACGTATCTACAGGTACAACATTACCAACTAGAATTGAAAAATATGGTATTAATATTTTTTGGACTACTTCAGACACTGAAGTTGCAAATATAAATAATGGGGTTATTGAAGTAAGTCCTAATGCAGCAAATTTAAGTACAGTTGTCTTGTTAGCACATCTAAGCAAAAATAATGAACCTCTTCAAAATGAACCTCTAAAATATGGTGTGAATATAATTTCATCTTCTAAAGAAATTACCCCAGAATTAATTGGAGATCAAAACCTTTATGATTTTCTTGTCAGCCAATATGGTAGTGGTGGAAAACTAACAACCGACTCATTTAATGCTGCAAGTCCTGATAATAAATATTTCAATTTAAATTTATCATATAACGAAGTTGGCTTCTATATTCAAGACTTAACTGGAGTTGGTTACATTACATCACTAAGATATTTAAATATTTCCGGACAAACCAAAATTAATGATTTAAGTCCAATTAAATCATTAAAAAATCTAGAAGCTTTAGTTGCAAACGATTGTAATATTTCATCCTTAATTGTAAATGGTGATTCAATATTAAATGGCTTTTCTAAACTTTATGCCTTAGATTTATCAAATAATAAATTAACAACCTTAAATGGTTTAGAAAAGTTAAATAATAAAGATAAGCTTGAAGTCTTATATCTTGCAAATAATAATATTACAAATATTAGTATACTAAGTATGTTTACAAATATTAAATCATTAGTCCTTTCAAATAATAAAATAAGTGATATTTCAAGTTTACAACAATTATCACGATTAAATTTATTATTACTTGACCACAATTTAATTTATGAAATATCATCTTTATCTAATCTAAAAAGAATTAGTACATTAGCACTAAATAATCAAGAAACAGAAAAAGGTGATGGAATTTCCAAATTAACAGATATCGGACCGCTTAGAAATATGATTGAACTAAGACATTTATATTTACAAAATAATGCAATTGATGATATTGATTATCTAAGTACACTAGTAAAACTTAATACACTCAATGCTAGCTACAATAAAATTGAAAACATGAATGTTGTAAGTAATCTTATTAACTTAAAATATTTAAATCTTGAACATAATCAAATTAGAGGTTATACTACTTCAATTTCAAAAAAAGTTTATCTTGAGACGTTACTACTTGAAGGAAATAACTTCTCAGCAGGAACTTATTTCGAAGACACAATTAAGAATTTGGAAAACTTAAAAGTGTTAAGTATTTCATCTCAAAATAAAGACTTTATAATTAATGACTTAAGTTTCCTAGAAAACTTATCTAACTTACAATATTTATCAATTCCTTATTGTAATATTCCCGAAACTTTCGAAAAGAAAGTAGACGATGGCACTCTTACTATTAATAATTTAAACTATATTACTAGCCATTCAAGTCTAAAACTTCTTGACATAAGTGGAAATTACTTTACAGATATTTCATCTTTACATAAACTTAATGAACTTGAAAGTCTTTTCTTAAATGATTTAAATATTCAAAATCTTGAAGATGAAAGAGGATTGTTTGTCTTTGCAAACTTTAACAACTTAAAAACTTTATCTTTAGTAAATAGCAAGATTAATAATTTGAAATTCAAAGATGAACCTTGGATCCATCAATTACGTAAATTAGAGTATTTAAATCTATCATATAATCAATTTGACCAAATTGATTTATTAGATATTTATAATACTGCAAGTAGTAGGACATTACAGACTTTATATCTAGATTCAAGCAAGCAAACACCTATTCAAAAAGCAAATTATTTAGAAAGATTTGCGAACTTAAAAGTTTTATCAGTTATTAATGGTAATTTAGAAAACTCACCAATGTTTCCTAATAGCATTGAATACTTAAATATTAGTAATGATATTGAATATGATTTATCACATTTAGATAACAATAATAATCTTAAGTATTTAATAATAAGTGGTGTTAAGGCTAATATTTTCCCTCTTGCTAATAATACTAATTTAAAGGTAATAAAACTTGACTTGTCTTTATCAAAAAATATGATTAAGGATAATCTTGAAACCTTACATACTTTATCAAAAAATAACACTCTAATTTTAATTAATAACGATGAAGAATTTATTCCTAATCCGGAAAATGAAGGAATGGAAATTTTAAATCAAATTATTGATAATAATTCACAAGATGGACTATCAATAGACTTAGAAAATAAAGTAATTCAAGGTAACGATTTATTCCTAGAAGACACTTTAAATGATTATAATCTAAAATGGACTTTAATAATAAATCAAGAAGAAAAAGTAATTCAAAGTATCGAAGAATTATGTTTACTTCTTGATGGTGGTAATGTGAGTGGCACATTAGAGGTAAGTGTTGAAATGGAAATCTATGGTGAAAAAGTTAATATTTCATTTAATACTGTTTATAATTTACAAAAATTAATTGTTGTCACTTATAAAAACCAAAAAGATGAAGTAATAACAACGAAAAATATTAGCTATGGAAGCACAGCTGAAAATTTAGATATTTCGAAAAAAGGTTATACATTCGTAGGTTGGTACAGTGACATAGATTGCAAAACATTATATGATTTTGATAAAGAGTTAATTGATAATGAAACTATTTATGGTAAATATACACCAAACAGTTACTCAGTTATATTTAAAATAAATAATGTTGTAATTGAAGGAATAACTTGTTTATACGACAAACCATACGATTTTTCAAATATTGAAACCCCAACAAAACCATATTATAATTTTGTTGGTTGGGGCATTTTTGATGAAGACCAATATTACAGGAAAAGAGAAGATGCTATCCAAGATATAGTTGCTATAAGTGGCACGTTTAAGTTCGATAGACACATTACATTAAGTCCAGTATGGTCAAATACCGATGAAAATTATAATTATATTTCAAATGCTTATCAACTTGCAAATATGGACATTGAAGATAATTACAAATTAATTGATGATATAG
>DUOT01000143.1 GCA_012838705.1 Acholeplasmataceae bacterium
ATAAATAATAATATCCCAAGAGTTTTTATTGCAATATCTAAAACACTATCAAAACTAAAAATAAGAATAAAACCAATGATATATTTATATATATCTTTTAAAAATTGCTCAAATTTATTCTGAACAGTAATTAATTTAAACAATGGTACTAATATAAATAGTACTCCTATGACTGTTCTCATTAGCGAGTCAGGGAAAATAAAAATAAGTACTGAAAGAGTAAGTAATACTATACTCTGAGCAATCAACATTCCTTTATCTTTTCCAAGATAAGATTTTGCTGATACAAGAAAACTTATTGCGAGTAATATCATAAAACCTGCAATTATATACATTATGATTGTTATTACTTTACTTGCATCAATAAATAAAAGTAAAGATCCAAACAAAAACAATAAAAATGTTATAATAATTGTTAATATATTCTTTTTTAAATACATAGTTTTCCTCTCTTTAATATATTCTATCATATTTTTTATTTTTTCACTAGAAAAATTTTAAGTTTATTTTAAGATTATAATTATATAATTTACTTGTACTTAAGGAAGTACGTTTTCCCTCAATCTTTATAAAAAGAGCACAATCATTTGATTGTGTTCTTTTTATTTTCAATAACATAATTTAATAATACACTTCTATCGTTAATAATTTTATTTTCGATTACCAGGATTAATAACTCTCTTAATATTAACGAAATTTGTTCATTTTTCGGGATTCCAATGGAAATTAAATCACTACCCTTTATTTTTAGATCTTTAAGTGTATATACCTTAACATTTTCATAATCTATTTGCAAATAATCACCACATGCATTTTTAAAAGTAACAATTCTTTTTAAATCTTCAAGACTAATATCTAATAATAATTTTGATATTTCAAAATTATCACTTGATATTTTATAATCACAATATTTCAAAATAGTTAATACATTTTTTTGGATTTTCTTAGGATATTTCAATCTTTGAAGAATTATATCAGGATTTTTAATATGATATAAAAATCCTGATAACCGTAAAATAATGTTTTCGGGTAGTTTTTTTATGATATTAGTATTTTCTTTAATTTGATTGATATGAAGTTCCGGAATAAAGACTTTGAAAACATCAAAATACGGATTAATAACTCTCGAAATATCACTTAATAGCATTTTATTGAATTCAATATTAATCCGTTCGTAAGATATATTTCTGAGAAGCTCTTTATTTTTTATAAGAGCTTTTTTTGTTTCTTCAGAAATTGAAAAATTAAGTTGACATGCAAATCTTAAAGCTCTTAAAATACGTAGTGCATCTTCTTGAAAACGTAAATTAGGGTCGCCAACGCATCGAACAATTTTATTCTTAAGATCATTCTCCCCATTAAAATAATCAATTACTTTCTCATCATATGCTAATGCATTAATAGTAAAATCACGACGTGATAAATCTAAATATAAATCATCTACAAATTCTACTTTTCCTGGGCGGCGAAAATCTATATAATCTTCTTCAATTCGAAAAGTTGTGATTTCGATTGGCTGATGATCAATAAAAACAGTAATTGTTCCATGTTTTATACCTTGAGTTATTAAAAAGTAAGAACTAAAAAGTTTAATTATTTCTTGAGGTTTAGCATTTGTTGCAATATCAAAATCACTTGGAGTTAACCCTAATAAATAGTCTCTTACAGCTCCCCCAACAATATAAGCCTTATATTTTGCTGCTTTTATAATATGCAAAGCAGTCTTAACATAATTAGGTAATTGCATAGCTACACCTCTTTTAAAAGAGACTACTCTATAGTAGTCTTTCGAAAATAATCAGTCATAAAAAAAGCATGAAATTTATCAATAGTTTGATGGATTAGATTGCGTAATTCTATATAGTATTGCTCATCAATTTCTTCTTCTAATGGATAAAGAATATCCTTGTCATAAACTATTAAGTTATCGTCTATCCATCGATTGTATCCGAAAATAATAGGTCTATTTTCATATAAATTATTATCATTCAAAAATACACTTTGACCATAATAATAATCTTTACACACTTTAATTCCTAGTAAATCGAGTAATGTCGGCATAATATCATATTGTGATGTACGATATTCGATTTTTCGTGTCTCAATTTCAGGATTGAAAATTGTAAATGGTACTTTATCATAATCATATTTAGTATAAATATTATTACTATATTTTTCAGTTATCTCAAAACTTGAATAATTTTTATGGTCACTAAATAATAAAATAACAGTATCATTATACAAATGTTTTGATTTTAAATAATCGATTAAAATCTCTAATCCTTTATCAAGATCCATTTGTGCTGCGAGTAAATTAATAAATTCTTCTTCATGATTACTAAAACGACCATCTTCATCAATTAATTTATAATATTCAGAAAACTCAGTTCTTCTTTGAGCAAAAGATCCATGAGTTGAAAGAGTAATTATAAAACTATAAAATGGTTTGTCTTGTAATGGTGCAATCTTATCTTTCATTTGAAAAAACATTTCTGAATCTAAAGGCCAGAAATCAACTTCAGAGAATTCCATATCTTCGTAACTATAATATCTTTCAAAACCTAAAGCTTGATGCATTTTATCACGATTAAAATAACTTTTATAATATCCATGAAATGAATTTGCACTATATCCATTTTCCCTTAAAACAAATGGAAGGGCATTAGTAAATTCATTTTCATCATAGACATACATAAAGTTATCTGCGTTATAATACATCATTGAAGTCAATGATTTAAATTCAGCATCATAAGTATAATTTGTTTTTGCAACTCCATATGTATTTTCAAACACATAACCATTATTTAATAAGTAATGAAGTGTTGGAGTTAATTTTTCATCAACACAATATTCCTCAACTGTTTCCATCATAATCATAATAACATTTTTATCTTTTAGAGTGCCAGTTACAGGACTATCAGGTGTATTGTGTTCGTTAACATTTTCTAATAATTCATAAGCAGATAGTTTTTGATATCTTTGACTGATCAAATCTGTAATTATATTTATAGTATCTTTTTGGTTATATGTTGCTACACCGAAAGTAAATACAAAATTACGTTTGTCTTGTGGTAAATTATATATTGATTTATCTAATGGTTTAATTAATGCCCCTGATATAGATAAAATAACAAAACTACATATTAATATAAAAACATATCCAATCGGAATTTTCTTTACTTGATAATTTTTCTTTAGTGTTAAATAAGATAAAAAGAAAACTATTGCTATTATTATACTAAAAATAATAAGCCATTCCCAAAATTTAAAAGCGACAAATATATTATATTTAATACCCATTTTTAATCCATCGCCAATATCAAAAATCATTCCAATCGAAAAAAGGTCTTGCTTAAAATGAAACAATGTCGTATTAGTAATAAAAATAACAAGTTGAATAAATATATATGTTATTTCTAAAATAAAACGAACTTTACTGGATTTAAAAAAGAGTATTATTGCGGGAATTATTGAAATACTTGCAAGAGTTAATACTATATATCTTGGTTCAATAAATGATTCAATTGCAATAAATCGATAGAAAAATGCAACTTCGAATAATAATAAAATAAATACTACAGAAAGAAATTCAAATAGTCTTTTGTTGTTAATAACCCAGTTCTTCATAAACAGTTTCTCCATCTCCTATATATTATTATAGCACAAACTGAGAATGTTGTAAAAACAAAATTATAAATAATGTATAATTTTACTCACTATCTATAAGCTTTACAACCACAACATCTTCATTAATAGGATTATATGCTACTAATACTTTTTTTCTAAAATAGTCATCGAACGAAAGCCCACCGAAAACATATGAAGGATAGAAAATTGCTTTTGTATTTTTATTAATCTTCTCGCCTTTTTCATTTACAATAGTAACTTTAAAATACATAGAACCTCGAAAAAGTGGACGCGGTTCGTCAAGTAACGTTTCTTGAAAAACATAATTAGGAATATTTTTTTTAATTCTAAATATACTTGAAATAAAATAAATAATTATAGGTAAAAACAAACAGTTATAAATAACAATAACATAATAAAATGCTTTAGTAAATCCTACTCCACTAAAAATTACAATAATGAAAAAATTGATTAAAATAATAATAAATGAAAATATTTTCAGTTGATTATAATTATATTTTAATTCAACTGAGTTTTTAATTTCCTTTTCTTTATCCATTTTTTCACACCTCTCACTATTAACATTTTATCACTTTACTATTTTTTGTCAATAAAAAAAGCAAGTATTAAGCTATACTTGCTAATTAATTACTTTTCCTTTAACTCCAACAACAGTTTTATTATCTTCAATGTCGTGTAAAACTGTTGTGTTTGCCCCTATTTTCACATTATTCCCAATCTTAATATTTCCAAGGATTTTTGCGCCAGCACCAACTAGAACATTATTACCCAATGTTGGATGTCGTTTGCCATGAGATGTTCCTTTTCCACCTAGAGTTACCCCTTGGTAAATTGTACAATCATCGCCAATTACAGTTGTTTCCCCAATAACAACACCAGAACCATGATCAATAAAAAGACGTTTACCAATTTTAGCTCCAGGATGAATTTCAATATGAGTAAATATGCGAACTATATACATTATTAATTCTGCTATTAATTTTAGCTTAATAATGTAAAAAAAGCGTGCTATTCGATAAAAAAACATTGCTTGAACTCCAGGATATAATAGAATAATTTGAACAAAATGACGTGCAGCTGGATCTCTTGCTTTAATTGATTTAAAATACTTTATCATGATACTCCCTCCAGATAATGAAGTAACTTCTTATAATTATCAAACTCAAAACAATCAATGTTAAGGTGATTAGGTAAATGATGTTCGTTAAACCAGCCAATTTTTAATCCGGCATTTTTAGCTCCAATAATATCAAACTTATAATCATTACCAATATATAAAATATTTTCTATATTTTCATTTATAGTTTTTATACCTAAATCAAAAAATAATTTTTCTGGTTTTCGAAATAAACATTCTGAAGAAATTAATAATTCATCAATTAAATGTAATATATTTAATGGCTTTAATTGTTCTACTATAGCATTTTTTGAAAATGTTGAATTAGATAATATTACTACTTTAATATTATTTCCTTTAGCATATTCTAATACTTTTTTAACTTCTGAAATTAATTTTATTTCTTCTGCTGCTTTCACAAACTCAATTTCTAATTCAGTTAAAGATAAATTAAAGTATAAATCAAAATATGACTTAATAAAACTTATATAATCAATGAGTTTAATTTCTATATTTCCCCTATTATCATATGATTTAGTCTTTAAATAGTTATTAAATTCTAAAAATTCCTCAATCGATATTTGTGGATGACAAGCTAAATCATATATTCTTTTTAATCCTTTATTAAAATCAAAATTCATATTATATACAATAGTATTCCCCAAATCCATCAATAATCCTTTTACCATTATATCACCTTTCAATCATTTAATAATTATATCATAATAAATTGTTAATACATTAATTATGCCTAAAAAAATAAATCATTTAATGATTTATTCCTTAGTTTTTAATAAAAATTCATATATTTCAGGAGCAATCTTCACAATATTTACAGGTCTTAACTTATCATTAACCCAAGCGTGCATTGTCGATCCATAGTTAATTAATTCGTTATTTTGATTATAAATTTCATAACCAAATTCAACACGAATCTTTGTACACGAACTAATCCATGTATAAATTGTTAATTCATCACCATAAAAAGCGGGATATTTATAATTTACATTAACATTTATAACAGCTAAGGCAACACCTTTTTTCTCCATTTCATGATAAGGCATACCTAAATCTTTGCAAAAAGCAGTCCTACCACACTCATACCATATCGGATATACCGAATGATGAATAATCCCCATTTGATCAGTTTCCGCATATCTAGGAATAATTGTTAATTTTGTTTTCATAATACCCTCCATATTTTAATTATACACTTCTTCCAATCTTTTTACAACACTAATAATACTTAACTAACGGTTAAGAGTTTTCTTGAATAATAAGAAATTTATTCTCTTGATTTATTATTTATTTATCATAAAATATAAGTGTGGCCACATATTAAAAGGAGGAAGAAATGAATATAGGTAAAAATATTTTACATTTTCGAAAAGAAAAGGGGTTGACGCAAGAACAGCTTGCGAATATTTTAGACGTTTCAACTGCAGCAATATCAAAATGGGAAACTAATATTGCCTATCCTGATATTACTATGCTTCCAAAAATTGCAACAGTTTTTAATATTTCTATCGATCGATTATTAAATTATAATCGATATAAAGTTTCTATTGAAAATATTATTAATGAAGTTAAAGAACATATTAAAAAAAATGATTATTCTAGCGCAATTTCATTACTTAAATTATCACTAGAACGATATCCAAATAATGATGCTTTAACTTTAGAACTTGGTAAAACACTTATGCTGTATGCAAATTTTCATAAAGATCGAAAAAAATTATTACAAGAAGCCTTTAATATATTTTTAAAACTACTTGAAAGTAATGATCATGAAATAGTAACATGGGCTAATAATTATTTGTGTACGATTTCAATTGCATTAAAAACTTTTGAAAAAGCAAAATATTATCTAAAAAAATTAAGGCTACCAAAAGGAATCAACCCAAAAATTAATGATATTAGTATTAAATCTCTTACTAATGATCCTAACTTAATAAAAACAATAAAAATATATATTGAAGAAGCTTTTATTGATTATTCGTATTATATTTCTTGGTTGATAAACCACTTTATTCAAAATAAGGAATATAATATGGTTATTGATGAAGGAGAGAAATATATTCAAATTATTAAATCTTTAAATAATGAACTATTTAATGAACATCTCTCAACAGTATCTGAATCTATAGCATTAAGTTATGCATATTTAAATGATAATGATAAAGCTTTAACGTATTTAAAACAAGCAGAAACTTATGCAAATAATAAAAAATTAGCTTTAGCGATGCTGCACGCTTTGGAATCTAAAGAACGTAATATATATCAAAAATTAAATAAAAATACTTTTATAAAATTACTTGATAATTTGAAAAATAAAATAAATAGTTAATAACAAAAAGTCGCATTTGCGACTTTTATTCATTAAATATCATATTGTGTTAACAATTGTGCAGGTGTTTTCCTTAAGATTAAATATACCGGTAATAAGCCCGCAAGAGTATTTATTCCATATGTTATTACAATACCTAATAAAATTGTATGAGGGGCAACAGAAAATATTGTAATAATAGTACCTAATCCTTTTTGAGCTTTATGCAAAATAATCATCATTAGGAGAAACCCAATTAAAGATGATATTGTCGTTATTACCGCTATTTCTACAATAAATGATCTAAAAATATTTCCTTTCTTAACCCCAAGTGCTCTAAGAATACTTATTTCATAAATTCGTGAAATTAATGAAGAGCGAATCATAAAATAGAATCCTAACATCGCTACTCCTATTAAGATCGATGATGAGGTTAAAGTAGAAATAATTATTAATTGTCGTTCTTCTTTCATATCGTCATATGCATCTTGGTATAAATCACTTGCTTTAATATGTGTTACTTTTGATAATTCTTCCACTAATTTAGCACGATTATTTGTTCTGACAAATACTTGACTAACATTATCATAATGATAACGAATTATATCTTCAGTAGGCCTAAAAATAGGATCATTTGGATAGCTTTCTTTATAAACACCACTTATTGTGAACGGTAACTGATTTTTTTCTTCTTCTGATAAAAGTTCATAGAAACTTTGTGAAACCAATGCTTCACCTTTATTAGGAAGTGTTCCAAATAATAAATCTTGAGGTGCAAATACACTTGAAACAAATACACTATTATATGATGCTACAGTTGCTTCGTCCATATAAATAATTCGGATTTCAGACTTAACAATACCTACTATTTTACCAGTAAATAATTCAAATTTTACATTTTCACTAAATAAATGATCATAATTCCAAATACCATTCTCTTGACCATAATCAACAATAAACTCATCTGCTAATGTAGATGATATTAATATTTCTTTTTCATTTTGAGGAAGTCTTCCGTATTTTAAATCTTTTTTTGTAATATTATCTAAAGGCTGATATTGTCCATAAATACTATAATTTGATTTAAATCCATTATATCTTTCAAAATGTAACTGAATTCCACCATAACTATTAATATAAAAATTGTTATCGTTCTTCCCGTATTCTAATAAGTCATCATAAGTTAAATATTTTGAGATAAATGGTTCTGCTATGTCTGTACTATTAACACTAATATAATCTTTTGATATTGTCATCGTGCTATCAGGTTTTATCGTAATTGCATTCATTATTATTGATATTGCAAGAGCAACAATTGCTCCAGCTACTGCCAAACTAAAGAGCATAAACTTACCTTTACGACTTATCCTTAATATTTTTTCAAAAGCCATGTTTAAACTTTGTTTGATCGAAAGTATTAATGGTTTTTCACGTTTTATATATCGATTATCTAATTCATCTAAATTAAAAGTTGTTTCAGTAATTTCTTCTCTAGTTCTCTTTACAAAATGTTCATCTTTGATAATTACCCCACTATTTTCATCAACAAGTTTTTGTTTTTTGATTTTTGAATCAACATCGATATATAATGTCTTATTCTTAACAATCAATCTTACTCTTATTGGTTCAACTTCTTCTTCATCTGTATAAAGACCGATATTGAAATTAGGGTTGTCAATTTTATCTATTTGTTTTAAATCTTTTAAATAAATATGACTATCAGAATTAAATTGAATATCCTCATCATGTGTATTTGAAAAATCTTTTACTATTTGACCATCTTTAATTTCAATAATACGATCCCCATAGAAATTAGCAATATCACGTTCGTGAGTGACTAAAATCACAAGTTTTTCTTTAGAAATTGCTTTGATAATATTCATTATTTCAATAGTATTTTTACTATCTAAGTTACCCGTTGGTTCGTCTGCAATTACTAAACTTGGATTCTTTACAAGTGCTCTTGCTATAGCTACACGTTGTTGTTGACCACCAGATAATTGTAAAGCTCGTTTCTTTCGATATGGATACATGTTTACTGCTTTTAAAATATATGTTACACGCTCGTCAATTACTTTTGGATCATTAATCCCAATCATTCTTAATACTAATGCAATATTTTCATAAACTGATAATTGCGGTAATAAATAATAGTTTTGAAAAACATATCCAATTTTTTCGTTTCTAATTAAGTCCCATTTTTTGGGATCATATTTTTTGATTACATTATTTTCAAAAATTATTTCACCATCATGTACAGAATCTAAACCGCTTAAAACATTTAAAAGTGTTGTTTTTCCTGATCCAGATGCACCTAAAAGAACGATTAGTCCTTTTTCAGGAAAATCAAGAGTAATGTCATTTAATACATGAATTTGATTTCGCTTTTTATAATAAAAATATTTATGTAAATGTTTGACTTTTATCATCTTAATCTTCCCTACTTTCACTTAAAGTTTCAATAACTGATTGATTAAATACTTTTCTATTGAATTTCAATCCAATTCTCATTCCTAATAGAATAAGAATTGCCAGTATTATAATATAATCAATAAACTGAATATATAAAATAGTTTTTGATATATTATAAACATATGTCTTCAATATAATTAATGCTATTAAGGTAAACATGAATGCAATAATTGATAAAAGAATTTGCTCAAAAACTACAAGTCTTGCTAATATATATTTATTTGCTCCAATGGAACGATAAATTGCAAAATCTTTTTGTCGTGATCGCATAATATTCTTTGTAACAATTTGAATAATAAACCCTAGTAGCATTCCAATGAGAGACAATACTAAAATTGCTAGTAATGTTTGAAGAAATACTAGTAATTCACGCATTGGTTCAAAGATATATGATGGATAATATACTCTATATTTATCGCTATCAATATTTTTTAAGATTTTACTACCAGCATAAAAGCCACCTACACTAATTGAAACCAAATGTTGATCTTCTAATATATAATTATCCAGTGTCCTTTCTCGAAACTCATCTATAATTAACTCATATAGTTCAAGTCCTATATAAGCATAAGGATTTATAAGATCTTCTAGTTTAGGGCCCATATATCTAATGTTTTCAAAATGTAACTCTATTTCTTTACCATATTCTGTTGTTGTCTTTATCGTAATATCAAGATTAGTTTGTAGTATACCATCGGTAAAATGTGGAATATAGAGATCTGAATCAACCCAATCAGGCCCACCAAATTTATATGTATTGTCATACTGATCAGTTATTTCCATATTATAAAGCATTTGACTAATATTTCCTTGAAAAGCCTTAAAATCAATATTTGCTACATTTTGAGGTATCTGATTTAAATATTCTTCAGAAAAGTATACAGTTGATCTATTTAATTTATCAATACCAACAACAGTAAAAGTTCCAATTTCTATTAAATATTCCTTTTCATAAGCGTAGTAATAAACATCATAATCTGTTAATCCAATCGTTACTTTATCACCTATTTGGATATCACTATAATATGAACTAAATACAATTTCATTTTTAGCAGTTGGAATTCGTCCTTCAACATCGTTTTTAGATAATCTTGCTGCTGTATCAGTTGATCTTACATAATAAGGGCGATGATAAAAATCATCTTTACTTCCATCAATATAAATCATCAAATGAGCAGTATTATAAAAATTTTGTGCGTATTTATATACATGATCTACATGACGCATTTTTGCAAGCGCATTTAAATCATCGTTAGTAAATTCGCTTCCATCTCGTTTTTCAACTAAAAGCCTTGTTTCAGGGACAGTTGGAAAACGACTTGATTGACTTAATCCAGTTTCTCTTATTCCAGCAATTAAACTAGAATATACCGAAACAAATACAACAGCTGCAATAATTTGCATCAAAAGCATAAAAATTAGTCTTTTGGGTGTAGATAGTAAATTTCTTATCGCAATTTTCATCAAAGTTGATAACTTCATTTTTCGAGGTTCAAATTGCTTTAGTTCAATATCCTCAGTATGTTTTAATACTTTATCTTCTACTATTTCACCATCATGCATTTTAATTTTTCTTGTTGCATATTGTTCTGCTTGTTCATAGTCATGTGTAACTAAAATAACAAGTTTATCTTTACTTACGCTATGTAATAATTGTAATATCTGTTTTCCTGATTCACTATCTAAATTTCCAGTTGGTTCATCTGCAGCAATTATTGGACAATCTTTAGCTAAAGCCCTTGCAATAACTAATCTTTGTTTCTCACCACCTGAAAGTTTCGATGCTCGATGATTTTTATGTCTCAATAATCCCACTTTTTCGATTAATTCTAAAGCTCTTTGTTTCCTTTTTGCTTTATCATATTCTTGAATTTCTAGTGCTAATAAGACATTTTGTAATACTGTATAAGAGTCGATAATATTATAGTTTTGAAAAACAAAACCAACATAAGCTCCACGATATTTTTCCCAATCAGATATTAAATAATGTGATGTTTCTTCACCAAATAAATACAATTCACCACTTTCATAACCATCTAAACCACTAATAACGTTTAAGAGTGTTGATTTACCTGAGCCAGATTCTCCAGTCACAACAACAAACTCACCTAAATCCAATTCCAAGTCAACATTTTTCATTCCAACAGAAACAGTATCTTCTGATTTATAATACTTTGATACTTTTTCTAACTTAATCAAGCTCATAAGAATTTACTCCTTTATTAAAAACTTTTTTAAAATTTTTGCATTTTACTCTTGATTTTTCTAAGATTATCGAGTATAATAATTAACGAAATGCAGGTATAGTATAACGGCTATTATACCGCCTTGCCATGGCGAAGATGCGAGTTCGATTCTCGTTACCTGCTCCATGTTGTAAATTAATCCCTTATTGAAAAGGGATTTTTTTATTATCCAACTTCAGGAACATATATTTCAATTCTAATTCCGTGATCTCTAAACACAGCACCACGAGGCAGCTTCTTCATCAAATAGGCGACATATAAATCTCCTGCTCCCCCAGAAATATTTAACACTTGTAATAAATAGAAAAAAATAAAATATTTTGGTGGGAGAAAAATATTAAGTAATAGAAAGATTATTCCAAAAAGGATTATAGGTGCAAGACCGATTATTATGTATTCACGTTTAGTATAAAACGCTTTACTCCCTGCATAAAAATATATTCCTTTATATCCGAAATTTCCCCACCTACCACTAAAAATACGAAACCATATTCCATGAACTGCTTCATGTAATATTATGTAGATTACGATTGCTCCAATAAAAAGTAAAACATCTTTTAACCCTACTTGAAATTCATCAACAATATAAAATGAAATAATAGCACCGATAACAATTAGAATAATTGTAATGATTATTGATAAAACATTTATTATTATTGCTGCTTTTTTATCTTTTAATAAATCAATTGTTTTCAAATATTTATACCCTAAAGGAATTTCAAATTGCTTCATTTTTTTCTCTCCTTCATTTAATGTAGTATATCATAGGTATATTAAGTTTGCAATATCAATCATTGTAAATATTTATCATTATACTCAAAAAAAGAGCGCATTGCGCTCTCAAAGGGTTGTGGTGACACATAATCAGGGATAATAATGAGTGTTTTACGCTTCAATAGATTCTCGTTGATCTCCATCTACTTTTTTCAAATTAATAAAAGATATCCTTTCAGCTATTACTTCTGTCATTTTAACTTTTACACCATTAATATCATTGATTTTTGAAGCTAATCTTCCTTTAACTCCAATTACTGATCCTTTCTTACAATATTGCACCATTGCATCAGCAAAACCACGCCACACAGAAACATTTAAAAAATCTGTGTCATAAGTATCCGTCTCTTGATTTTTAAAAGGTCGATCGACTGCAAGAACAAAATTACATACTTTTAATCCATCATCAACAATTTTAATTTTGGGGTCATCAGTTAAGCGACCAACGAGAATCACATTGTTTAACATAACAACCTCCTTTCACGATTATTTCACCGGTGTATTCAATTATACAAAAAAAGACATTTATTTACAAATGCCTTTAATTACGCTTTTATCAGGTTTTTCAAATGAGATTTCTTTTTATAAGGAAAATATTTTCATTATAAATCAATTTTATATAAATTAAATATAATTAACTCAAAAACTTACTTTTTTCCATGAAAGGTAAGTTTTTTTAGTTTTTTTATTTTCAATTTTTAGAAAATTATTTTGTATAAATTGTGAAGTCCGTTATCGCTTTTTCAGTAAAATATTGTTTGAATTTATCCAAATCAGAACTTTTAATATTTTCTAATAAACTTAAAGTATTAAATAAATCACAATTTTTCACTTTATAATCGATATAAGCATGTGCAATAAAATCAAGATGATTATAAGATTTTATAAAACTACCTATTAATGCACGTTTCATTTGCATGAATTCCTCTTCATCAATTGAAAAGTTTTGTAATCCTAAGATTTTCTCTTTTATATAATTTTTAAATTCTTCAGGCTTTAATGTATTAGCAGTGATTATTATATAGTTATAATAATGACTTAATGTAACACTATAAGAAAATCCAGTATTAAATATTTCTTTATCAAGCATTTCTTGATAATTACTTGACGATACACCAAAGGTGTTTTCAAGAATCATCTTTATTTTTAACTCATCAACCATTAGCTGATTTGGTTCGTATTCAATATGAGGTAACTTTATTCCAATAGCAACTTTCGGCATTACTATATCCATTGTAATAGAACTAGATGGTATATTTACTTGATTATCCTCGATAATTATTTCTTTTGTAATATCTTTAGGTGGATTAAATACCTTTCTATTTTGGTTTTCCTCAACTGTCTTAATAATTACTTCAGGATCTACATTTCCTACAACCATTAACATCATATTACTAGGATGGTAAAAAGTATTGTAGCATTTGTTTAAGACTTCTTTATTAATGGCAGCAATAGATTCCTTTGTTCCAACGATATCTTCACGAATTGGGCTTTCACGAAACATGTTTTGCATAATCCCAACATGAGCTCTACTACTTGGCCTATCCAAATACATCATTAATTCTTGAGTAATTATTCCTTGTTCTTTCTTGATACTCTCTTCAATAAAAACAGGTGTTTGCACAAAATCTATAAGTAAATTTATTACTTCTTTTGTATTTGTTGTTGTAGTCGCAATATATGCAGTTTGCTCATAATCAGTAAATGCATTTGCTTCTGCACCCAAATCCGCAAACAGTTGAATTGCATCTTTTCCATCTTCCATTTCAAACATTTTATGTTCAAGAAAATGAGCAACTCCTAATGGAACTTCAACATATTTTTCTTCTCCATATGGGATAAATCGGTTATTAATCGAACCAAAATGTGTCACAAACGTTGCATAAACTGAAGTGAAGTTTTCTTTTGGAACAACAAAAACTTTTAAACCATTACTTAATTTATGTGAATATAAGACTTCATTTATTTTATCATATTTTTGTTTATCCATTTGCTTCACCTTTTAAACAATAAATCGTATCAAGCTCTATTTTTTGACTTGCTTTAATAATATCTTCTTTCGTTACATTTTTAATTGCTTCAACTAACTGCTCTGCAGTTAAATTATTTAAAAGATTATTTTTTAAAACAAAATTTAAATTTGCATACGGATCATCTACAGTTTGATTAATATTACTAATTAAATTTTCCTTAGCAATCACCATTAAGTTTTCATCAACATGACCTTGTTTATATTTTTCTAATTGTTTTATAATTAAATCAGTTGTTAACTCATAATCTTTAGAATCTATTCCAGCACTAACTACCATAATACATGTATCAAAGAATACACTAGAACTAACAGTATATGCGAGTGAATTCTCCTCACGAACTACCCTAAATAGATCTGATGATCCCATTCCTCCAAACATCATATTAAATACTGTCATCGGAACATATAAATCATCTAAAGCATTGACATTAGTTCGGAATCCCATCATTAGTTTAGCTTGATTTACATTTTGAGTTTCAAACACTTCATTTGTCTTTTCAATAGTTTTTCTTTCATAAGATACTGTTTGTAAATCAAAACCATTCTTTTTAAAAGTAAAATCTTTAAGATTTTCTATTATGCTTTCTTTCTCAATATCGCCGATAACATAAATCTTTATTTGTTC
Source organism: Acholeplasmataceae bacterium (assembly GCA_012838705.1). Classification (GTDB taxonomy): domain Bacteria; phylum Bacillota_I; class Bacilli_A; order ML615J-28; family CAG-698; genus DUOT01. Next base: position 15,241 of record DUOT01000143.1, read on the forward strand.
ATCGTTAATCATTTTTTGATATTCATCATATATATCACTTCTCGTTATTTTTTCTAGATCTTCTAAAGTCCCCATTGGATTAACACTTATTATTTCATCTTTTCCCATCTCTTGCATGAGCCTACGAAAAGCGTATAATCCTTTATTATTATAAATGCTATTTATGTTATCTCGTAATATTCGCTTTTTTTCATTAAATTCATTTTCCGTAAATCCCTCATTATCAATATTCGGATTGAAAATAAATTCTTTTAAAAATTCAATTGATTCAGTTAATAAGTTTTCATTTTGTACAAATTTTGGGTTAATAATATTTAATGCGAACAATTGTACATTAGTTTTATAAATTGGAAAATTATGAACTGATATTGCTGCATCATATAATGAAAAAAGTTTATTTAATATTGCTTTCTTTGTTTGATAATTTTTCGTAGAACCTGATAATAGCATTGATAATAATGTTTTTGCGGTTGCTACTTCTTTATTATATTCACCAAGATAAGTAATAAAGAAAGTAATGGTTTTGAATTTATCAGTTTTTATTAAGACTGTTTCAATACCGTTTATTTCAAATATTTCCATAGTTTCACCTTATTTTATTATTTGTGCTTTCATATATTAATATTCTAAAAAAAGCGAGTAAACTCGCTTATTTAACAGCTTCTAATGCTATTTCCATCATTTTATTAAATGATTTTTGACGTTCTTCTGATGTTGTTGCTTCATGTGTTACTAAAGAATCAGAAACAGTTAAAATACATCCTGCATTTTTGCCTAAATATTTTGCATTAGCAAATAATGCAAATGATTCCATTTCAACAGCAACACAATTATATTTATCACGTACATCAACAAAGACATCACCATGATGACGATAAAAAACATCAGATGAATGAATTCTTGAATTAATAACGTCTATATTTAATCTTTTTGCTGCATCGTTTAATTCATCGACTACATTTTTTGTGGATTCTAAAATGTTTTCTTGATAGTTGAAAGCAACTTTTGCATAACTTGATTCACTATAAGCTTCATTAACAACAATAACATCATATATTTTTGCGCTTTCAGTATATGATCCACAAGACCCTACACGAATAATCGTATCGACATCATAAAACTTAAATAGTTCATATGAATAAATACCGATACTTGGCATACCCATACCAGAGCCCATAACTGTAACTTTTTTACCTTTATAGTATCCGGTAAATGCAAACATATTACGAACATTATTAACTTTCTCAACATTTTCTAAATATGTTTTCGCAATAAATTCTGCCCTTAACGGATCTCCGGGCATTAATACTGTTTTCGCAAACACATCTTTACTTCTTGCTTCAATATGCGGTGTTGGAATCATAAGTCCTCCTTTAATTCTTTCATGATTGCAACTCCACTAGAAGTACCAATTCGATTGGCACCTGCTGCAACCATTTTCTTAAAATCGTGAATATTACGAATCCCACCACTTGCTTTTACACTCATCTCGCTCGGAATACTTTCACGCATCAATTTAACATCTTCGATTGTTGCTCCTCCTGTACCAAAGCCTGTAGATGTCTTTACAAATAGAGCACCCGCACGAGCAGCAACTTGACAAACCTCTCTTTTTTCTTCATCAGTTAAATAGCAAGTTTCTATAATCACTTTTACCAAACGATTATTAGATGCTTTTACTACTTCACTAATTTCCTGATAAAGATATTCGTAATCATGTTCTTTTGCTTTCGCAATATTTATTACCATATCAATTTCATCTGCGCCATTATTAATTGCATCAATAGTTTCTGCAACTTTAGCTTCAATTGTATTGGCACCTAAGGGAAAACCAACAACAGTACATACTAATACATCACTATTTTCAAGTTCCGCCTTAGCAAAAGTAACATTTGCAGGATTAACACAAACACTCATAAACTGATGCTCTTTAGCTTCATCACATAATCTTTTAATATCATCTGTTGTTGCAAATGGCTTTAAATTAGTATGATCAATCAGTTTATTCATAATACATCCTTTCAATACTATTCTTCAATTACATCACATAAACGTAAACGAGTAAAATTTCCTATATTTAGATGATGTTTACGAAGTTTTTTTAATTCTTTTTTTACTGATTTAGCTTGTTTTCCCTTAATCACATATAAATCAGGCAAAAATGTTTTAATTTCAGTAAAATATTTACTTAAAATCCGATAAAAATCTTCCCGTTTTAATAATAATGTTTCATTTTCTATTTCAACAAAGAAAAAATCTACATACGGTGGAAATACAGTTGGATTACCGAATTTCCATGTATAACTAATTCCGGAAAGACCTGCATCTTCTGAAATTATTGGTGTACAATAATTTACATCAACATTATTTTGATAATGTTCTGATAAACTATCGACAGAACGTTGATATTTACAAATAATATTTAACTTTTCATTATCATATGTTATTTTATTTTGAAGACCATAATCTGCGATATATGAAGATCTTACATTTTCAAAAAGAACAAGTACATCTACTAAATTAAAGTTTTGTACATCTTCAAATGAATCGTGATAAATACTTAACTCAAAAATTTTACATAACTTTTGTGTGATTGTTAGTATTTCTTTTGCAAGAAACGAAGGAATTAAGACCGGCATTTCAAGTAAGAAATTTATATTTGTATACATAGGACTTAATTCATAAATTTTTGGAACACGATTTTGTTTTGTAATTAAGTAACGATATTTAAATGAAAATTCTCGATCTTCATAAGCTATTTCCACATAATCACTTACATAGTAAATTTTAAAATTTGGTTGGTTTTCAAAATATTCTAACACTTTCGAAAAATCTAATTTTTCCAAATTATTTTTCCGAAAAAAATGAATAACAAGAGCCATCCTTACACCTCCAGATCTTCAACAATCCGATCACAGCGTGGGCAAAGGCCTTTATCATTTACATCGTCTACAACTTGCCAACACCTATCACAAACAACTCCTTCACGCGCGCTAACCGCGATGATGCCACTTTCAAATTCTTTTCCATCAATTTTTTCATTAGTAACAACAAATTCAGAAACAATAAATACTTTTTTAAGTTCAACTTTTAGACTTGATAATAATTTAGCAATTTTTTGGGTTGGATTAATCACCACTTTTGCAGCAAGTGATTTACCAATGATTTTTTCATTTCTAGCTTCTTCAATAGCTTTTAACACATCATTTCTAAATTCCATAAATTCTGAATATTTTGTTAAGAGTTCATTTGTATTAGCATAACGTCTTACTGTCGGCATTGATGTTAAGTAGACACTTTCTAAGCGCTCTTTAACATTCATATGACTATAAACTTCTTCAGTAGTAAATGGAATAATAGGTGTTAAGAGGCGAACAAGAGCTGATAAGTTGTCATAAAATACAGTTTGGATACTTCTTCTTTCATGATTATCACTTGCTTCAATATATAATACATCTTTAGTAAAGTCGAAATAAAATGCTGACAAATCTTTAGTAATGTACGTTACGATTAAGCGATAAACTTCATCGAATGCATAATTTTGATAAGCATTTAATGTTTTTTCAATCAATTGATTAAGTAAATTAATCATATATTGATCAACTTCAGGCATGTCTTGATAATCGATACGATCTTTAGAATTATCAAAATCGAATAAATTACCTAATAAGAATCGGAATGTATTACGAATCTTACGGTAAATTTCAGAACTTTGATCCATAATAGCATTGGAAATGCGAACATCAGAAGTATATTCAACACTTGCTACCCATAGCCTTAAAATATCCGCACCATAACGTTTACAAACATCTAAAGGATCAACTACATTTCCTAATGACTTACTCATTTTGTTGCCAACACCATCTAAAACAAAACCATGAGATAATACAGTTTTGTATGGAGCAACTTTTGTCATCGCAACACCAGTAGATAAACTAGAATTAAACCAACCTCGATATTGGTCAGAACCTTCTAAATATAAATCCGAAGGATAATCAAGTCCTCGCTCTACTAAACATGCATGATGACTTGTACCTGAGTCAAACCATACATCCATCGTATCGGTTTCTTTTGTAAAGATTCCATTTGGACTATGTTCGTTAGTATACCCTTCTGGTAATAAGTCTTTAGCATCTTTTGTGTACCATGCTTGTGAACCTTCCTTAGCAAAGATTTCACTAACATGTTCAATAATATCAGCATCTAAAATTTCAGTTCCATCTTCTGCATAAAAGACAGGAATTGGTACTCCCCAGACACGTTGACGAGAAATACACCATTCTTTTCGGTCTTTAATCATATTTGCAAGACGCAATTCACCCCATTTTGGAATCCAATTAACTTGCTTAATTGCATCTAACATATCTTCTTTTAAATTCTCAATCGATGCAAACCATTGCGGTGTTGCTCTAAAGATAATAGGTTTTTTTGTTCGCCAATCGTGAGGATAACTATGAACAATTTCTTCTTCTTTTAATAAACTATTAAGTTCTTTTAAACGTTTAATAATATTTTTATTAGCTTCTTCATAAAATTGCCCTGCAAATTCACCAGCTTCTTCAGTCATATATCCACGATCATCAACAGGACATAAAATATCTAAATCATATTTTTTTCCAACGATAAAGTCATCTTCACCATGTCCAGGAGCAATATGAACAAGTCCTGTACCAGCATCTAGTGTAACATGATCACTTAAAATTACAGGTGAAATGCGATTATAAAGTGGATGATAATATGTAACAAATTCTAAATCCGAACCTTTAATAGTATTAATCTCTTTAACATTATCATCCCCAAGAACTTTACTAAATGTTTCTACTAATTCCTTAGCAACAACAAAATATCGTTCTTGAGATTTAATAACTACGTAATCATATAAAGCATTTACTGCAACTGCAAGATTGGCAGGTATTGTCCATGGTGTAGTTGTCCAGATTACTAGTTCACAATCATTGGATAGTATACCTTTACCATCTGCTACTTTAAATGCTAAATAGATTGATGAAGATGTTACATCATGATATTCAATTTCAGCCTCAGCTAAAGCTGATTCACTAGATGGTGACCAATAAACAGGTTTTAGTCCTTTAAAAATTAATCCTTGGGAAACCATTTTCGCAAACACTTTAAGTTGCATTGCTTCATATTTATTATCAAGAGTTAAATACGGATTATCCCAATCACCTAAAACTCCGAGACGTTTAAATTGTTCTTTTTGTTTTTCAACTTGTTTTAATGCGTACTCACGACAAAGATTTCGAAATTCAGCCACACTCATCGCTTTACGATTAATTTTTTTCTTTTTTGTTAATTCTGTCTCTATTGGTAGTCCATGAGTATCCCATCCTGGAATATATGGTGTATAAAGACCATTCATCGTGTGGTAACGAACAACAAAATCTTTAAGGATTTTATTTAATGCATGTCCGACATGAATGTCACCATTTGCATATGGTGGTCCATCATGTAACACAAAAGTTTGATGACCTTTGTTTTTTTCTAATGCCTTTTCATATATGCGGTTTTCGTCCCACGCCTTAACAAGTAATGGTTCCTTTTCAGTTAATTTTGCACGCATACTAAAATCTGTCTTCATCATTAATAGTGTATTCTTATAGTCTCTACTCATAAAACTCTCCTACTTAGTTCTTTTTATTAACAAAACATATTTATTCTTTTTTGTTTTGCGAACAATTTCTTCTATAATTGTTCTTCCAAAGCGATGAATTGAAATTAAATCATCTACTTTTACTATCAAATCATTATTGGTACATATTATACCATTTACTTTTACATTTTTCAAATTAATATATTCATTAGTTTTTTTACGTGAAAAGTTAGTAATAGCACTAACTATAACATCTAATCTTAAACTTGATACAATTATTTGTTTTTCTTCATAAATATCAAGATTAAAATCTTTTAAAACATCAATATCGACTTCTTCTAGTTCGACTTTAGCCTTATCTATTTTTGTTAAGTTTAATAAAACATATTTTGCAATTTCACTTATTACTAAAATATATATAGCTTCGTCTATGTATATATCACCAATACATTCACGTTTAATACCTAAACCTATTAGTGCACCTAAAACCATTGGATGCGTTAGATTATAAAAATTTTGATTATAAGTTACTTTAATAACTGTTATTTTATAATCAACTGGGAATATTTCATTTTGAAAAATATATGCTCGCTTGCGTTCATAACCATATTCAGAAAGCGAGTATGATAACCCGCTACTAGATAGCAATTTTAGTTCTTCTGGTGATAAAAACTTAGTTAACCCATAATTAAAATTCATAGATTATATAAAAAACTTAGAATTGTTTGATATAAAATCAATCCCAAAATTGGAGTAAAATCAAATGGGCCAAAGACTAAAACGCCACGAAATGGTCCAAGATACCAATCACTAATATTCCTGCATACTCTAAAAAATTTATATTCATAAAGTACAGGAATCCAAGTAATAAAAATATTTATTACTATGAAAAGAAAATATACCTGGAGAATATAATAAAGGAAAGTGAGAAAATATATCATTTAATGTCCTCCACATACTGTAATAAAGAACCATCTTCTAGTTCTTCCTTACCAGCAAATAAAAACAATCTTGAACCAAGCTTAATTGCTTGACCTTCGAGAGCGTAGACAACCCCAGATATAAAGGCAAGCATATAATTGCAATCATTAGCATTTTCTACTTTGTCGAAATTAGCTAGAACAGGTTTTCCTTTTAGCAAAGTATCACATAAAGAAAACATATGTTCATCAGATTTTTCTTCAAAAACAAAATATTCCATTTTATCAAACGCTGTTAATAATCCTTGCCTTTTTTCATGAGTTTTATATTCAGAAAACTCAAGGTTTTCTTTAATCTTCTTTTTTCTAAATATTCCCATATATAATTCCCCTTTATTCTAAAAATATACGACCAAGACGAATATATGTGGCTCCGTGTTCTAGTGCAATTAAATAGTCATTACTCATTCCCATTGACAATTCATGACAAGGTGCATAATCTAAGTTCATCTCTTGAATTTCTTTTTGCATTTTTTGCATTTTCGCAAACTCTTCATGTAAGACATCTTCTTCACATGTCAGTTTTCCAATGCACATCAAACCAATAACTCTAATATTTGTACACTTCGCTAAACTTTTAATAAATTTTTTTGTTTGACTAAGTGGTATCCCTTGTTTATTACTTTCTTCAGATATGTTAATCTGAACAAAGCAATCTAAAGGTTTAGTCAATCTTCGATCTAATTCCATTGCAATAGAAAGGCGATCTAGTGAATGTAAACAAGAAATTCGATTAGCAATATCTTTTACCTTTCGTGATTGTACTACTCCAAAGAAGTGCCAATTTATATCATAATCTTTTAACGCATTGTACTTCTCCAAAAATAAATCAGTACGATTTTCTCCTAAATCAGTAATTCCTGCTTCAACCAATTCCTTAGTTTGTTCGATTGTTAGATATTTTGTTGCAGCAACTAACTTTACATTATCATAACCAACAAGTGTTTTTTTAACTTCTGCGACTTTTTCTGCTATGCTCACCAAATCACCCCTTAAATAAAATATAAGCATATTTTAGTACTTCTTAACATATTATACTATTTTTAGGAAAAAAATGCAATGTATTATCGAAAAATAAAATAGTAAACAAGAACTGAATAATCAGTTCTTGAAAATTAATTGTATGTAATTTGATCAACAGTTTTTTGATCTAACTTTTTAATTACTTCAACTACTAAGTTAACACAGTTTTCAAAATCACTTTTCGAAATTAACGATGAGTGCGAATGTATGTAACGACTTGGAATACATAAAGAAATTGCCGGTGATCCTCCATGAGCTAAATGCATCGCTCCAGCATCAGTAGCTCCTCTTTTTAAATAATCAAATTGATAAGGGATTTTTAACTCTTCTGCTGTCTCAACAAATAAGTTTCGTAGTCCAACATGACCGATCAAACCACCATCATAAATAAGGAATAATGGCCCGCCTCCAAGTTTAGTTGAGTTATCAGTTCCAGGTGTATCCTTAGCAATTCCAACATCGACAGCAATCGAAATATCAGGCTTTACAATATTGCTTGCAGTTTTTGCACCACGTAATCCCACTTCTTCTTGGACAGTTGCAACACCATATACTATATTTGGATGATTTTCATTTTGTAGTTTTTCCATAACAGCAAGCATTACTGCACAACCAATTCTATTATCCCAAGCCTTTGCAAGTAATGTATCTTCATTTGCCATTACCTCAAAATCTACTCTTGGTGCAATCATGTCACCAATATTAATACCTAAATTAATTACTTCTTCTTTACTTCTTACGCCAAGATCGATAAACATATCATCGATATTAAATGGTTTTTTTCTCTCTTCATCTCCTAAAATATGAGGAGGTTTAGAGCCAATAACACCAACATAACGATCTCCATTACGTGTAGTAATCGTAACTTGCTTAGCAAGCATAACTTGACTCCACCATCCACCTATTGTTTGGAACTTAATAAATCCTTCATCAGTAATTTTTGTTACGATCATTCCGATTTCATCCATATGACCACTTATCATAATCCTTGGACCTTCATTTCCAGTCTTTGCGATTATTGAGCCAAGATTATCATAGGAAATATTTTCTTGTGGTAAATATTTTTTTAATTCACTTTCAATTAATTTTCGGACATTTGTTTCGTGACCACTAATACCATCAACTTCAGTTAACTTTTTTAAAATTTCTAAATCCATAATTATTCTACCTCAATTCTGCTTCATCTTGATGAGATTTCTCTCTATCTGGTACTTTATGTTCTTCATCTCGTATTACAATTTCATCTTCAGGTGTTATAATCTCTTCAGAAGTTGGTACTTCTATTTTTTCCTTTTGTACTTTTTTCGTAATTTCAATTGCTGCTTTTTCATTACGATAATTACGATAATGATTATAACCACTAAAACCAATAAAACCTGAAGTAATAATAGCTACTATTAAAATTACCCAACCTAAATCTTCTGGATCAAAGCCACCACGTGCTATGATTGCTGATCCTAAAGTAACAAATATGATATGTAATAAAAATTGAAAGAAATCAGTTTCTTCATTACGTAAAGCTGTTGCATAGAAAAATATTAATGCTCGTAAATAAAATACTCCACCAATAATATAACCAAAAATCTTATTAACATCTTTTTCTTGATAATATAACACTATTAATACTGCTCCAGCAACTATTGATATTAATACCTCAACAGCATAAAACCATTTTAAAACTCTATCACCTGTCGTTTTTATTAACGGTATTATTCTAAAAATACCAAAAACGACAAATGCAATCCCGATCAATAAAACCAACAAATTAGGTACGAATTTAGCAACTAACCCTAAAGCAAGAATAAATGCTACGGCTATAAATTCCCATAACCATAAATATTTTTTAAAATTTTTTTTCATTACATAATCTCCTTTGGTTTAACTCCAATTAAATTAAAACTATCTTTTAAAACATATTGAACAGCTTTTAACACTGTTAACTTTTCATTTGTTTCAGTTTCGTCATCGGTTATTATTTTTTCGTCATTATAATAACTATGAAAAGCTCCAGCTAAATCATAAATAAATTGAGCAATTTTATGCGGAATTCTTTTCAATGCTGCTTCTTTAATAACTGCTGGATATTGAAGTAATAATTTTATGATTTGTTCTAATTTTTCAATATTGAGTTTACTAAAATTATTTACTTCAGTGAAAGTTAAACCTTTATCTTGTAATGTTCTAAATAAGCTACATATTCTTGCATAAGCATATTGGATATAGTAAACAGGATTTTCATTTGATTCTTTAATTGCTAAGTCAAGATCGATATCCATATGTGTAGAAAGTGATTTAGATACATATAAATATCGTAAGGCATCAGAACCAATTTCATCAATTAAATCCCTAAGTGTTATTGCTTTTCCACTTCGTTTACTCAATTTTAATTCTTCACCGTCTTTTATAATCCTAACCATCTGCAAAATTTCAATTTCAATTTTATTAGGATCATAACCTAAACAAGCTAGTGCAGCTCTTAAACGATTAATATAACCATGATGATCTCCACCAAGTACATCAATTAAAATATCATATCCACGCTTAAACTTATTTGCATGGTAAGCAATATCAGGGGTAATATAAGTTAGATCACCATTGCTTTTAACTAATACCCGGTCTTTATCATCACCAAATTCAGATGTCTTTAGCCACACAGCTCCATCTTCTTCATATGTGTAACCGTTGTTTTGTAAGTATGCAAGTGTATTTTGCACTTCATTGTTATCATATAATGATTTTTCGCTGAACCAAATATCAAAAGTAACATTATAATCACTTAAATCTTTTTTAAGTCCATTTAATAAATAATCTATTCCAAACTTACGAAAATATGAATACCAATCGTTATTTAGGAAATAATCACCATGTTCTTCTTTTATTTTCTCAGCAATTGTAATTATTTCTTCACCATGATAAGCATCTGGACCTAAATTAATTTCATAACCAAATAATTCTTTGTAACGTTCATAAATACTATTTGCAAGATTATGAATTTGATTACCAGCATCATTAACATAATGTTCTGCAGTAACTTCGAATCCAGCTTTTCGTAATACCTTTACTAGTGAATCTCCATAAGCTGCACCACGACCATGCCCAATATGAAGGTAACCAGTAGGATTCGCACTTACAAACTCAACGTTAATTTTTTCGTTGCCTAACTTTAAATTTCCATAAGATTCTTTTTCTTTATTAATTTGAAATACTACTTGCGCTAAATAGTTTCGATCAAAGAAAAAATTAATAAAGCCACTACCCGCAACTTCACATTTTTCAAGATGATGAGTATTTAAGTCTATTTTTTCTTTTATCGCTTCCGCAATCATTCTAGGGTTTTTCTTCAAATGTTTTGCAAGTCGCATTGCGATATTTGTAGAGTAGTCTCCAAAGTTTTGATCTTTAGGAATTTCAAAAAATATTTCTAAACTTTCATTTACACCTAAATCTTTGATTATATTTGCAATATCTTTTTCTAAATTACTTAATAGTCTCTCTAACACTTATGTTCACCTTTTTCTTAAGTAGTTCCATGAATTCATCTTTTAAGTCTTCTCTTGCTAATGCAAAATCTACAGTTGCTTCTAAATATCCTAATTTGTTTCCAACATCATATCGATGACCTTCGAAATTATATGCATATACTTTTTGAGTATCAAGTAATCTTCTAATAGCATCTGTTAGTTGAATTTCTCCCCCGCTTCCAGGAGTTTGTGTTTCTAATAATGGGAAAATTTCAGGGGTTAATACATATCTTCCTAGAACTGCAAGTCTACTAGGCGCTTCTGCTAAACTAGGTTTTTCAATCATATCAACGATTTCTGAAAATCGTTTGCTTTTATTTATATTATTTATCGGTTTTACAATTCCATACTTACTGACATCAGTTTTTGGAACTTCTTGGACACCAACAACTGATGAGTTTACTTCATTAAAAACTTGACATAATTGTTTTATTGCCGGAACTTTTTGATTAACAACTATATCATCACCTAACAAAATAGCAAATGGTTCATTACCAATAAATGTCTTTGCACATAATATTGCATGTCCTAATCCTTTTTGCTCTTTCTGTCTTACCGAATAAATATTTGCAAGATTACTAATACTTCTAACTAACTCTAAATCTTCATATTTGTTTTTAGATTCTAAAAAATATTCTAGTTCTAAAGAACGGTCAAAATGATTTTCAATTGATGATTTTTGATGATTTGTAATTATTAATATTTCTTCAATTCCAGATTCAACAGCTTCTTCTACAATCCACTGAATTGTAGGTTTATCAATTATCGGTAACATTTCTTTGGGTTGACTTTTTGTAGCTGGTAAAAACCTTGTTCCATATCCAGCTGCTGGTATCACTGCTTTTCTAACTTTCATACTTCTACACCTCTTTATATATATAAATTATATCATAACTGAGAATAATTGTTAAGTGTAAAACATTAAAAAAACTGCCTTTCGGCAGTACGTGAGGCAATAGAATCACCCAGAAAGACGTTATTACTAATGTGAAACCACACATTCCACATGGTGGGAATCTCTTTTTTGCATATTTTCGGGATTCTTAAAATTAAATTTAAGCATTCGACGCCCAATATACCTCAACTCCCAATATTTAATCGTTCGGTTCGCATGTTGTAAAATCGCGTTCTTTCCAGGCTCATTTATAGTATACGTCATTTTTTTAAAGTTGTCAAATATAAAAATTAATTTACAAATATTACATATCAAAATAATTCTTTAACTCTTTTTTAAATATTTTTTCAAGTTTTATTA
>DUOT01000012.1 GCA_012838705.1 Acholeplasmataceae bacterium
AATATAAATTCGTTGATCCGCATCCTGGCAATGTGCTACTTAGTAATACTATATAGTTAAATCTGTACTAAGTAATAAAGAATACCACTATTAAGTATCACTATATACTACTACTAAGTGATATAGAATAGTTATATTTAGATAATAGTTATATTTTCATAATGATTATGTGTGTGAATAGTTATGGGTATGAATAGTTATGAATTTATAACTAATAATACTTCACCAAAATTCCGGCTGTTAATAAACGATATGTTGACTTAATTTAGCAGGTGTCAACGAAATGTTTACATCCAATAAATGGATCATTGCATATAATACCATGCAAATAATTTACAATAATGCTAATAAAAGGAATCAATGATCCTATTGGACTTATATCAACCTGGCAATCATGGTTATAGAGTATATCCTTCAAAGGATTAACGTGCTTGTAGCAATGGTTACAGTTATAATTATTACATTTATAGATTTACCATATTTTAGTGAGTTTAACACAATAGCATTTTGTTAAACTCCCTAATTATTGTAAATTGTTTATACCCGGGTATGTTTACAAATTTAATTACCATTTATTTCCAATTTCTAACCCAAGCACATCTACTCACACCATCAAATTGTACTCGAAGCGACATCGTACAAACTCACTATTCATGCACATTACAGAGTTTTTAGAAATGCATAAATTTCAATAAATTCCTGCAAAATATTAAACAAAGTAACCTTTAAACACACCAATACCAATGGTTACATAAAATTGATGCTCCAAATTCTACGATACCCAATTTTTTAATTTTTCTCTTGACTCCTAACAAAAAATATGTTAAACTCATTTTAGAATCAAATAAAAAATTATTTTAATAATATGTAAACTAGGAGGTAAAAATATGAATACAGTTCAACCCATAAAGGATATTGCTAAAATTAGAAAAATGGAAAAAATTCTAAAGGAACAAAATGTGAGGGATTATATTTTATTTGAATTAGGAATTTATTCTGCACTCCGTATCTCGGATATATTAAAGTTGAAAGTGAAAGATTTGCGGAATAAAAATTATTTTGAATTAGTGGAACAAAAGACTGGCAAAACAAAAAAATTAGCAATTAATCCTGATCTAAAAAAAGAATTGGCAAAATATTTTGTGGGCAAAGATGATGAAGAGTATGTAATTGGTAGTAGGGAACGCAATCTATTCACCACCATAAAAGATAAAGAAAGTGGAAAAAAAGTCAAGGTATTAAATACTTCTCCAAATTCTCCAATCAGTAGAGTTCAGGCATGGAATATTTTGAATGATGCGGCAAAAAAGGCAGGAATAACGGAACAAATAGGAACACATTCATTGCGAAAAACTTTCGGGTATCACATGTATAACCATTGTGGTAAAGATGTAACAATTGTACAAGAATTTTTAAATCATTCATCACCAAAGGTAACATTAGTATATATTGGAATAGATCAAGATAATAAAGATGAATTAATATGCACATTACAGTATTAAGCAAATAACGGGGGTAATTTTCAATTTTAGGGATGGTTAATATAATATGACCTAGGGCAAATTTAAATGGGAAATAGGCAGGTTTTTGTGAGTTGTTTTATGGAATTTTTCATTTAGGATATTACAAAAATAATTGTGGCGGTAGCCACCTTATTTTTTAGAAGCAAAAGCTCCCTCAAAAGATTTTATGTTGACATATTAGAAATATGTGATATACCAATTTTAGGAGGTAAAAATTCTTTAGTTGAGTTATTAAATAATAAAATAATTAAGTGACCATTTTTCTATATTTCCATTAATCGAGATTTAGAAAATTGGCACAAACAATTTGGCACTATTTTAGACTAAACAGAACGAATTTTAAGGAGGTAATATATGGAATTTATATCAGACTATATTCAATTTGAGAAAGCTGACAAAACGAAATTTAATATAGTGGCATCAGGATGTGGAACGGGCAAGACATATTGGGTAGCAAATAATGTAAGAGAACATCTTCCACACATTAAAACGTCAGAAATGTTATTTGTGACATCTCGCTCGCTTATAGTGGAACAACAATCTAAGGTAAGAGGTATAACGAAATTTAATCCAAATAATGTTCGTGATATAAGGTATTGGAATGGAGAGTATGATTCGTTAGAAGAAATAGAAAGCAAAGGAATACAAATTATGACGTATGATAAAATTATAAATATCATTAAAACCAAAAATACAGAAGGTTTTCAAACTTTAGAAAAGATAAAAATAATTTTCTTTGATGAGTGCCATACTTTGTTTTCAGATTTGTTTATTAAAGATATTGAATGTTTAAAGGTTTGGATTAGAGATATATTATATACTAGCACAAAATATATAATAGGCTTGACAGCTACGCCTAGAATACTTTTTTATTATCAAAAGGAGTGGGGAGTTAGTGTGCAGCAATTAAATAAAGATATATTGGTTAATTATAGAGCCAAACAATTATATTGCACAGACTTTAAATCTCTTCATTTTTTATTGGCTAACAAAGAAATAAAAGGTAAAACTATGGTAATGTGCTATTCAGTTAGAGAATGTTATGAATTAAAGGAAAAAATACCTAATTCTTTTGTTTTAGTAAGCAAAAGCAATAAAGAATATTACACACCTGAGATGGATGAAGTTAGGCAATACATAATTGATGAAGAAAGTTTGCCAGATACATATTTAGAAGTTTATGAACGTGATCCTAAGACAAAACACCCTATAAAATCAGATAGAAGGAATTTAGAAGTGCTTATTACCACTAGCACATTGAGAGAAGGAGTAAATTTAAGGGAATGTTCTGGCGTTAGAAATATGGCAATTTCATTTACTGATGAATTACACATATCTCAATGGGTGGGTCGGTGTAGATACAATATTGATAATTTAATTGTAGCTGAAAGTTATATAAGAACAGATAACTATAATAAACAGTCATATTTATCACAAAGTAGAAGGAATTTTAAAGATTATATGAGAGATGATAATCATACTAAGTGGTTCGATAGTATTTCTCATTTAGTTGAGCATGATATTACTATGATACGCAAATTTAGGTTGACTGATAAAGAACAGAAATTTACTACATATATAAACAAAAAGTGGCTTGTGCCTAGAGATATAAGTGAATATGAATTGGATAGATATAAAATTTACAAAGAAAAAGATAAAAACGAAATAGTAAACAACGCAATATATTATCAGTTAATTGATTTGCCAGCAAGTTATGTAACATTCAATAGAGTAATAAGATTTATGGTTGATACTTTAGGATATGTTGTAGAAAGTGGTAGGATGAAAGAAAAAAATAAGAGGTATACATATAAATTAGTGGTTGATTTTGATGAGGATTACGATGTAAAAAAAGAAAGGAAATTGATATGAGAGAAATCCTACATTGGACACAAACTCTACCTCCTTTTATATTTTTTGTACAGTGCTGATGTAAGCATATTAAACGCAAGTTTTTTCTTAGGAAGTGTTTTAGGTACATTTTTGCCAGATATAGATCATCACAATAGCATTTTAGGAAGATGGTTTTGGTTTAAGCAATCTAGGGTACACAGAAAATTCACTCACAGCATAATGTTTTGTATTTTAGCAGGACTGGTTGGATGGATATTTTTAGATTTTAGTTTTGGCATAGGTGTAATCCTGTGTAGCTTGCTACATTTGATGGGAGACAGTATAACTGGCAGACTTCCCTATTTGTGGTATCCTTATCTAAGAAGATAATGGATATATTTAGGCAGCCACAAAACCTGAAAATAATTGTTGACAGATTTAATATTATGTGGTACAATATTTTTAGGATGATGTATTGCATATTATTGTTTGAAAAAAGTTGTTGATAAAACATAAAAATAATTGTATAATAAAAATATAAGGATGGTGATTTACGATGTATACCAAAAATAATTCTATTTGATGTTTAAATAATGCCTGTAGGTATTTTTATACTTGCATAGCAAATTATATTGCTTTATGCAGGAAAGATCAACATGCAAGGTTTAACAGCCAAATAGAATGGTTTTTGA
>DUOT01000144.1 GCA_012838705.1 Acholeplasmataceae bacterium
GTTATTGATTAAAATGTTTTATGGTTTTTCATAAGATATTTTATGGTTTTTTGTAAGATGTTTTATGGTCGTCGTTAGAAAATATTAGTTTTTGACCATAAAACCATAAACTATCTTAGAGACCCTTAATAACCGGATATTTTTATTAGTTAGAAAAATCCATTGCAGCATATCTTTGATACATTTTGTATCTTCTTTGTGCTTCAAGTTTATTTTGTGATAATAACTCTTCTGCAGCTTCAGGATTAATATTTTTAAGTTGTGCATAACGTCTTTCAGTTAATAAGTGTTCTTCATATTTATCCCAATTTGGCGCTTTAGAGTCAATCACAAATGGATTCTTGCCTTCTGCTTCTAGACGTGGATCATATCTAAATGTAGTCCAATATCCACATTCTACTGCAAGTTTAGCTTGCTCTTGGCTTCGACCCATACCACCAGCTACACCATGAGCAATACATGGAGAGTATGCAATAATAATTGATGGTCCATTATAGCTCTCAGCTTCTCTAAAAGCCTTAAGCATTTGTGCTTGTGAAGCACCATGAGCTATTGATGCAACATATACATGACCATAACTCATTGCTATTGCAGCTAAGTCTTTCTTCTTACCTTGTTTTCCAGCAGCTGTAAACTTAGCAATTGAAGCAGTTGGACTTGATTTCGAAGATTGACCACCAGTATCAGAATATACTTCTGTGTCAAGAACTAAAATATTAACATCTTCATTATTAGCGATAACATGGTCTAATCCACCGAATCCGATATCATATGCCCATCCGTCTCCACCAATAATCCATACTGAACGTTTTACAATATGAGATTTTAGTTCTAAGATTTCCTTAGCATATTCATCATCATTCTTTTCTAATAATGGAACAAGTTTTCTTGAAACTTCTTTAGTAATTTTTCCATCTTCAGAATTTTCAAGCCATGCTTTGAATAATTCTTTTTCTTCATCACTTGCAGTATCAGATGCTAATCCTCTTTCCATTGCATTAGCGATACGAGCACGTAATGTTTCAGTAGCAATTTTCATACCAAATCCATATTCAGCATTGTCTTCGAATAGTGAATTTGCCCATGCAGGTCCGCATCCTTCAGCATTAGTTGTATACGGAGTTGCAGGATAAGATGCACCATAAATTGATGAACATCCAGTTGCATTAGCAATTACCATACGATCGCCAAATAATTGAGTTAGTAATTTAATATATGGAGTTTCACCACAACCCGCACATGCTCCACTAAATTCAAATAAAGGTTGAGCAAATTGTGAGTTTTTAGGTGTTAATGTTTTATCTACTAAATCATCTTTATATGTAACATGATTGAAGAAGTAATCTGCAACTTTATCTTTACCAGCACGAATTTCATCATCAATGCTTGTTAGAGCTAAAGCTTTTTCACCACGTTTGCCAGGACATACGTTAACGCAGACACCACAACCAGTACAATCAGCAATTGAAATTTGAATTGAATATTTTAAACCTGTTAATCCTTTACCGATTGCTGGTAACATTTCCGCATTCTCAGGTGCATTTTCAGCTTCTTCATCAGTCGCTAGGAATGGTCTAATAACTGCATGTGGACATACGAATGAACATTGGTTACATTGGATACAATTGTCTTTATCCCATTTAGGAACAAACGGTGAAATGTAACGTTTTTCATATGCAGTAGTACCATTTTCCATAGTTCCATCAGCATAATCTAGGAATGTAGAAACTGGTAAGTCATAACCTTTAATTGCGTTAATAGGTTCTGCAATTTTCTTAACAAACTCTGGTAGATCTTTTTCTACTTCATCATCTAAAGGTAGATTAACCCATGCTGGATCAACTTTAACTTCAGTAATTCCTTGACCACCTTTATCAATAGCCTCATAGTTCAAGTCAACAACTTTTTGACCTTTTGAAATATATGATTTGTAAGCATATTCTTTCATTAATTTTTGAGCTTCTTCATAAGGCATAATTTGTTCGTTAAGCTTAAAGAATGCTGATTGCATAATTGTATTTGTACGATGACCTAAGCCGATTTCCTTTGCTAGTGTAATTGCATCGATAATAAAGAACTTAACATTTTTCTTCGCTAATGCAATTTTTACACGATTAGGAAGGAACTCTATTAGTTCATCAACAGTTTTTGTTGTATTTAATAAGAATGTTCCATTTTCTTTTAATTCAGATAACATATCATATTTTTCTAAATATGTATCAAGTGAACAAGAAATGAAATCTGCTTCTCTTACTAAATAAGTTGATCTAATAGGATTTTTACCAAATCTTAAGTGGCTTCTTGTTACTCCACCAGATTTTTTTGAATCGTATGCGAAATATGCTTGTGCATAATAATCTGTATTATCACCAATTAACTTAATTGTATTTTTATTAGCACCAACAGTACCATCGCTACCTAATCCATAGAATATTAATTGGCTAACACCTTCGCCAGCAACATTAGGTTCACGAGTCACAGGTAAGCTTAAATGTGTTACATCATCAACAATACCAATTGTAAAGTTATCTTTTGGATTATCAGCTAATAAGTTATCATATACAGCAATAATTTGACCTGGAGTTGTATCTTTACTTGATAATCCATAACGTCCACCAACGATTAATGGAGCATTTTCTTTACCATAAAATGCAGCCTTAACATCCAAATATAATGGTTCGCCAGTTGCTCCTGGTTCTTTAGTTCTATCTAAAACAGCAATACGTTGAACTGTCTTAGGTAAAGATTCTAATAAATGTTCAACTGAGAATGGACGATATAAATGAACATTAATAACTCCAACTTTACGGTTTTCTACTTTATTTAAGTAATCAACAACTTCTTTAATTGTTTCAGTAACTGAACCCATAGCAACAATTACATCAGTTGCATCTTCAGCACCATAGTAATTAAATAATTTATATGTTCTTCCAGTAATTTTGGAAATTTCATTCATATACTCTTCCACAATCTTAGGAACAGCATTGTAATATTTATTTTGAACTTCACGAGTTTGGAAGTAAACATCATCATTTTGTGCTGAACCGCGAGTTACTGGTTTTTCAGGATTTAATGCTCTTTCTCTAAATTTACGAACTGCATCATAATCAAGTAAACGATCAAAATGTTTATAATCTATTACTTCAATTTTTTGAATTTCATGACTTGTTCTAAATCCATCAAAGAAATGTAAGAATGGAACACTAGATTTAATAGCTGCTAAATGTGCAACTCCACCTAAATCCATTACTTCTTGAACACTTGATGTTGCAAGCAATGCGAATCCAGTTTGACGTGCTGCCATAACGTCTTGATGATCCCCAAAAATCGAAAGTGCTTGGGCAGCGATACTTCTTGCTGCAACGTGAATTACTCCTGGTAATAATTCACCAGCAATTTTATACATATTAGGAACTTTAAGTAATAATCCCTGGCTTGCTGTAAATGTTGTTGTTAGAGCACCTGATTGCAATGAACCGTGAACAGTTCCTGCAGCTCCAGCCTCTGATTGCATTTCCACAACCCTTACAGGATTGCCGAATAAATTCTTTTTCCCCTTACTTGCCCAATCATCAATATATTCAGGCATTGGAGAAGAAGGAGTAATTGGATAAATACCAGCTACTTCAGTAAATGCATAAGCAGTATACGCAGCAGCTTGATTTCCATCCATTGATTGAAATACTTTTTTTGACATATAATCCTCCCATACTACATATATATCTATTCTACTATTTTATTATATCATAGAATTGCCCATATTTAAAGACAAATTTCAACTTTTATATTTTATCATAAATTAATCCAAATGTTAAGCGATTTTTTCATTTTCCAAAAAAATACTAATAACGCTTAAGTAAATCATCTGTTATTTGCTTATAGAATTTTGAATCAATTTTATATTTCTTTCGATAAATAATATAACTAATTAAAATTAATATTAAAGGAATTATTATCATCGAAAGCCTTAAAATTAATCTCATACTATCTGTCATATTATTACCTATAAACTCTCTTGCTTTATCAATTCTTTCAATAGGATCAAGACCTGCATTTTGTTTATTTAATTCTGTTAACGGATTTATTACTAATTCATTCATTTTTGAGATAATTAATGTAAAGGTAACGATTAGTGTTTGGATTGATGTTGCAAGCTTAGTAACAAAAGGATTAATTGCAAAGACAACACTTTCATTTCTTGTTCCGAGTTTCCACTGTCCGTATTCAATTGTATCTGCAAGCATAACAATTATTAATACTTGAATAAATCCTTCTCCGAAAAAGAGTGCAAATCCAGCAAGACCAATTATAAGCATATGCATTGGAAGAACATAACCAACACCAAAGAATAGTAAGTATCCAATCACAACTAGGATAATTGCACATGTGAAAATTTTCTTACGACTAAATACTTTTACTAATTTCGGGAAAAGTGCTAAAGCAGATAGTTGGCTTACAGCAAGGATAATTGTAAAGAACGTAAATTCAGATCCACCAAATTTGTTATAATCGTAATCAAAGAAGTATATACCTAATGCTGTGGTTGTAAAATAGCCAATATTGAAAAGCAATATCGCAACAATAATTACAACTAATTGATCATTTTTAAAAATAATTTTAAGTAAGTTTTTAAATTTTGTTTTTTCTTGCTTAACATGAATGATTTTAGAAGGTTGTGCCTTGACACCAAAAATAACGACAATTTGACTTACTATAAAAAGTAAACATATAATTAATGCAATCCAAAAGAATCCTACAGTTTGCCCACCAGGAAATGTTGGATAAATTAAAGGTACCAAAGCAACAACAATAAACATTCCAACACTTGCAAAGATTCTTGTTAGTGAACCAATTTTTTCACGTTCTCGCGGATTTGTTGTGAATGAAGGGTACATAGACCAATAAGCAATATCATTCATTGTATAAGATGTTTCAAGAAGTAAGTATAAAATTGTAAATAGTATTACAAAACTCCAACCTGATAAACCATAGTCTTGAAATAGTAAGAAAATAAAAATACCACTCGTAACACCACCAAGCAATATCCACGGCTTAAATTTTCCCCACTTTGATTTTGTATTATCAATTATGAGTCCCATAATCGGGTCATTTACTGCATCCCAAACTCTAATAATTGCCATTACAATACCAATAGCACCAAGTTCCCAATTTGATACTCCAACAGCATTTGTAAGAAAGACAAGTAAAAACATGCTATATAAAGTATAAGCCATATCACGAGCAATCGATGGCATCGAATAAAAAAGTTTATTCTTAGTACTTACTTTTAATGTTTCTTCCATAGATTTTTATCCTTCCTTATAATAAACCCTAGCTTCATATGGTTTTAATAAATTATCCTCATTATTATAATTTGTAAGTAATAGTTTAAATCCTTCAAGATTGAATGGCGCTTTTAGTTTTTTAGTCTTTTCTGAAAAATTACAAATAATTAAGAATTTATCGTTCTCGCCAACTCTTTCATAACAAATATAGTTCTTTTTATTAGGATAATATTCTTTATAACTACCATAAATAATTGTTTGATATTCCTTCCGCAATCCAAGAATTTTTCGATAATATTTTATTATTGAATTACTCTTTTCCAAATCCCTTTCCACATTTATCTCTTTATGATTTGGATTTACTTCAATCCATGGTTCTTTATTACTAAAACCAGCAAAATCACTATTATCCCACTGCATTGGTGTTCTTGCATTATCACGACTCATCTTTTTAATTCTTCTCATCATATTTTTATGAGAAAAAAACTTTCTTCCGATTTTATATATATTAAATGTTTCAATATCTTTATATTGCTCTAGTTTAGTAAAATGAGCATTTGTCATTCCAATTTCTTGACCTTGATAAATAAATGGTGTTCCTTGCTGGAAGTATAAGTAAGTTGCTAGCATTGTTGCTGATTCATAGTGATAATTTTCATTTCCAAATCTAGTTACTGAACGAGGTTGGTCATGATTTTCAAAATATAATGTATTCCATCCCCTACCATTGATTTTATATTGCCATTTAGTTAATGCTTTTTTAAGTCTTACTGTACTAAATTTTCTAATAAACCATTTTAGAAAATTATCAGCTGCCATATGATCAAATTGAAATACCATATTTAATTCTTTTTCATTTTCGATATATGTTAATGCAATTTCTGGTTTTAAAAATATACATTCACCAACAGTAAAAGAGTCATAATGGACAAAAACCTCTTCCTTTATTTCTTGTAAGTATTTGTGAACATTTGGTCCATTTAAATAATGTTCGCTTCCAACCAAAGCAATTTTTGGTTTACCATTTGGTAATCCTGGCGTTTTTGAAATAAGGTTAATTACATCGCAACGAAAACCATCAACACCTAAATCTAACCAATATCTTAATATCTTTTTAACTTCATTACGAACTTCTGGATTCTCCCAATTTAAATCTGGTTGCTCCTTAGCAAACAAATGAAGATAATATTCATTAGTCCTTTCATTATAAGTCCAAGCTTTACCTCCGAAAAGAGATGTCCAGTTATTTGGTTTATCTTTCCATAAATAAAAGTCATGATATTTGTTATCTTTGCTTTTGCACGCTTCCTTAAACCAATAATGTTCATTTGATGTATGATTAACTACTAAATCCATAATTAATTTCATATCACGTTTATGAACTTCATCAATTAATTTTTTAAAATCATCAAGTGTACCATAATCCTCATGAATATCATAGTAATCAGAAATATCATAACCAAAATCAAATAATGGTGATTTATAAACTGGTGAAAGCCAAATTGTCTTCACTCCTAAACTTTTTATATAATCAAGTTTTTCAATTATACCTATTAAATCACCAATCCCATCTCCATTTCCATCTTTAAAACTTCGGGGATAAATTTGATATACAGCCCCTTCTTGATACCATTTACCCATATTATTTTCTTAACCCCTCTTTTAATTTTTTTATTCCTTTTATAAATTTCTTATTACAAATATCTATAACACCTTCTGCAGCTTTTATTGGAAACTCATTTCCACTCATATTCGATAATGCTTTAATTGGAGTATCAAATAATGTTTTTAATACTACTTCTTGTAACCATTCTTCCTCAATATTTAAGTTATCAGCCTTTTTAATTAACATTCTTACAATCAATTTTCCTATTAGTGTTGTTTTTATATCATTAAGCGTTGAATTAATTGTAAATGGTCTTTGGACTTTTTCTTTTTTGGGTGGAAGCGTTTTATCAAATAATTTATAAAAATCACTAGTATCATATTCATTTTTACTATAACTTAAAGGCTCGTGATTTGTAATGGTTTCTGGATTGCTTTTTATTTCATAAGGAAGTGAATAAATAATTTCTTCTACATTTTTTCCAATTTGAATAAAGTATGTTCCTTTATCATAAGTATATTTATTTAATTTATAATCGAAATATGTAAAATCATCAAGTGATAATGTAAATGTTACTTCTTCTTCCTCATTTGGTTTTAAATTTACCTTAGCAAATTTAATCAATCTTCTTCTTTCTTTATAAACTTGTGAATCATTATTTTCTAAATATAATTGTACTACTTCTTTCCCTTCATAGTTTCCAATGTTTTTTACTTTAACTGTAACCTTATCATCTACAATATTAAAATCTCGGTATGCAAACTCAGTATAACTTAATCCATAACCAAAAGGATACCTTATCTTTTTATTAAAGGTATTATAATATCGATAGCCAACATATATTGATTCATCATAATAAACATTATCATCATCATTTAACTTGACGTTACATTCATCAATTGTATCAATAAAAGTTTCCGCAAGTCTTCCCGAAGGATTTGCTTTTCCAAATAAAATATTCATTATAGCTTTGCTACTAGCTTGTCCACCCAAATAAGCCATAACTAATCCTTTAGTATACTCAGCAAAATTTAAATTTACTACTCCCCCAGCAACTACAACGGCAATTACATTTTTATTGTATTTATATATTTCCTTTATTAAATCTACTTGCCCTTTAGGTATATCTAAACTTTCACGATCCAATCCTTCAGTTTCATACCTTTCTGGTAATCCAACAATTAAAACGACTTTATCAACATTTTTACTTAACTCAATAGCTTCAGAAAATAATTTTTCGTCATAGCCATCATCATCTAGACTAAACCCCTTAGCAAGTTTTATATTATCTGAATAATCTTTATATAAATCACAAATTTGATCTACTTTTGTTGGGTTGATATGAGAACTTCCACCACCTTGGTATCGCATATTATCAATAAATCCACTGATAATTGCAACATTATCATTTCTATCAAGCGGTAAGATGTTTTTATTTTTTAATAAAACCATTGATTCAGATGCTGCAATACACGCAATTTCATGATGCTCATCTTTACTAAATGTTACTTCTTCATCTTTCGCATATTTATGTATTAATCTAATAATGCGGTTAGCAGAACGGTCAATTGCTTCCTTTAACTTTTCATCTTTTTCAGCTTCTTTAAGTAAAGAGTCTGTATTATAACCATTACTTGAAGGCATTTCTAAATCACAACCATTTTTAACTTCATTAATACGGTTGTAACTAGCACCCCAATCAGTAACAATAACCCCATCATAACCCCAATTCTCTCTTAGTATATCAAGGATTTCTTTTGATTCTGTGCTATGATATCCATTTACTTTATTGTAACTTGCCATCACCATTGCAGGGTTTTCTCTAACTGCCATTTTAAATGCTTTTAAATAAATTTCATTTAATGCTCTTTTATCAACAACACTATTTTGAATAAAACGTTTCGTCTCTTGATTGTTGCAGCAGAAATGTTTTACTGCACACCCAACTCCTTCACATTCAATCGCCTTTACGTAACTTGCAGCAAGTATTCCTGTAAGATATGGATCTTCAGAAAAATACTCAAAATTCCTCCCGCATAAAGGACTTCTTTTAATATTAATTCCTGGACCTAAAACGACATGAACTTTTTGTGTTTTTGCTTCTTTTGCTATCGCCTTTGCAACCATAGCAATTAAATCTTTATCCCAACTACAAGCAAGGAGGCTTGCAGTAGGAAATGCAGTAGCTGGTAAACTTCCACCAATTCCTAGATTATCACCATGATCTACTTGTTTTCTAAGTCCATGAGGACCATCAGCCATAAAAAGTTGCGGGAAAACGGATAAGCTTTTGGTTTGCCAAACATTAGCACCTTCTAATAACTTAATCTTATCAATTAAACTTAAACTATTCATTCTACCACCAAATCTATTATAACATCACAAAAAGTAATTGCAAAGAAAAAAAAGACTCATTCTCGAGTCTTTCTTTCTAACACTTCTTTATATACTTCACTTTTAGAAATGTTACGATCACTAGCAACCTCTTTCATTGCATCTTTAGAAGTTAAGCCTTTTTCTAAATAGTATTCATAATGATCATAAATAGAAAGATTAAGTAAATCTTTTTGTAATTGTGTTGTTTTACTTCCCTTTACAATCAAAACAATTTCGCCTTTAACTTCACTTAATTGATTTATTATTTCTGATATATTCGCACGAGTATATTCTTCAAACTTTTTTGATATTTCCCTAGCAATAACAATTTCACGATCTCCAAAAACTTCATATATATCATCTAAAGTTTTCTTAATACGATGAGGTGCTTCATAAAAGATGATTGAAACTTTAATATCTTGCAAAGATTTAAGTTCTTTTATTCTTTGCGTTTTTTTACTAGGTAAAAACCCATGAAAATAAAATTTATCACTTGGGAGACCAGATGCAACTAATGCTGTTAGAGCGGCATTAGCACCTGGGAGGCTAATAACTTTAAAACCACTATCAATTGCATTTTTTGAAACATAATATCCCGGGTCACTAATCCCAGGTAGTCCAGCATCAGTAACTAAAGCAATATTCAATCCTTCATTTAACTTATTTATTATTTCTGCTGATTGAGTTTCTTCATTAAAACTATGATAACTTAATAGTGGCGTATTGATATTAAAATGACTAAGTAAAACCTTAGTCACTCTAGTATCTTCGCAATAAATGTAATCGACTTCTTTTAATATTTCTACAGCCCTATAAGTCATGTCTTTAATATTACCAATCGGAGTTGGTACTAAGTATAAAGTAGGGCCTTCATCGATATACGATTTTTGAACTTTCATTCAGAAATAATCCTTTTTGCTCTCTCTCTCAAATCTCTTTCAGCATACACAATTTTCATTAGCTCTGATTTCTTTTTATTAGAAAGTTCAAATGCATTTTGAATTTCTTCAATTAAAAAATGTTCTTCAACACTATACCATTCATCATACAAAGAAGCACTAATTAAATTCATAAAAACTAAATTTCTAGTAGCTTTAGATTTTTTACTAAAATATTTAATTAGTTCTTCTAAAGTAAGATTACTTCTTTTATATTTAAGTACATCCTCGCCCATTTCATATTTAAGACGATTAATTACTTGCATTTCTATTTCATTTGCTTCTCCGTCAACAGCAACTACTTTAGTTAATAAATCAATAAAGTAGTGTTTTTCTTCTTTAGATAATAAACTTAAGAACATAGGCATCCTCCTTACTATTATTATAACATAAATCTATTAAACTTTTTTCTGAAAATTGAATATTTTTTTTACTGTTTCTGTATACTCTCCATTTTCCTCATATACATAAAGTGGCTCTCTTACTTTTAGTCCTGGATTACGATTCTTTTTCGCATTTACTAAAACTAGAAGGGCTTCTTGAGATGAAGGTTTTGAATATACAAATTGCAACATCTTAACAGCAAAATTCTCTTCCTTTAAGGATAAAATTATATCTTCTAGCCTTTCAGCACGATGAACTAAATATAAACTTCCCCCATCAATAAGTAACTTTTTAGCTTCTTCTATTATATCTTTTAACTTGACTTTCACTTCATGTCTTGCAATAGTTAGAAAATCATTTTTGTTGATGTTACTATTTCTATTATATTTAAAGTATGGTGGATTTGATACAACGATATCAAATGTATTAGCAAACGAAGGCATACGATAAATGTTTTTTAAATCTGCATTTAAAATCTCTATTTGCGACTGTAAATTATTTAACTCGACACTTCGTTTTGCCATATCAGCTGCTATTTCTTGGATTTCAACACCATATATTTTCGCTTTTGTTTTTAAAGTTAAAAATAGAGGAATTGGTGCATTTCCACACCCCAAATCAATAATTTTTTTTGTTTTATAATTTGGTGTAACAAAATGAGCTAAAAGTATTGAATCTAATGAAAACTTAAACATATCTTCATTTTGAATTATTTTAATATTTTTATAACCTAATAACTCATGAATTTGTTCCATCTGTATTCTTCTCTAATTCTTCCTTATCTATTTTTTGAACCTTAGTCGCTGGCCATTCTTCATATTCATTTCCTTCTGTTTCTGTTCTTACAAGTTGTCTTAAATAATCAACTGATATTACTTTACAACATGGACATGATGGTGTTGTAACATATTCTCCCACTGCAGGAAGCTTTTCTTTTATTTCCGTATAATAATCACTTTCATAATTAATACAACACATTAGTTTCCCACAAAGCCCAGCTATTTTACCAGCAGATAAAGCCATTCCTTGTTCTTTAGCTGCTTTCATGGTTACAAGGTCAAATTCACGTAAATGACTTTTACAGCAAATAGGTCTTCCGCAAGGTCCAATTCCACCAATCATTTTTGCACTTTCACGTTGGCCAATTTGTCTTAACTCGATACGAACTCTAAATTCACTCGCAAGGTCCTTTACAAGCTCACGGAAATCAACACGACCATCAGCTGTATAATATATGAGTAGCTTTGAACTATCAAGTGTATATTCACAATCAATAGTTTTCATTTCTAACTCATGTTTTTCGATAATTTCTTTAATTTTCTCAATTGCATTTTGAGCTTTAATTTTATTTTCTTGATAACGCTCAATATCTTTTTCAGTTGCAATTCTAATTACAGGTTTTAAGTCATGCTCAATTTCATTATCATCAACTTCTTTAATCGGCTCAATAACTCTCGCCAATTCAATTCCTCTAACCGTTTCCACAACTACATAATCATTTACTTTTAAATCATATGACTCTGGTTTAAACCAGTATATTTTCCCGATTTCTTTGAATCCTACTCCTACAACTTTCGCCATTACTACACCTCGCTATTTCTATTAACATCTGTAGGTATGCTAATTCCATATTTAAATTATACCTAATTTTTTTCTTTAATTCCATCATAATTTCTAGTATTTTAATTTCTTTGTTTATTTCATTTGAATTAATTTTCATCTTCACTTTATAATTTTGCATTGCGATTAAAATATCTAGAAAATATTCATTGTACTCTTTACTTTCTCGAAATAAAAACTTCCCTTCAGTTCCCATAATCGTAATTGCTTTGTTAGTATTTAAATTATCACTTAATTTCTTTGCTAGCTTATAAACATTTTGAAATAATTCATCCTCAGCAAGCTTTAATGCCTCATCAATATTATATGTTAATAACGATATTGTTTTTGCTAGATCTTTATTTACTTTCTTTTCTAATAATTTATTATATACAAATTCACGATTAATCGGCTTAAAGTATATTACTTGACAACGCGATCTAATTGTTGGTATAACATTATCGATGTTTTCTGTTAATAATATGCCATAACAATTTTCATTTGCTTCTTCTAAAAACTTTAATAGTGAATTAGCACTTGCTGATGTTGCTTTATCAATATCATGGATAATAAAGATTCTAACATCATTAGAAGTTAATGAAAATTCTCGTTCTAAGTCAAGTATTTGTTGTTTCTTTATACTTTGACCATCAGGAACAATTGTAAAGATTTTGGAACTAGTTTCATCTAGTATTGATTTACACTCTTTACACTTCCCACAAGCATCTTTATTCTCACAAAGAAGTAGAGAAGCCAAAAACTTACTTGCTTCACTTTTGAGTGTTCCTGGTTCACCAGAAAACAAATAAGTATGAACTAATCTACTTTTCTTATAACTATTTTTTAAAAGGTGATAAACTTCACTTTGTAAGTTTTGAAGTCTAGAAAACATAATTTTTCTCCAAATACGAAAAAATTATATTATTAACTTGCTCACATACTTCTAATAGTGGTTTTTCACCATCGACAACCTTAATTCGCTTAGGAAACTTTTGAATTAGTTTTTGGTACCCTTCATAAACTAATTTATGAAAACTTCTCGTTTCTAAATCTAAACGATTTTGATTACGATGATTTTCGTTTATTCTTTTAAAACCAACACTTGGATAGACATCAATATATATAGTTAAGTCTGGCATTATACCTTCAGTGGCAAATTGATTTATTTCATACACCTTTTCGAAACCAATTCCACGGGCATAACCTTGGTAAACAAGTGAACTATCTAAATAACGATCGCAAAGAACAATTTTTCCTTGCTGTAAATTAGGAACTACTACTTCTGCTAGATGTTGTCTTCTACTTGCAGCATAAAGTAATGCTTCGGTAATTTTATCCATTTTAGTATTATCAACATTAAGTAAAACATCCCTAATTTGTTCTGCGATTTTGCCCCCTCCTGGCTCACGGGTAGTAATAACATCATATCCTTTGCTTTCTAATTCTTCTTTTAAATTATTTATAATCGTTGTTTTACCACTACCTTCAGTTCCTTCAAATGTAATAAATAAACCCTTCATTTTATAATCTCCTTACTATATATATATTATCTCATACTTTTATCAAAAAATAAAGATTTTCCTTGTTTAAAAAATATTAATGTGTTAAAATTTATTTATGAGGTGTATAAATGCGTGTAACAGTAAATGATTTAACATATGCTTATACTCAAAAACCAGTACTAAGTCATGTTAGTTTTACATTAGCATCTGGTGATTTCTTGACTGTCATCGGACAAAACGGGAGCGGAAAGTCAACGTTAATTAAATGTTTATTAGGAATTTTAAAAGTTCCTGATGAAACTATATTTTTAGATGATGTTGATATTAATAATTTAAAAAGGTTATACAATGTTGGCTATGTCCCTCAAAAATCAGAATTTAATTATGAATTTCCAATAACCGTTAAGGAATTACTTTCTTCTGCATTTCATCAAATCAGAAAAAATTCACATTATAATAATGTTATTAACCAACTAGATTTAAATCGTTTTTATCACGAAAATATTAATAATCTAAGTGGTGGGCAATTACAAAGAGTATTTATTGCTCGCGCGTTAATTAATGATCCAAAACTATTAGTACTTGATGAACCTACTGTTGGAGTTGATACAATAAATATTAATGTATTTATCGAAATATTAAGGAAACTTAAAGAGCAAAACATTACTATTATTTTAATAACTCACGATAGACATCTTGCCGAAGATTTAACTGACTATTATTTAGAGTTAGATGAATTTTTAAATTATTCGTTTTATAAGGTCGGTGAGAACAAGTGACATTATTCATAGGAGACTTTTTTAAAGTCCTTCTTAATCCAGATGTCGATTATTTGCGTTTTGCTTTAATTGCAGCAATCTTAGTTGGCTTACTTGCGCCTTTAATTGGAATTGTTGTTGTTATTAGGAGATTATCATTTATCGCCAATACATTAAGTCACTTTTCACTAGCAGGTGCAACATTGGGAGTGTTTTTAAGTAAACTATTACGGGACACTCCTTTGGTTAACTATATATCGACTTTATGGTTAGGGATTTTATTTTCAATAATCGGTACATTAATGATTGAAAAGCTACGGAGTTTTTATAAAAACTATAAAGAACTGTCGATGCCTATTGTTCTTTCGTTAGGGGTTGCTTTATCAGGGGTTTTTATCGCTTTAAGTGAAGGAGGAGCCCAAAATCTTACAAACTCCCTATTATTTGGAAGTATTTATACTGTAAGTAAAAGTGATTTAATTCTAATTATTGCAATAACATTAATTATTTCGGTATTTATTGTTTTATATTACAAACAAATAATTACTCTTTGTTTTGATGAAATATTCGCGAGAGTATCAGGAGTTAATGTTAAGGCATTACAAGTTGGAATTACAGTCGTTCTTGCTCTCTTTATATCAATTTTTATGGAAATCATCGGAGTACTTCTTATCTCCGCATTAATGATTATTCCTGTATCATCAAGTATTCTAATTGGGAAGTCATTTAAAAATTCATGCCTATATGCTATTTTATTTTCTGAAATATCAGTTCTTTTAGGGTTTATTATTAGTTATGTCTTAGGCTTACCTACAGGAGCAATGATTGTATTATTTAATATTTTCATCCTTATTATTATAATGACAATCCAAAAAATATTTCTACGGAAACAAAAAAAGTCTCTTAAAACATAAGAGACTTTTAATATTTTACTTCAATTAAATATAATCCTTGTGGTGGGGCAAGTTTCGGAGCTAGTCTCCGATTTTTTGCTTCCTTAATTGTAATTAATTCATCAATTGTAATTTTTCCTCTTCCTACTTCTAATAACATCGCAACGATAATCCTTACCATATTATGAAGAAAACCATCACCATGGAACTTAATTGTAACTAGAGGAAAGTCGATCTCAAAATCAATACTAAATATATTTCGAACAGTATTATCTACTTTATGATTTTTTGTAAATGATGCAAAATCATGTTGACCAATAAATATTTTTGATGCTTCTATTACTTTATTAAGATCTAAAGGATATTTATAAAAATACCTATAATTATTAAGAAGTGGATTATATTCACCTAAATCTAATAAGTAATGATAAATTTTTGATTTTGCGGAATAGCGTGCATGAAAATCATCACTAATAATTTCAACACTTTTTATATATATATCACCTGGTAAACGTGAATTGATAGCTTTTCTCATGCTCTTTTCAGTAATATGAATATTTGAGTCAAAGTGAAACACTTGACCATAAGCATGAACTCCACTATCAGTTCTACCAGCTGGATGGATACGTATTTTATTTTTCAAAACAATTTCTAAGACATTTTCAATTTCATCTTGAACTGTTCTAAGGCCTCTTTGTGTTTGAAAACCATGAAAGTTCGTACCATCATAACTTACAATACATTTATATCTCATAATACTATTCTCAACGAAATAATTACTCCTAAAATAATAACTGAAAATATAAAAGTTAAATAATCACTATAACAAAACTTTAGTTCATTTAGTTTAGAACGTTCTGCACCAGGAATATATCCCCGTGCTTCCATTGCATTTGCTAAGTCTTCTGCTCTTTTATAAGCTATTACAAACATCGGAATTAATAAAGATATTATTTGCGTTATCTTTTCACGTAGCTTACCTTCTTTAAAATCAACACCTCTAGATGCTTGTGCTTTTAATATTCGATTGGCTTCATTAATTAATGTAGGAATAAAACGCAAAGCTAAAGAGATCATCATTGAAAAAATACTAACATTAACTTTGAAGATTTTCAGTGGCTTTACTACACTTTCTAATCCATTATTTAAATCTGTAGGTTTTGTAGTAAGAGTTAATAGTGATGATAAAGATATTAATATTATTATCCTTGTAACAACTTTTAAAGATGATATAATTCCTTCATCATAAATATTTACTTTATAGCTTACTAAAATTTTAGAAAAGGTAAAATGATATTGAGAAAGTAAAGATATTGCTAGAATTAATAAAAAAGTAAGTAAACGAAACTTCTTTACAAATTTACCAAGAATAAAATATATTAACAGAAGTGTAATTGCTAAAGCTAAATTAAAAATATCTAGATTAAAATTATATGAAGCTGTTAGATTACCACTACGATTAAACAAAATTTGAAATATTACCGTAAACATCATTAAGAATGCCATCATTTTCAGCCCTTGAAGAAACTTCACAACTGGGATTTTTGAAAATAAAACTAAGACTATTATCAATCCAAGCATTCCTAATAAAATATAAAGATTTGTGATTAAGAATATTGAAATCATTAAAGAAAAAAGACATATTAATTTAGTTCGAGGATCAAGTTTATGTATCCACGACTGAGCATGATAATATTGACCAAAAACAATTTTACTATTCATTGTTTTCACCAACTACTCTTTTGATTTCCGCAAATGCTTCTTCAGGAGTATACTTATAAATATTTATATCTAAATTAAGTTTTTCTTTTAATGCTTTCATTATTCTTATCATTTTTGGATAATCTAAATGGCAAGTTTGAAGTAACTTTTCATTTTCAAATAATTTATTTTTTGGTCCATCAAACATTAAATTACCTTGTTTTAAAACTAATACTCTCTTCAGATATTTACTAACTATATCCATATCATGAGTAATAATGATTATCGATTTATGATGTTTTTCATTCAATTCCTTAAGAAACTCGAGAAATTCAATTTTTGTTAGTGGGTCTAAACCTGCAGTTGGTTCATCTAAAATTAATATTTCAGGTTTAGAAGCTAAAATACCAGCAATAGCAACCTTACGCATTTGCCCACCACTTAGATTAAATGGGCTACGATCAAGTAAGTCACTAATCCCTAATATTTCCGCAACCTCTCTAGCAACTTGTTCAGGATTTTCAATCCCAAAGTTTTTCGGACCAAACATAATATCTTTTAATACTGTATCTTCAAATATTTGATATTCTGGAAACTGAAATACTAATCCCACAGTCTTTCTAATCGGTTTTAGTTTAATTTTACTTTTATAAGTAATAACATTACCGAATATATCTATTTCACCTTTTGTTGGGAGGTATAAAGCATTTAATAGTTGCACGAGTGTTGATTTTCCTGAACCTGTATGACCTACAAGGCCTATAAATTCATCTCGGGAATTAATATCAATATTTATATCTTTTAAAGTAAAATGAATAGGTTTCTTTTTACTTTTAGGTACATAATATGCAAAACTTACTTCGTGTAACTTAATTCCCATAATGCTTCCTCTATTTTTTCTTTATTTTTTAAATTTGATTTTTCAATAATCTCTAACAATTTCATACTTTCCAAAATATCTAATTTACTATTCTTTAATATTTCTTTTTCTTTGAATACTTCTTGTGGAGTACCCGTTAATACTATTTTCCCTTCGTTAAGAACTATTACTCTTGATGCAAGTAATGCTTCTTCTAGATTATGTGTGATTGAAATAATCGTTTTATCCTTTAAATTCTTAACAACATTCATTACTTCTCTTACGCCTTTAGGATCAAGCATTGATGTTGCTTCATCAAAAATAATTACTTCTGGATTCATAGCCAATACTCCAGCAATAGCAACTCTTTGTTTTTCACCACCTGAAAGATCCTCAGGATTATTATCTAAAAAATTCTCCATTGATACTAAATGTGAATATTTATCAATTAACTCTTCCATTTCTTGTTTTGGAACTTGTCTATTTTCTAAACCAAAAGCAATATCATCGCGAACAGTTACCCCAACAAATTGGTTATCAGGGTTTTGAAAAACAATTCCGATTTGTTTTCGTAACTCATCTACTGTTTCTTCAGTTAATTTCACTCCATCGATATAAATGCTACCTGAATTGGGTACAAGAAGGCCAACCATTAACTTTGCAAGTGTTGACTTACCACTCCCATTATGGCCAAGGATGCAAATATGTTCACCTTTTTCAATATTTAAACTTACATCATCTAATACTTTTTCATTTTTTTGGTAGCTAAAAACGATGTTTTTAATTTCAATATAACTCATTTTATTCTCCCATTATGGTACTATACCCTCTAATTCATCATTTGGAACAAACATAATAGTAATTCCGTTTGTACAAACGATAGGTAGAGTATATGACCTATTCATTTTCATATGCATACATAATTGGTTATCGCAATTAGCATATGTCATTTCTATTTTTTCATAATCAATACTAATTTCATTTTTAATATATTTTGATTGTGTTATCGTAATATATTTTGTTGTTATATCACCATTATTATTTTTTATTACCATCAAAGAATTATTATCAGATGTTTCGATAGTATAATCAATATCTATTTTTTCTTCAAAATCAACGCTATCAATTAATTCACTACGATAATAGATTTCAATTTTAGCGTTTTTCGTATCCACATTGAATTTATTAAAGTATAGAATAAAAACAGAAATTCCAATTAGTAAGACTAATGCTATCATTACGAAATCCAATTTTTTCATTATATCACCACGTTACTTATAGTATGTATTTTACCACTTTTTTTGTCATATTGCAAGTTAAAAACGGTTTACGATACATAAGGAAGTAATCATTAAAAAATACTCAATTAAGAGTATTATAACCGATTATGTTCATTTGTAATATTATATATTTTACTTGCAAGAAGATTATTTACATCATCTTCGCTAATCCGATAAGTCCAGTTATTATCTATTATCCCTGGTGTATTCATTCTTGCATAGCTTCCAGCGCCTATAAAATCTTGAAATGGAATAATAACTGTATTGGCTTTAGTCTGATATGCAAGATTTATTATATCCCAATTAATATTTTTGTCATCGTTGATTTTTAAATCTTTCATAATTTTTTGCTTTACTTTCGGCATTAAATTTGTAAACCATCCAATAATTGTATCGTTATCATGGGTACCTGTATATAAAACAGTATTCTTTGGAGTCTTTTTAATTATTTTTCTAACGCTTTTATAAGGCATCTCAAATTGCAATACTTTCATTCCTGGAAACCTAGTAAATTTGAGTAAGTTTTTTAACTTATCATCGTAAACACCTAAATCTTCAGCAATTATATTATCTCGATCAATAAGCTTAAAAAAATGCATTCCAGGACCTTCTTCCCACTTTCCGCTTATAGCATTTTCACTACCATAAGGAATTGCATAATATTCTGAAAATGCACGAAAATGATCAATACGAATTATATCATATAACCTTTTTGCATGTTCTATTCTCTGAATCCACCATTGATAATTATTTATTTTTAAATAAGTCCAATCGTATAAAGGGTTCCCCCAAAGCTGTCCGGTTTTTGAAAAGTAATCAGGTGGCACTCCAGCAACTTTAATTGGTATTTTTTCTTCATCCAATATAAATATTTGTGGATTTTTCCACACTTCAACTGAATCATAAGCAACATATATCGGTATATCACCGATTATTTTTATACCTAATTTATTTGCATAGTTTTTGAATCTGAACCACTGTTTATAAAATAAATACTGAACGAATATTTCCTTTTTTATTTCGTTTTTATATTTATTTTTTACATCTTTTAATGTCTTTTCATCGCGGTTTTTTAAAGCCCTTTCCCATAGATACCAAGGTTTATTATTGTTTATTTTTTTTATGATGTTATATAATGCATAATCAACTAGCCAATCATTCTGATTCACAAAATCATTTAGTTCTTTAGTTATTATAATTTTTATTTCATTTAAAAATTTATTATTTATTGCTATAACCTTAGAATAATCTACATCTTTATTATTATCATATAAATAATCAATATCATTTATTAACCCTTCACTTTGTACAATTCTTGGATCTATAAATAAAGGATTACCAGCATAAATCGATGGTGATTGATAAGGTGAATTTCCAAAAGCAGTTGGACCAATCGGGAGTATCTGCCAATATGTTTGCCCAGCCTCTTTTAAAAAGTGAATAAATTCATAAGCTTCTTTTCCTAATTTTCCAATTCCAAAAGGACCTGGAAGTGAAGATATATGGAGTAATATACCTGCTTTTTTCAATTCTTCCTCCTATTTATTAGTAGTTATTTTCTAAGGTAACTTCCCCATATGCAATTTCTTCCTTACTTTCCCCATCATCTACATATAAATTTCCATTATCAAGAATTCCTAATACTTTCACTTTTTTACCATTCAAATATACATTTTTCCCAATTATTGAAGAATTATTGCGGCAAATATCAAGATAATGGTGAACATTATTTTCGTATTGCTTATATAACACCATAAAATTATTTAATATATCATCAATAATACTATCTAGTGAAAATTCTCGATTTAACTCGTTTTTAAGTGATGTTGCTTTGTTTATTATGTTTTCGGAAAAAATATCGTTGTTAACATTTACTCCAATACCAACAATAACAGCTTCAAACTTATTATTATAAATAGATTCTAATAAAATACCTGATACTTTTTTTCCATTAAGTAAAATATCATTAGGCCATTTTATTTGCAAATTATTAGTATATTTTTGTAATGCAAGAAAAACAGCAGCAGAAGTAAGTAGTGATAATCTTGCAATTTCTTGTGAAGGTTTTAATAATATTGAAAAAGCAATACTTTTACCTACTTCCATTTCCCAATCTCTATTTAACCTTCCACGACCTTTAGTTTGGTTGTTACAAATAATTACTGTAAACTCTGGATATTTGTGATAGTTTTCTTTTAAATAAGTATTTGTTGATGGAAGAATATCAAAATATATTTTCTTATACATTTCTTTCACCTTTTATAAATATTTTATCATATATAATAAGAAATTCCTATAACAAAAGTTATAGGAATTATGTTTACTCAATTACAGCTAGTAATTGTTGATTATCTACACTTTGATCTTTATTAACAGCAATATGAACTACAACACCATCAGCTGGTGAAACAATATCATTTTCTAATTTCATTGCTTCTAATACAAACATTGGTTGACCTCTTTTAACAGTATCACCAACCTTAACCTTAACATCAAGAATAACGCCTTGCATTGGTGACTTTAGTTCAGTTTTGCCAGTACCACTAACAGTTTGTTGTGGTTGTGGTTGAGGTTGTGGTTGTGATGTAGTACTGATTTGTTTGTCAACTTCAGTAACACTTTCTAACTCAACTTCATATACTTTACCATTAACTTTTACTTTATAGATTTTCATTATCAAAACTCCTAACTTATTTGTTTTATTGAAATTAATCTAACATCCGTTTTCTTTTCACTTGCAAAGTCAATTGTTGCGACCAAAGCAGCAACCATCATATCTTCATCTTTAATATCATCAATTGTGAATGGTTTGCGATTAACTTCTTGTTTTTTAATTTCATTTACTTTGGTTTTCTTTTTTCTTTTCCTTGAAAATAAACCCATTCTATTCACCTACTATCAAGTTAATTTCAATAACTTCGTCTTCTTCTAAACCATATTTTTGTTTTAGAAACTTAACAGCAACATTTTCAAATAATGCACAAGACAACACATCTTCTTCAGATTGTACTATATCAAAATATTTATCAGCAAGCTCTTTAAATTGAGGTTTTAAATCATCTGCTGGGCGATGCGTAATAACTTCAGCATCTCCTATAATTTTACGTCTAAAGATTTCATCGATTGGTGCAGGACTTTTTCCATACAATCCTCGTAAGTACTCATTTACTTCTTTTGGTACCATTTTATATCTTTTTCCGGTCAATACATTTAATACCGCTTGCGTACCAACCATTTGTGATAATGGAGTTACAAGTGGAGGATATCCTAAATCTTTACGAACGCGTGGAACTTCTTTTAATACTTCTTCAAAACGGTCCATCGCTCCTTGCGCTTCCAACTGACTCATTAGATTAGATAACATTCCTCCAGGAACCTGGTACTTTAATATATTTGGATTGACAGTTAAAGCTTTAGGTTTTAATATACCTGATTCTAAATATTTATCACGTATTTTAGAAAGCTTCTCTGCTGCTCTATCTAAAACTTCTAATCTTAACCCTGGATCATATTGTGTTCCCGCAAGTGCATATTGAAATGCTTCGGTCGGCGGTTGACTAGTTCCACTAGAAAACGGTGAAAGTGCAGTATCGATAATATCAACACCAGCTTCAATAGCTTTTAAATAAGTCATTCCTGCTACTCCAGCAGTACTATGTCCGTGAAGTTCTAATGGTACACTAATTGTCTTTTTTAATCTTGAAAATAGTTCAAAGGCAGCTTCAGGAAGCATAACTCCTGCCATGTCTTTGATACAAATTGAATCTGCACCAAGTTCTTCAGCTTCTTTTGCTAAGTTAACATAGTAATCAACAGTATGAACAGGACTAGTTGTATATGAAAGTGCAACTTGACAATGTCCACCATATTTTTTTGTTGCTTCAATTGCACATTTTAAATTTCTAACATCATTTAAAGCATCGAAAACGCGGATAATATCAATCCCATTTTCAATTGATTTTTGAACAAACTTTTCAACAATATCATCGGGATAGTTTTTATACCCTAAAAGATTTTGACCACGCAATAACATTTGGAGTTTTGTTTTCTTACATTTAGCGCGGATTTCTCTTAATCTATCCCATGGGTCTTCATTTAAGAAGCGCATAGCAGCATCAAAAGTTGCGCCACCCCACACTTCTAATGCATAATAGCCAGCTTGATCAAGATCCTCAACTACAGAAAGTAGTTCAGGAGTTGTTACTCTTGTTGCCATTAATGATTGATGACCATCACGCAATGCCGTATCAACAATTTTTATTCCCATTTTAATCTCCTTTTTGGATTATTTTACTTCTTCAACAACCTTTTTAATAGCATCAATTGCTTCATCAGGTAAACGGTCAAATTCATCTAATTCTTGAAGATATTCTGCTCTTGATAATATTCTTTGTTTTACTAACTCAACATATTCTTTGTTATTAAAATCAGGGTTAAATCCTTCGATTTCCATATATTCTAGACCTGAGAAGTTTCCGAAAGGTTTAAATTGTGCTTTTTCTGTAACGATATCTTCGATTAACCCTAAAGTCACTTTTGGAGTAACTTTCTTATCTAAGAAGAAACCTGTATTAATGATATAACCTTCTACATTTCTATTAGCAAACAAATCTTTGAATTTTTCATAATCATTTGCTAATGGATAAAGTCTAAATGGATTTGCATAAGGTACGATGACTAATTTATTTGGATCTTCACCTTTAATATATTCAGCAGTAGTACGTTTTGTTGCTAATGTAGCACCCATAGCAGAAGCTAAAGCAGGTGATGTAACTTTTAATACTGGTGGGAATGAATCATCTTTCATAATCCAGAAAATCGCATCACAAGGTTCCGCAAAACGATACTCTCTTTTTGGAGTTGCAAATCTTGATTTAACTGTACGACCATTTCCATTTCTAATATCTTCCGTAACCGGAACAAGGTTATTATTTTCATCTAAAGTGACACCACAATTTTGAATTGTTAGGAAATATTTTGATTGTGGATTTGTTAATGGATAATCTTGTGTTTTATCAAAATATGATGGTTCTAAGCTAATTGAAGATGCGTCTTCATTTGAAATAATAAATGCATCATCATGTAGTACAGTTGTATCAAATTTTCCATTATGATCAGATAAAGTAATAGTTGATTTTCCACTACCAGATAATCCAAATACACCAATTACTTTACTTTTTTCTAAATTAAATCTTTTTTGACCACCATGACATGGGGTATAACCATTTCTTTGAGCAATTGACCACGCAAGTGTCAAAGAGCCTTTTTTGTGTTCACCAAAATATTTTAAACCTAATAAAGCAGCACAATTGCTCTTCTCATCAAATAACGCTAATCCATCAGGATAAGAAGGATGATAAAAATCAGGGTCTGAATAAATATATATATCTCCTTCATTTAACTGTTTAGAGTCTTTATAAACTTTAAGCGTTTTTTCATCAGCTATTTGAAAGTTTAAAAGCCAATTATAAAGTGTGTTTTCATATCCTTCTGGTACTAATAAATGAGCTTTAACCATGAATTCTTTATCTAATCCAATAACTGTTTGCCCATGATACATCTTTTTAGTACGAGAACTGAATACTACTTCACGCAATAACGATGCAAATTCATCTCTATTTGTATCATTAACTAATCTTCTTAATCTCGCTTGTCTTCCTGTAATAGCACCATCATTAAATAATAATACTTTTGCATCATCAGGTAATCCTAACTCCTTAGCATTAGCTACATTTTGACTAGTAATAATAGTTCCGGGAGCTTTTTTAGCTAATTCATAAGCTTCATGTAAATTTGTAACATTTACAACATTATTACGATAAAATGCAGTTTCAATAGTTGTTCGCACCCGATTAAATAAGTGGGGGGATTGAGTTCCAATTTCTGACATTCGTAATTTTGATTTTGTAGCCATAACATACCTCCTTGGCAAATTTTTCAATAGATTTATATGGTAAAAATTAAAAAAATACATTATCAATTTTAACACAAAATTCGAAAAAATGCAACATAATAACTCATTAATTTAATTATATGATTATTTTGTCGATATATAACAAAAAAAGCAACCTAAGTTGCTTAAGTTGCTTATTTTTAACGGTTCTTTAAGAAATTTTATGGTTTTATGGTTTTAATAAGTTTTATGGTTTTTCATAAGATTTTTTATGGTTTATTATAAGATATTTTATGGTCATTGGAAATATTCATTAAATAAAAACAGATTGA
>DUOT01000145.1 GCA_012838705.1 Acholeplasmataceae bacterium
AAACTAATTTAAATTTTTTCTCATAATAAGACCTTTACTTGTATCAAGAAAGATTTTAAATCCTAGTTTTTCATACATCTTAACATAACCGCCATAATTAGATGATTGATAACCTTCTTCTTTATATGGATAAGCCTCAACAAACTCAAACCCTTCTTGTTTCGCATCATCACAAACACGTTTTAAAAGTGATGTAGCAACGCCTTTTCTTTTCATCTCAGGAGCGATTGTAAAACAAAATATCGATTTAACTTTTTTATCGTCTAGAGGAACATAATTCATAAATGCACGCCAACCTGCACATTTCGTGCATTCTGATTTTGTATTCGCATTGCACCATCCAACAACTTTTCCATTGTAATATGCTAAATATCCTTGGATTTTATTGCTTCTCACATACTCATAAGCCTGTTTCCTTCTTTTTTCAACCGTAGAAAAATCCTTACCTAAAAAATCATCGCTACACCAACTAACACAATAACACTTATGCTTGTCAATATGATCATCATGAGGAGTAGTATCAAAGAAGTTTACATAATCATCTACCATTTCTGGCATTAGTTTTCTAATTTCTATGTTCATATCATTTCTCCCTAAATATTTATTAATTAATATTCAATTATTTTCTTAGCATCATTATATCATTTTTATGAAATAACAAATAATGAAAGGTTATTATTCTTTACATTAAAAATACAAAACGCAAAAAATTAAGGCCTAGCTCATTATTTTTCTATTTAAGTTCATTAGTTACATTGTTATAAAAGTTAGAAGCATCTTTCATTATGTATCGTAACATGAACGTTTATATGAACCTAAATCATAATATTTTACAACTCCATTTTCGGTATCATTATATACTACTGGATCAGTTTATGGTTCATTATTAGGATTTGAATATTGTTCAATTTGATCATAAAGATCACTAGGAATTGTTACTTCAACATTTTCATCAACAGCATTAAATTTACATACCATTTCAACATCTGCAGATTCACCGTCTTCAGTTAAAGTAAATGATATTGTAAACTCATCAAGGTTGTCTTTTTCTTTAAATGCTACAACCTCAAGCTCAATCTCAACAACATCCATATTGCCGGTACTTTGATAAAAAATGTCTTCGATAATGGTTTTTAAATCCATACCTGTGACCTTAACTGTATATATAATTTTATCAGTAGTTTTTTTGGCACTTAAATGATATTCCATTTCGTCAAAGTCAAAAGTAGGAAATGGAACATCTTCAAACATATCAAATTCTTTTGGCGATACATTATATATATCACCAGAAGCATAACATTCATACCCATTAACGTAATAGGTTGTAGAAGTATAGTTTCCATATCTAATATTTTTTATAGCTTTAGGTTTTATTCCACTATAATCCACTTTCATATTATTCATTATTGTAATATCTAATGTACTGATGTTTAAAGTATATGTCATGTCAAATTTTGAATATGATCTAAAACTTTCTAAAGCCTCTTCCACATTCTCAATTTTATAGTTATTTTTAGTATTATAACAACCAAACAAACCAAATAATAACAATAAAACCAAACATAAATAAAATCGCTTAATTTTCATTACTTACCCCCCCATATTATCAATCACTATAATTATATAATATTTTATTTAAAAATGTAAACAAAAAAGTCCCTTGCTATAATTAAATCACATGACTTAACGAACAAAGGACTATATATATCTAATATTCAACCCTATAACTTATATTATTTATTGATTTTTTTTATTAATCGACAGCAAGAAAATTAACGTTATATCCAAAGGGACTCTCTATATATTCTACTCATATTATATCTTCTTTTATTATCTTGCTAATAACTTTGATTAGAATTTAATTATTATTAATTTATAAGTCTATTCCGAAAAGCATCTTAACTAAATAACCTACAAAGAAAGATAAAATCGCAACACCCAAACTAATAACCATCATCTCTCCAAAACGTTTCTTAAAGTTTAATCTTTTCGCAACACTTATATAAAAGTTAAAGAGTAAAATGATTAAAATAACAACAAGTAAAGTAATTGCTAGAGATATATAAATGCTTGGGACATTTAATCCAAAAATATTATACACATTATCCGGAATTATAAGATAAGGAATTATCATTAATACAACAGTAATTATGTAAGCAAAACCTGTATATAAAGCTGATTTTAAAGCTTTCCCATGACTTTCTTCTTGTTTTTTTGATAAGTATTCTGAACTTGCCATTGAAAAAGATGCAGCAATACCAACAATTAAACCTGAAAAAGCAACTATTCTCGCATCAGCAAGCCCGAATGTTAAACCGGCAAGAGTTCCAGTTAATTCGACTAAAGCGTCATTTAATCCTAGAACCATTGAACCAACATAGTTTAACTTCTCTTCTTTAAAAGCATCAATTAACTGTTCTTCATGTTCTTCTTCATCTTGAATCAACTTATCAATATTATCTACTTTACCTTGTAAATCTTTATAAAGATATTGAGTTTTATGTTCTCCTCTTTCCATTAAACGAATGCCAAAAGTAATTCCAAAAATTATAGATAGAAAATAATAAAATATAAGTTGCAATTTGTTTGGACTCATTTCTACATTCGTTAGCTTTTTCCAAAAGTGATAGTGTCTCCATTCATCTTGAGCTATTTTTTTAAGTACTTCCTTATTATGTTCATTTTTTTGACGATTAGCTAACTTTAAATACAAATAATGATCAGTAAGTTCTCGTCTTTGTAAAACTTTTATATCTTTAATTTGTTTTGCTGTTAACATATATGTCTCTCCTTCTTACTAAAAACTAATAACAATTATAACACAAATTTAAGTTTATTTCTAATTTTATGAATTATTGTTTATATTATTTAATAATTATAACTATTTATTAGATAAAACGTTATTTTAATATTTTAACATAATAATTAACATTATCTGCGTTATCTAATAAAAGGCTTAATCTCTTTATCAAGTCAATAATAATTATATGAAAGAGAGCAACTTAATCATGTGTTGCTTGACCTATTTTAATACAATTACGCACCCCTACTTGAAATCTACGCACCCCTGTGTTTTTTTACGCACCCTTAGCCGATTTTACGCACCCCTA
This sequence comes from Acholeplasmataceae bacterium, assembly GCA_012838705.1. Lineage (GTDB taxonomy): Bacteria > Bacillota_I > Bacilli_A > ML615J-28 > CAG-698 > DUOT01. The sequence goes on from DUOT01000145.1 coordinate 3,111, forward strand.
AATTATGGCTT
>DUOT01000146.1 GCA_012838705.1 Acholeplasmataceae bacterium
AAGAATCTGTTTATTTAAGTATCAAAGAAGATGAAACTTGGAATCTAAAAACAGATTTAGATGATCCTCTATTAAATAATTTTGAATGTTATCAATATACAACTTACGATTTAGATATAATAAGAAATATTTATATTTTAGTAAATAAAATAAACAATAAAATGATTTATGCTGCAGAAAGCAGTAGAATAAATATATTTTCAAAATACAATAATAGTTATTATATTGGTGCATTTATTAATGGTGATAGAACTAATCCATATTTTCTTTATAAAGAATAATAAAAAATATTAAAAAATATATTTGCAATAGATCAATAATCATATTATATGTATAGAGGATAAAATTTAAAGAAAGGATGGAATAATATAAACATAAATATGAATTATTTATGCTTTATATTAATATTGAAAATGAGAAAAGTAATATTAATTATTCTTTTGTTATTTTTGTCTTTTAATATTCTATCTTGTGATTCTAATAAATATCGCAATTCGTCGTATAAAGTTCATAATTATGAACTTAAGACAATCTATATTTATGATAATGAAGAGTTTATATTCGATATAGAATCACAATTTGCACTATCAGGTATTGATTTTACAAAATATGAATTAATAAGTTCTAATGAAGAAATTGCTATTATTAAAGGAAATAAAATTATTGGTAAAAACACAGGCAAAGTTACAGTAAATGTAGTCCTTTATGAAAAAGCTACTAACACAAAATATCATACAAAAGTAGCTGATGTTTATGTCATCAATACTAATAATATGATTGAAATTAGAACAGCAAAAGATTTGCAAAATATAAATAATAATAAATCGGGTCATTTTCTTCTAAAATCAAATATTGATTTATCTACAATAGACTATTGGGTACCAATTGGAAGTGGTCCTACAGGAAATGAGTTTACAGGAATATTTGTTAATCCTGAAGGTTATGAAATTAGTAATTTGAATATATTTTCGTTTGATAAAGAAAAAGGTAATAGCTGTCATGCTGGTCTTTTTGGATTAATTAAAGATGCTTATATTGATGGAATTATTCTTACAAACGTTAATATAGATGTAAGCGAATGTAAACATAATCCTTTAAATTCTACCGCAGGTGGCATTGCTTATTATATGCTAAATAGTATTATTAGAAATTGTCATGTGGAAGGGACAATTATTGCTCAATATTTTGCTGGTGGAATTGTCGGTAATAGTGACAATGGTTATATTTTGGATTGTTCATTTAAGGGTGTTGTTAAAACGATAAATTCATCTGATTGGGCTCGAGATAGTGATGTTGGAGCTGGTGGAATAGTAGGATTTTTTGGAAATGATGAAAATAGAATTTCTAATTGTCATGTTGAAGCGACAGTCATTGGTCATCTATGTGCTGGTGGGATTATTGGAACTAGTATGTTTGATCAAGAACTTACAAATTGTACATTTCAAGGCGAGATAATAGCAGAAATCAAAAATGAATTAATAGGTAGAATAAAAAGAAAACAAGTCCAATAATAAATAGGACTTGTTTTTTGCTTTAAGATTTATATTTACACCCTTGGAAATAATCCCTTCTCTTCATTTCTTTATTAATTTCATTCATAACAACAAACTTTTTCATTCCCCAAAGTGGAGCTAATAATTGATCTTTTGGTGCATCACCACTAATCCTATGGATAACTATATCTGGTCTTAATATTGCTAATTGTTCGGTAACAATATCTACATATTCATCTAATGATAAAACTTTAAATGGATTGGATTGATAAATTTGACCTAAAATTGTATTTTCAAGAATATATAAAGAATGAATTTTAATTCCTTGAATATCTAAAGTATTTAAATACTTAATCGTATCTAACATCATTTCTTTAGTTTCATATGGTAAACCATTAATAACATGAACAATAACTTCAATATTATGTTTTCTTAAGTTATTAACAGCTTTATGAAAAACATCTAAAGTATATCCACGATTTATAAAATTATCGGTTTTTTGATGGATTGTTTGTAAACCTAATTCAATCCAAACTGGTATTTTTTTATTTAACTCACCTAAATACTCGATCACTTCATCACTAATAGAATCAGGCCTTGTTGCAATACTTAAAGCAACAATATTTTCATCTAGTGAAATTGCTTCTTCATAAAGTTTTTTTAATCTTGATAAAGGAGCGTATGTATTTGTGTTTGCTTGAAAATATGCAATATATAAAGCGTCTTTCCACTTTTGATGGATTATATTTTTAACCATGTTAAATTGATCTTGTAATGAATCTTCTACATTTCCTGCAAAATCTCCGCTACCTTTTTCAGAACAAAATATACAACCTTTAGTACTAATTGAACCATCACGATTAGGACATGTAAAATTGCCATTTAAAGCTACTTTAAACACTTTTTTCTTAAATCTCTTTTTTAGATAATAATTTAATGTATAATATCGATGTTGACTAGTTATAAATTCCATTTTTTCACCTATAATAAAGTATAGCAGAGAAATTTTAAAATGTAAAGTTTATGCTTATATTAAGGTAAATATTGTATAATAATTATGTAAGGAGAAAAATGATGAGTTTAAAAATTGTTACTGACAGTACTTTTAATTTGGATCAAGATTTTATTGAGGAAAACGACATTCATGTTGTTCCTTTAAATGTAATAGTAGATAATAAAAATTATTTAGATGGTACTATTTCAATTGATGATGTAATTACAGCTTTAGAAGAAGGAAAAAAGGTTAGCACAAGTCAACCTTCACCATCAACATTCGAAAAACTATTTAATGATTTGAAATCTGAAGGTTATAAAGATGTATTATGCTTAACATTATCTTCAACTTTATCTGGTACTTATCAATCTGCAATGATAGCAAAAAACGAAGTTGAAGGAATAAATATTGTTGTTTTCGATACTTTAAGTGCAGCAATGGGGGCTGAAATATTTGCTCAGATTGCAGTTAGGGAAAAGGAAAAACCAATAGAGGAAATAGTTAGTAAGCTTGAAGTTATTAGAAATAATAGTGGTCTATTATTTAATATGCAAAACTTAAATGTTTTAAAAAGTTCAGGTAGGATTAGTAAAATTAAAGCTACAATTGGGAATTTATTAAGAGTTAAACCGATAATTGAATACTTTGATGGAAAAGTAAATATTAACTCTAAATTTCGAACTGATAGTCAAGTATTTAAATGGATTACTCAAAAAATGAAAGCAATATTTGAAAAAGTTAATACAAAAGTTCATATTATTGTAGCTCATATTAAGGCAGAAGAACGTGTTGAAAAACTTCTTAATTTCCTTAAGGAAAGCTTTCCTAATATTCCAATTAAATTAAAATCAAGCATCTCACCTGTTATTGCGATTAATGTAGGATATGGTGGTATAGGTGTTGCTTGGAGTTATGAATAATTAAGTAATATTTTCATTTTGAAAAGATAAAATGTATTGGTGGTAATGTGATTGTCAATCTTTTTATCTTTTCTTTTTTTATAATTGCTGTATTTTATTCTTTTAAATATCGATTTATTCAATTTCGATTTATAAAGGAAAGTAAGAAAGTGTTAAAATCAGAACGAAGCTCTTATGCAGCATTTATGATGACATTGGCATCACATTTAGGAGCGGGTAATATTGTTGGTGTGACAACTGCTTTGATATATGGTGGTCCTGGTAGTCTGTTTTGGATGGTAGTGAGTTGTATTTTTATAAGTATTTTTTCATTAATGGAAAATACTTTAGCAGTTAAATATCATGAAATAATTAATGGTGAATATCGTGGTGGTGCATGTTATTATATTAAAAACGGATTAAAAAATCCGAAACTAGCACTATTATTTTGTTTTTTTTTATTGCTTGCAAACACTATTTTTTTTGGTCCATTACAAGTAAATACTATTAGTGAATCTTTAAAAATTCCTTTTAATATTAGTGATGAATTAATTATTGGATTTTTATTATTATTTTCATTTTTAGTTATTTTCCGAGGAACAAAAGCTATAATTTCATTTATTGAAAAATTAGTACCAATAATGACAATTGTATTTTTAGGTGTTTCAATATCTACAATTCTTTATAATATTAATCATCTCCCAGGAGTTTTTAACTTAATATTAAAAGATGCATTTACATTCCGAAGTGTTGGTGGTGCAGTAATTGGTAATGCCTTAATAATTGGATTAAAGCGAAGTGCTTTTTCTAATGAAGCAGGATTGGGAACTGCTCCAACAATGAGTTCAATGAGTAAAGTAAAAAGTCCAGTTTCTCAAGCATATGTTCAAGTATTAGGAGTTTTTGTTGATACTGTGTTAATGTGTACATTAATGGGATTAATGATTTTGGTTTATGATATTGAACTTTCAATGTTTGAAGGTTGCAGTCTTGCAGTATATATTTTTGAAGTAATTTTTAGTAATATTGGAATGCATTTAGGATCTTTTCTCCTGTTTACATTTGCGATGGCAACATGGGTTAGTTCTTATTATGTTGGTGAAACAAATATGTTATTTTTATCGCAAAACATGAACATAAAAAAGAAGTTAATCCATAATATATATAAGGGATTATTCATTTTAACAACCATTAGCGGAGTATTACTTAATGGAAAACAAGTATGGGATTTCATAGATTATGGAATGATGTTTTTAGGATCAATCAACTTATATGCAATAATAAAACTTGAAAAAATATTTAAAAAAGAGTTAAAGAATTATTTTGATATGTAATATTTGTAAATTAATTGGTAGTGTAAAATTTTATTGGGTAAATAGTATTATAAGTATATACTATATTGCTTAGATAGTTATAATAAAAGCGATGTTTTTTAAGAATAAAACCATTTAGGAGAAATGATATTATTAAAATACTCCTTTAATTTTGAATTG
>DUOT01000147.1 GCA_012838705.1 Acholeplasmataceae bacterium
ATTTTAAATCAATTTTTAGTTATCTTTGCGGACAGGGTTAAACTCTAAGGGGAAACCCTTCTATTACTACTTACACACTTTTTGGGATAGTGTCCTATCTTGCAATACTTCATCATCGTTGTTTGACAAATGCACAATACGTGAATTAGTTACACATATATAACCATACTCATTTTGTTGTATAGTCTTATCAATACTATATAAAACATTATCTATATTAGTAATAGAAATTGCAATCTTGTTTATATGAAATCTTTTCATCAATATTCTTATTTGTAATTTTAATTTCGATAGATGCGTCAATCTTATGAAAATAATCTATGAAAGTTGGCGTCTCACATCAAATATACATAAATAACAATTTAATTCTCAATAGAATCAATAAATGCGTGAAACATTGTATCGGTATTGCTTCTATTTTCAATCAGATACTTTGAAATGCTCCCCATTGTTTCTTTCTTAACAGAAGATGTATTAACTGCTTTTTTCATTACAAGGTATAGACTATCACTATCTTTTTCATGAAACCTATATCCGTTTATATTATCAAACACCAAGTCAGCTTCTGTACCATCTGCAACAGAGCATATACAAGGTGTTTTCCAATACATTGACTGATTTAACGCTAAACCACCCGCTCCAGGCAAAATAAACCAATCAGCTGCCGCAAAATATTTATCAACATCCTCAACTATTCTTCCAAAACATTTTATATTGCTACTATTAGAAACTTTATCTTCTAATTCATTCATTAGAGGTCCATCTCCTATTATCCATAACTCTACATTTTCATTTTCCTTATTTAGCTTCATAAAAGAATCTACTAACAGCAAAGGCAATTTCATTGGAATTAAACCTCCAACATAGAGAAACACAGTTCTATTTTCCGGATTTAACTCTGCTTTAATTTTCTTTGATTCAATAGCTACATAATCCCTTTTGTTTTCTAATTCATCTATATCCAATCCATTATATGCTACTGTTATTTTATTACTAGGTATTCCAAACCGCTCAATAAAACTTGCAGCATGTGAACTGTAAGCTAAAAACCTATCTCCTCTTTTATAATATATTTTTGTGAGCTTCCTCTTTATAAATCTAAATAGACCTTTAGCCCTGTTGGAATCCCACGAACACACCCATAAAATTAACTTTCTATTATTTTTTTCTGCCCAATAAGCAACTCTTCTGCTATCAACTTCACCTGCATTGGCATTTACAATTATAATATCTGGGTCATATTTTTTCAAATCTCTATAAAGATAATTTTGAAGCATTATTGATAAAGGACCAAATCGTTTTGCTTTAGTGATATAAGAATTTGTCTTAAATTTAACTACTCCTTCAAATGCGGGTCTTGCATCATCAAAGTCTTTTACACCATGAAAGATACACCATTCATATTTATCTTTTGTCGAATCAATTAATCTCTCATATAGTTTAACTCGATATGGTTGGAGCATTGGGATTATTAGAGCTATTTTTTTCATATTTTGATATCTTTAATTTCATCAGCTTTTACTAAGGAGTAACTTGTACTTGACCTATTTAACCTAAAAGTCTCAAATAAAAGTTGTATGTGTCAGATAAAGTATTTATCCTTAAGGTGTTAAATAAAAAATAACACTCACCCG
>DUOT01000148.1 GCA_012838705.1 Acholeplasmataceae bacterium
ATGGTTATTAGTCTAGATGATATAATCATTAAAGATGAAGAAAAGGAAAAAGAGGTTATTAGATAATGGATTTTGGTGGTTGGAATAAGTATTTAGAAAAAGAATATGAAAAAGATTATTTTAAAAATCTAAAAGAGTTTATTGTTCATGAATATGCTACAAAAACAATATATCCAGCTAAAAAGGATATCTTTAATTGTTTTAAATTAACTGATTTTGACCAAGTAAAAGTAGTTATTATTGGACAAGATCCCTATCATCAACCTAATCAAGCGGTTGGTTTAGCTTTTAGTGTTCCTAGTGATGTTCCTATTCCTCCTAGTTTAAGAAACATTTATCAAGAACTTAGTAATGATTTAGGTGTTGATATTAAAAAGAAAAATGGCGACTTAACTATATGGGCTAAACAAGGTGTATTATTATTAAATGCCATTATGAGTGTTGAACGAGGAAAACCTTTATCACATAAAGATAAGGGGTGGGAGATATTTACTAATAATATTCTTTCATATTTAAATGATACTGATAAACCTAAAGTATTTATTTTGTGGGGTAATTACGCAAGAAGTAGAAAAGTAATTATAACTAATCCTAAACATTTAATTATTGAATCTCCTCACCCTTCACCATTTTCAGCATATTATGGTTTTTTTGGTTCAAAGCCATTTTCACGTACTAATGAGTTTTTAATTAGTAATGGATTAGAGCCAATTAAATGGTAGGTGTAAGCAAATATCGTATTTTGAATTAAGGTTTTGATTATATAAATGTATACATTTATTTTTTATTCAAAAAAATTGAATAAATTTTAGCCTATATAACAATTGAAATATTTTAAACTTAAAGAAATTATTCGCGTTTTAGCGGATAATTTCTTTTTATGTATAATTTAAAGGCGAAATAAACCAAAAATAACCAACTTTAGGTGATTTGACACATTTTTTTACTGATGATATTATACAATTAATCAAAAAAGTAACCATTACTGGTTCTTTTAAGAAAGGAGAAATGATTTATGAAAAAGAAACAAGTCATTATTTCTGCACTAGCAGTTGTATTTGTTGCAGTAATTTTAATTGGTACATGCAGCAGTAAGGGTAAAGGAAACGAACTTCCACCTCCAGATCATCCACCTGTAATTTTCTTCACAATTAAAAACTTATTGTCTATCCTATTCTAATTTCTATAATTAGTTTGATTTACATTATTCGTGCTACGTTTGGAAGTGAGAATTGGTAATGGCTATTTTTGATTTTAATTTAACTCAATATTTTGAAGGTTATAGGTATATTGCAGTAATGGCAAAATATCTAAGAACCAAGAATCGACAAACTAGGGTTAAAGTCGCTAGTGAATTAAATATTCCTATCACTACCTATCGTCGATTAGAAGAGGACAAGAATTTTAGAAATGAAGCTATCATTAAAAAGGTTGCTAATCATTTTAATCTTGAAATGAAAGTAGATTATGAGTTTATTAGCAAAATTAATGATGACTTTAATGAATTTTACAACAGCACTTACTTTGGTGACATTGAATATCAAGAAAAAATGTATACCAAGTTGATGCTGAATTTTGATTC
>DUOT01000149.1 GCA_012838705.1 Acholeplasmataceae bacterium
AATAATAATTCTTTATATAATAAGTTTATATCTATTGGTTTTATTAAATGGGCATTCATTCCGCACTCTATTGATGCTTGTTCTTCCTCTGGATAAGCATTAGCTGTCATCGCAATTATCGGAATTAATAAGGCATCATCTTTTCCGGAACTACGAATATACTTTGTTGCTTTGAAGCCATCAACAATTGGCATTCTTATATCCATAAGAATTAAATCATAGTAATAAGACTCGTTTTCATTATATTTATCAATTACTTCTTGTCCGTTTCTTGCTATTTCATAACTACAATCAAATTCATCTAAAAATGATGTAATTATTTTCAAGTTTAACGGATTATCTTCCGCAACCAAAATACGCTTATCACTAAACTTCAATTCCCAATTTTCTTGTTTTAATGATGTAGCTTTTGAAAGTGTTAATGTAAAGAAAAATTCACTTCCTTCATTTACTTTACTTTTTACTTCTATATTTCCCCCCATCATATTAACTAATGATTTACTTATAGCGAGTCCTAAACCTGTACCCCCATAACTTTTAATAACATGAGTATTTTCTTGTTCATAGGCATTGAAAATCCGATTAATATTTTCCGCATTTATTCCAACACCATTATCCTTAACACTAAATCTTAATACAGTATTATTACTATCATTTTCAATTTCATCAACCCGAAAAATTACCTCTCCATTTTCTTGGGTAAATTTAATAGCATTTCCTATTATATTAATTAATACTTGACTTAATCTTATTGAATCACCAAGGATAAACTCATCTTTACAATTCTTAACAATCTTAAAATCAATATTTTTGTCTTCTGCTTGTATTCGCATTAATATATATAAGTCATTTACTAAAGTATGAACATTAAATGGTTCATTAATAATCTTCATTTTTCCTGTTTCAATTCGTGATAAATCTAAAATATTATTTACTAACGAAAGTAAATATTTTGTTGACATTGTCATTTTATCTAAAGCATTAATTAATTTTTTTCTATCATTTATTTCATTTTGAGCAATCCTAATCATTCCTTTAATTCCGTTTAGTGGCGTTCTTATTTCATGGGATAATCTTGTCAGTAATTTCATGCGATTACTTATTTCTGTTTTCTTAAAGTCTTGTATCAAAAAAATAGAGATACTATTACTAACAAGTTTTAATATTGATTCATTCCCTAGCTTTTCCTGCATGAAAAATATTGAACCAAAATGATTATGATGCTCGTATAATGATATTATTAATGATGCTTCAGAAATTAATAAACTTAATTCATTAGTTGCAATATAAGGAGCGTCTAAGTATACACCATTGATATTGAAACCCGACTTAAAAATATAGTAATCACTTTCACAAATAACAAAAGCTTTCGTATCAATATTTCCATAATGATGAGTTATATTTGCTTCTAATCTTTCAATATCTATATCAAGAATATATATTTTTGATATATTTAATTTTCTTGCAAGTATTGGAAAAAGAAGATTAAGTGCCTTTGATACATCATTACTTTTCTTTAATATTTCAAAAGTAAATGAAAGTACATCATCTTCAAAGTCGATATTTTGATTATGTTTTTTTCCTAAGTGTTTGCTATGTATGACTGTTTTCAAACTATCTTCAATATAAAAATAATTAGCAGCAAACCCTTTCCCGCCATTTTTTATATTAACAAGCGCACAATCAGCACATTTAATAAGTTCATTTAAATTATCACTTAAATGTGTACCGACAATCCCCACACTACATGAAAAATCAATTTCAGAAATAATGTTTCCTTCTTTTGCTTCCTTACAAATATTATTTGCAATGTCACGAGCTTTGGCACAATCAACTCCACATAATAAGGCAATAAAATGATCAACACTATGACGATACAATATATGTCTAGCTGGTAATTTTCTTTCTAAATATTCAGCAAATGTTCTTAAGACTTCATTTCCAAAAGTGTATCCAAATTTTTTATTAATTTCCGAAAAATTATCAATATCAATAATAATTAAAGAATTTTTATTATTTGAAGTTAGTTCTTTTCTTATTAAATATTCACCTGTAATCCTATTATATATTTGTGTTATTTTATCAAGTCTAGATTCTTTAATTAACTTTTCTTCTTCCTCTTTTTCTTTCGTAATATCTGTAATTTTACCAATAATTTTTCTTTCAAATTCACCAAATTTAATTAATTCACTTTCAATAGCAATCCATTTATTATTTTCTTCATTTGTCTTTTGTAATTTTACTAAACCCAATTCATTACCAGAAAGTAGTGTTACCCATTTCGCTTGATTTGGATTTAACTGTGGATACTTCTTTTTAAAAGTTGATAAATAATTATTTTTAATACTATGGCTTTTTGTTTTTAAATTATAAGTACTATAAATATCATTATTAATATCATATTCAAAAATAATTCCTTCTTGGTCTTTTACAACAAAATCAAAACGCTTTTCCATTAACGCAAGTAAATTTGCAAGTTTTACTTCTTTTGTTATTTCTTGAAAAATACATAAATAAACAGGTTTATTTTTTATAGTATTAACCCATGACCCATAAACTTCAAACCAACGATATTGTTTATGTAAATTTTTAACTTTAATCGTAACCTTTATGCTTTCCCGATTTCTTGCCTTTTCTTTTAATTTAAGTAAAAACTTTATATCATTGTAATCAAATATTGAAAAGATATTATGATTTAATAGTCCATAAAGTTCTGAATCACCTTTAAGAAATTGTACTTTGTGGTCTACTAAAAATTCTCCGAAATATACTGGTCGATCTAAATGATTGTATAATTTAGAATAATAATTATTATTATGATATTTCTTTTTTAATATTAAGTTATAAAAAAAACTAGCATAACTACT
>DUOT01000150.1 GCA_012838705.1 Acholeplasmataceae bacterium
AGTTTTAATAAATATTGTATCAACTAAAATAATAGAATATATGTAATTCCAATAACAATGTAAGCAATTATTATAATTATAATACTCATTAAAAGTGAATAACGATAATCCTTAATGTTACAACTCGAAAAATATAAAACAATAATATAAAAACTTGTATCTATTGTTGTATGGATTAGTGTAGATAAAATTGCAATAGGACTATCGACTCCATAAGTTTCAAAAGTAGATATCATAATAGCCATTGAAGAAGATGCTGAAAGAGGTCTTATTATTCCTTGAACAAAAATATGAGGATTTACAAGATTTCCTAAATCTTCAATAATCCCACAACTTTCAATACACTTTACAACAAACACAAATCCTAATAAGTTAGAAAACATATTCACAACAGTTTTTGTTCCGTCTTTAACTCCTTCAATAAAAGCATCATAAGCATTTACTTTTTTTATTATTGAAATAATGATAACAATTAAAATATACCCGCCAATTATGTATTCCATTTATTCATCCTCGCAATTATTGCATTAATAATCAAAGAAATAACGCTAACCGTAAATGTGATAATAATTAAAGACAACCATATTTTAACGCCTAACAATGAATTATATTTTTCACGGATTGAAATAACTGTTAATGGGAAAATTGTAAAACAAGTATAATTTAATACAATTAAAGTTATCATTTCACGACTAGCTTTTGGAGAATCATTATTTATTTTCTTCATTTCTTTAATTGTCTTTAATGCAATAGGTGTCGATGCAATTCCTAAACCTAATAAATTTGCAGTTATATTGGAACATACATAATCATGAATTTTACTTGACTTTGGAACACTTGGAAACAATAAATAACTAAGTTTTCTAAAAAGTTTACCAATTCTATCAATTATTCCACTTGCGATTGCAATATTAAAAATCCCATTATAAATTACTATTAATCCACCAACTTTTAATAGTAATTGTAACGACTCTTGCGGAACATCTAAAATATTATCTATTAAAGAATCTAAATTATTTGTTGCTATTGCATATACGAAACAAAAAGCAATAATAAATAACCATATCTTATTCATTAGTAATACCTATAGACATTGAATGTTTTCACAACCTCATTATTGATCTTTAAATAAATTCTTCCGATAACTTCTTCTTTTGGTTTTCGTAACAAATGAATTTCACATGTCAACTTTTCATCTTTTAATACAGGATAACTTATCTCTTGATAAACAACGGGGGTATATTCATACATTGGAATATTAATAATTCCCCTACTAAATACTTTCACTTTATCTAATTTTTCAAAATAATATTCACTCAATTCTTGATGAAGATTAAAATCATTACCGCAATTAAACGTTACAACAATCAATTCAAGTCCATATTTAGAAAATGCAGTAACAAGTGTTCTTCTCGCGAGTTTTGTATAACCTGTTTTTCCACCAATAGTATATTTGTTGTTTAGAACTAAACGATGTTTATTTACTAAAACGTATAACTTATCATTCATTGTTTTAAATCGATAAGTTTTTGTAGCTGTTATTTTCCGAAATAAATTATTGTCAAGAGCATGAGACATTAATATTGCCATATCATAAGCTGTTGAATAATTATAATTTTCATCATCTAAACCAGATGGATTATTAAATACACTTGATGTCATTTTTAGTTGTTTTGCTTTATTGTTCATCTCTTCTACAAATTTATCAACACTACCACTAACACTTTTTGCAATCAAATAAGCGGCATCATTTCCGCTTCTTAACATGAGTCCATAAATTAAATCAATTAATTTAACCTTATCACCTAATTCTAAATATATACTAGAGCCAATTTGACTTATTGTTTCCGTATCTACCGTACAGTATTTATCTAAATCCCCATTTTCAATCGCAACGATAGCTGTCATTATTTTTGCTATACTAGCGGTCAAATGAACATCATGAATGTTTTTTTCAAATAATATTCTATTACTATTACTTTCCATGACAATTGCACTTTCACCATGAACATAAATATTACTATCTACATGAACAACACCGAAAAAAATAAAGAAAAATAGTAAAATTTTCATTTTCTCACCATTAAAATATATTAATGAAAAGAAATAATTATTATAATATTTCAAAATATTGATAATATTGAAGTTTTTTGCTATAATAGAAAAGCAATAG
>DUOT01000151.1 GCA_012838705.1 Acholeplasmataceae bacterium
CAAGTTTAATTCTAACTCCACCTGTTTTTTCTGTTTAGTTTTCAAAGACCTTATGCTTTTTCGTTTTCAGCATTTATTATTATACACTACTAAGACCTTCTTGTCAATAAAAACATTTTAGTTTTTTCTTCTTTCGACATTCTTTCGTTAGGCCTCGGTTTTTTTGATAACCTTATATATTATACTACATTTAAGTGGTGTTGTCAATTGGAATTTCTAGTTTCTTTTGTAGTTTCCACCTATCTATTATATGACTAATTTTTCATTTTATGCTACATTTCTTATAATTTGTGATGCTTATATACTATACCTTAGTTTTAAATAATGTCAAGAAAAAAAGAGAAATATTTTTTTCTCTTTTAAAATATCTTAATAGTAAATTCTTTTTCGCTTGCTATTTCTCCACTTTCTATTATAGCAGTCAACTTAATCCATGTTGGTTTCTCTGGTTTATTATATTTTCCTGCATCGCTAATAATATTTGGATGACTACTTTTCCATTTTAGTTTTGTTTTGTATGTTGTTAATTCACTAGGTAAATTAATGTCGTGATTTGCTCTTTTTGGAATAACGCTTAAATATAGTTCATAAAAAGATTTTATTATCTTTTCTTCATCGCTTATTCCTTTTACTAAAGTTTTATACTCATATGTTCTTGTTTCATTATCTATAGTTACATGTGCTTTAATATTTACATAAGTATCATGAATCGGGGTTATTACTTTTCCGCTTGGTTTAATAATATCTGGTTTGTCAATTTCCCATTTTACCCTTACACCTAAAGGCATAAGTATATATTGTATTCTACAATCTTCTAAGAAGCTTTCCCACAAACCTTTAGTACTACGAATTATATTAGGACAATTTTTGCTACTAAAATCATAATGTTGTTTGATTCTATCTAATTCTAAATTGTATTTATATAATAACATCGCAACAAGTTTAGCTGTTCTTTTTAAAGTTAATTCATAATCATTGGTCGGATTAATACATGTTTCAATACCAATACCATTATGATTGCCGCCACCAATATCATATTTTTCTGTTTTAAAATTATAAGCCTTCTCACCATATTTACGAGATCCATCGCCTGCATGCCATGCAATTTCATCAGTAGGAACGTGCTGAAATAAGTCCTTATCATCTATTGAAAAATGCCATGATGCTACTCTACCATCAGGACTATTTGCTTGATCATGAATATATTTATTTAATCCCTTTGCATCATCGGTTATTGCTGGCATACCTGTATCATGAATAACTATGTATTGTGGGCCCCCAGGCATTTTAACTCCCTTTTTTCCAATTCCGGGTCGTAACTTTGTATTCGTGTCTGGATAAATGAAATCCTTTGTAATAACTAAGTCATCAGTATATATTAAATTAAGCCATCGACCGGCAACCTCTGGGACTTTAATATGTTTTTCGAATTTCTTCCACTTTTCTTCAATACTCATAACTTCCCTAAACTCCTTACCATTATTATACAATAATCTATGGAAAAATGCAAATAAAAAAAGGGATTGACTCCCCTTTTATTCACATACTGTCCATCCACATGATGGGCACTGAATGCATCCGCCCTCACGAATAAGGTCTTTTCCGCATTCTGGACATTTATTGTTATTTTCTTCTCCAGTATCAGTTTGTTTATCTTTTAATCTATTTCCATTTGGGATTGTAAAACTACCGCTATAATATTCTTCTTGTAATACCTTCGCAATAATATCAGGACAACTCATTCCATCAACGCTTTCGCCTTTAGCTCTTGCTCTCGCACACGCAGGACAATTTATTGATTTTAATTGATCGATAATTTCTTCAACTTTAACACCACTACGTAATGCTAAGCTAATCATACGGTTAATACCATCGATATTAGAACGACAAATTCCATTTTTCGAAGTGTTCACAAAACTTTCCACAAGATTACCATTTTTATCACGATTAATAGTAATGTAAAGCTTTCCGCAAGCACTACGTTTACTACTTGTAGAACCGTATGTTTTACCGATTGTAGAACGAGAAATAGGTGAAATTGAGTTATAGTTATGTTCTTTTACTGGTTCTTTTGTAGATAGGATACCCGCACGATCACAACCATCACGGTAAATCGTAACACCTTTTAGTCCTCTTTCCCATGCGTATAAATATAGTTCAAATGTTTCATCTACTGTAAATTCATTAGGAACATTAACAGTTGAACTAATTGATGCATCTATTGCATGTTGCCATACAGATTGCATATCAATACGATCTTTGAAATTTAGTTGCGAAGAAACAACAAAGAAATCTGGTAATTCATCATCTTCCTTTAAGTTATTTGCTTGCATATACTGTTTTACAATTGGAGTATAGACTTTATAATAAGTATCTTTGCCATGTAAACTTTCTGTTTTACGAGTATAGTAATTTGCAAATATTGGTTCAATACCAGTTGAAACACTTAGCATTGTTCCGATACTACCTGTTGGAGCAATTGTTAGGATTTGTGAGTTTCTTAATCCGTGCTCAGAAACAAACCTTTTAGTTTCTTCATCAGTATTAGCAATGAAATATGGTGTTGAAATAATATCTTCAATATTACATTTTGGATATGGGCCATATTTCTTCGCAAGTTTTGCGGAAGTAAGAATTGCTCTATTAGCCATCGCCTTACTAATTTTCTCGCATAAAGCTAAACTTTCTTCACTTCCATAACGAATTCTTAACTTAATGAGCATATCAGCAAGCCCCATAATTCCAAGACCAATTTGACGCCAATTGCCTACTGCTTCTTTTTGTTCATCTAATGGATGAAGAGGAAGTCCATCATCAAGAGCTTCATTTAAGCCAATAACTGCAACTTCAACTGTTTTTAAAAAGTCGTTAAAATCAAATTGTGCTTTATCAGTAAATGGATTCTTAACAAACTCTGCAAGATTAATACTTCCTAATAAACAACTTCCACCAGCATTAAGAGGTTCTTCTGCACATGGGTTAACACCTGCATATTCAAACTCTTTAGTATTAGCAAGCATATTCCATGATGTAATTCGATCCCAGAACATACATCCTGGTTCCGCCATTGACCAGTTGTTTTTCGCAAGTTTCATAAAAACATCGCGTGCATTAATAGCTTTAGATATTGTTTGATCTACTTCAGGTCTATAAAACTCAAGTAAATATTCTTCATTATTTTTCACAGCGTTCATAAATTTATCTGATAAGCGAACGCTAATATTAGCCTTTGTTACTCGTTGTAAATCCGTTTTTAAATCAATAAATTCTTCAAGATCCGGATGATTACAATCTAGACTAATCATTAATGCTCCACGACGACCATTTTGACCAATTAAGCCAGTAACAAAAGAGTAAAGATCCATAAAGGAAATTGCTCCGGTTGTAACCTTAGCAGTATTATTTACTCTTGTGCCGCGTGGTGCAAGTTTACTAATATCAATACCACAGCCTCCACCATAACTAAAAGTGCGAGCTAGTTTTTTTGCACAATCAAAAATCGATTCAATATTGTCTTCAGGAGGAGTAATAACATAACAATTACTAAGAGTACCTTTTTTACCGAATTTGTCAAGTCCGCGATTTGATAAGATTCTTCCCCCGAATAAAAATTTCTTATCTCTTATTATTTTTTCAACATTAGCATTACCGCCACTAACACGTTTAAACCATTCGTCTAATGTTTCACCTTCATGCTGATATTTCTTAGTCCATATATCTATGCCAAGAGTATTATCTTTTCCTAACCATTCATCAATTCTCATTTTTTTCCCTCCTTCGACAAATTATTGATATTTTTAATTATACAACATTTGAATCATAAAATCCATAATAATATACATGAAAAATTTTCATTTTAAAATTAATAGATTTTAGAAAAATAGAAGGAGATTTCTCCTTCTATTTAGCTATTTCTTGAACTCTAGTTTCTCTAATAACCATAACTTTGATTGTTCCAGGATAATTAATATTATTTTCTATTTTTATCCTCATATCTCGTGCAAGCTTATACGCTGCTAGATCATCAATCACTTCTGGTTTAACTAATACTCGAATTTCACGTCCTGCTTGCAAAGCATATGATTTTTCAACGCCTTCAAACTCATTACAAATTTCCTCAAGTTTTGTTAAGCGTTTCAAATAGTTTTCTAGTGATTCACTTCTTGCTCCTGGTCTCGCTGCAGATAAAGTATCCGCTGCTGCTACTAAATGAGCATAAAGTGTTTTTGCTTCATGATCACCATGGTGAGCAGAAATAGCATCAATAATTTCAGGTCTTTCACGATATCTTGTCGCTAGTTCAATACCAATGTCAACGTGACTTCCTTCCATTTCATGATCCACTGCTTTACCAATATCATGAAGTAATCCCGCTCTGCGAGCAATTGTTTCATTAAGACCAAGTTCGGCTGCTAATTTTCCTGCAAGGAATGACACTTCTAATGAATGTGTCAAAGCATTTTGGCCATAACTAGTTCGATATTTAAGACGTCCAATTAATTTTACAAGCTCTGGGTGAGTTTTTCCAATACCTGTTTCAAAAACAGCTTTTTCCCCAGTTTCACGAATTTCATTATCAAGTTCTTTAGTGAACTTTGCAACCAACTCTTCAATTCTTGGTGGCTGAATTCTTCCATCAGCAACCAAAGCTTCTAGAGTTCTTCGTGCAATTTCCCTTCTCACTGGATCAAAACATGATAGAACTACAGCTTCTGGAGTATCATCAATAATTACATCTACTCCTGTTGTTGCTTCAAAAGCTCTAATGTTTCGACCTTCACGTCCAATAATCCGACCCTTCATTTCATCATTTGGCAATGTAACAACTGAGACAGTTTTTTCATTAATAATTTCATTTGCGTATTGTTGAATGGCATTGGCTAGTAGACTTTGTGCCTTTCGGCGGGCTTCACTTCTCGCTAATTCTTCTTGCTCTTTAATATAAGAAGTGATTTCCATTGCCATGGATTCTTCAACACGATTTAAAATAATCTCTCTAGCTTCCTCATAAGTGTAACTAGAAATTTCATATAATTTTTTCTCTTGCTCTTTAATGATTTCTTCCACTTTGCTATATTGTTGTTCAATTTCTAATTTTCGATCATCAAGAATTCTTTCTTTTTCATTTATAGACTCTTCTCGTCTATCTAAATTTGCACTACGTTTATCTAATCTAATTTCACGTTGTGATAATTTAGATTCCAACTCGAGAGCAGATTTTTTTCGTTCCTTGATCTCTTTTTCAGCATCTTGTCTTAAACGATATATTTCTTGTTTACAATCAAGTAAAGCTGCTTTTCTATGTTCTTCAGCAGCATTTTCAGCATCTTGGATTATTTTTGCTGCTGACTTACCAGCTTTTATATATCTTTGGTTGACAAAATAATAACCAATTAAAACCCCAAAAACAAGTAGCAGAATGGAAGCGAATATGTAGATTAATACGTCTACGAGAACATTACCAGAAATGGTTAATGTCTGCATTCATGCACCTCCATTTGTGTGTGTGTATAAGGTTGTAAATTATGAAAAATTTATATATTATTATATATAAAATCCAAAGTCTACTATATCTATTATACTATAAATAAAAAATCCAGTCAACATATGAATTTAAAAAGATAGTGTCAATTTGTTTTGGGTAAAGAAAAAAATGTTAGGAAACAAAAAATATGGTAAAATTACCATATTAATGACTTACACTATTTGAAAAAAGTGTGAGCCTCCGTTATAATAATAGCGAAACCAAAAAATACAAGGGAGGGACTCACATGTATAGTATAACACAAAATAATATAA
>DUOT01000013.1 GCA_012838705.1 Acholeplasmataceae bacterium
AAATGATGAAACAATAGAACAAGAACAGTATACATTTGATGATATTACTATTAATTATACATTTGCTAAACCAAATCCAGAAGAATTTGTATTTGTTGAGGTGACTTTTGATTTAGATGGTGGAGTCTGGACAAAAAATATATTAAATGATATGACTCCAGATCAGTCTTTAGTTGTAACAACTAAAGATGACATTGGTGGCAAGACATTTACTATATTGGATGATAAAGCAACAGCATATCGTTATTTCTATAAAATATTTCTTAAATTGGATGAAAAAACTGATCTTTATCAAGTAGTTGCAGTTGATAATGCAAGGGGTCATATTATCAATTTAGATTTACCTGAGTATAATTATGTTTTAGCTGTTCATGATGATTGTAATGATAAAGATGCATTAAATGTTATAAAAAACTATATAAAAAGTAATGATGACAATTTATATGTTTTATTTGATAAAGATCCATATAGTTTTGAAAATAATCTAAAAGTAAATTTCTATAAAGAAGATAGTGTATTTGGAGTATATAATATAACATTATTTGATGAAGTGGATTTACCTATTCCATATCGTCATGAATTTAACTTTATTGGTTGGAGTGATGGAGAAAATATTTATACTACTTTCCCAAGATATCAACTTAAAGATGGAATAACTAAAGTCACTTATAAAGCAGTTTGGGAATCTTTCTCACTAGATGATTTTAAAAATTTAATTAATTCGATATTACCTAAAGAAATTGAAAGTGATGTAGAACTTCCAACATCATTCAGTAATTATACTATTTCTTGGAGTAGTAGTCATGAAGATGTAGTAACAAATATGGGGAAATTTACAAAACCATATAAAGACACTAAAGTAACATTAATAGCAACACTAAAATCTAAAAATGGAGAAGAAAAGCAAATGAGTTTTGAAGTATTTGCTAAGGGTTATAAAGAATTAAAAAACGGAATAGCATCAAGCTATATTTATCGAAATTATAACTTAGTTACTGATGAATTCTTCGAGACTTTAGATATTATTAATTGTGCTTTTATTACTGCAGATAGTGCGGGAAGACTAAGTGGTTCAAACTTCCTATCGAATGTGAAAAATTATATTCTTCCAAAAGCACGAGAAAATGGTAATTGGGTAATTATGTCGGTTGCACCAAATCCAGATACTAAATGGTCAAAGATTGCTGCTAATCCAGCAACAGTAGAAGCATTTGCTAACAATATTGTAAAAGTGATTAACGAATATGGATTTGATGGAGTTGATATTGACTGGGAAACACCAACATCATCAGAAGCAAAACTATTTACTGCATTAATGAAAGTAGTATATCAAAAAGTAAAAGCTAATAATCCTAATCATTTAGTAACTGCTGCAATTGCAGGAGGAATGTGGCAACCCCCAAGATATGATTTAATAAATTCACAAAAATATATAGACTATATTAATATGATGACTTATGGTATGGTGTCAAGTAATGGGCAATATCAAAATGCACTTTATAGAAGCACAAGTAGCCATAATACTAAATTTGGCGTTGGTAAAACATTAACAAGTTGCTCTATCCATGAAAGTATTGAAATTTATAATAACGACTTTAATATTCCTAATCATAAAATTATCGTTGGAGTTGCTTTCTATGGATTGAAGCAAACTTATACAAACGGAGCATGGAAAGGCGCAGGTTCTGTATTTTATACAAATATTAAAAAGAGTTATATAAATAATAGTCTTTATACAGAATATTATGATGAAAAAGCAGAAGTGCCGTATATTCTTAAGAATGATGGAACAGAATTTATTTCTTATGATAACCCTAGATCTGTACTTGCTAAATGTGAATATGTATTAGATAATGGGTTGGGCGGAATTATGTATTGGGAAAATGGCTGTGATTCAACTGGTGACTTGCTTGCAGCAATGAAATTAGGTTTAAATAAATAAATAGATAGAAAAAAGTCCTATTATTAATTAATAGGATTTTTTAATAAAATATTGACTATTATAACCTTGCGGGTTATAATATATATATGGATTAATACAAAAGAGGGATTAAATGATTCTACATAAAACTAACAAGTATTTGAGGGATTGTAAAAAACTTAAAAGAAAAAATCGAAAAGAACTTTTGATAAATATTGAAAAAATAGAGAATGTATTAATATATCACGATAATTTTTACGGAGTTGTTAACAGCCCTTTCTATAAAATATATAATTTTGAACAATTAGTTGGTAATAGAGAAGGATATTATTCTGCGAGAATAGGTGGGGCTGAAAGAATTATTTTTAAACCAGTTGGTGAAAAACCATATAATCATATTGAAATTGAAGAAATAATACTGGAGGAAATATCAGTTAAACACTATAAAAAATAGTTTTTAGTTATAAAAAAATTATTCTTTTGATATAAATTAAATAAAGAAAATGATAAAAATAATAATGAAAGAGGATATAAAATGATTGGTTTTGGAACATATTTAAATGATTATTTAAAATATGAAGGTATATCACAAAGTGATTTCGCTTTTAGATTAGGAATTACTCCTAAACATTTAAATGAGATAATAAATGGTAAGACGAATATATCAAATTCTTTAATGTTATCAATAGCAAAATTTACTGGAATAGATTTAAATTTTATTGCAAGAATTGAAAACAGAAGAAGGTTAGAAGAGGATTTAAAAAATAAGTTTCATAATGATGAAGAATTAAAAAAATACTTAGAACAATTTAAACCGTTAGAAGCACAAAAAAGAGGATGGTTAATGTTTAAAGACATCAACAATCCATATCAAGTTGCTGATGATATTCTTAGTTATTTAAAATATATAAACTTAGATGTAGTGAAAAAAGCAAAAGAAATAATATTATTTAAAGAAAATAGTAATAAGATTGAACTATTAGCTTTATGGATTGCTCGATGTGATAAATTAGCCGAGAAACAAGAAGTAAAAGAATATAATAAAGTGTATATCAAAGAAATTATTGATTATATAAATAATTATTGTTATGAATATAGTAAATTTGATTTTGATGATATTAAAAAAGTATTAAATAATTATGGAATATATTTTGTCATTGAAAACGCTCTTTCATCCACAAAAGTTAGAGGTGCATTTAAAATCTTTAAAAGTAAACCTGCAATTTATTTAACTAAGTATTATAAAAGATTAGATGGTTTAGTGTTCTCGTTATTTCATGAGCTAGGACATGTGAAAAGTGATTATAATCAAGGTAAGTCAAAAACAATTATTGAAGGCAATGAAGTTCAAGAAAAAAGGGCAGATGATTTTGCGCTAAATGCAATGATACCTAAAAAAGATTATAAGTTGATATTACAGAATTATCATGATGTAGGAAAATTGTTCGAAATAAGCAGACAGAAAAGAATTCCAATGTGTTATATTGTAAGTAGATTAGCTAGGGATAAAATGATAAATTATAATGATAAACTGTACCTAGAAAATATTGTGAGATTAAATTAATAAAGGTGATAACTAATTAATATACTAGTTATCACCTTTTTATTAGAGATATAACTTATCATTTTTCATCTTCTAGATTTATAATGCTTTTTATTTTATCTCTAACAGCTTTAACTTCTTCATGAAATGCTGGATCTTTTTGTTTTAATAATTCCTCAGCAATTTCTAAGTCTTTATTATCGTATTCATTCTGGGCTTTAAGTCTTTCTAATTGTTGCTTGTGTGATCGATTCATTATATCACCAATATTAGTTTATCTCATAATTGGTAAAATATACAAATCATTTTATATTAATAGTCGCGGTATGTGGAAGGTGATCTGAAGCAACTAGTTTTGGAATCTGAGCTTCAAGTATCTCAATTTCTTCACTTACATAAATATAATCGATTTTTTTAACTGAATCAATAGATGGATAAGTGTAATCACCATTAGGTAGAGTATCTATTAATACATTATTTATTGGGTTAAGAGTTGGATTATCACTTTCCATATTAAAATCTCCCATGAGAACTATTGGTGTGTTTATATTTTTTATTAAATCGATGACAGTAGCAACAGCATTTTCTTGCTCATCAGGCATTAATCCAAAATGACTTATTAATACTGTTAGATTAGGAAAACTAGCTTTAATAATGCATCTTGATTCATATGGGCCATCAGAAGTTTTTATTGGATCTGGTATTTTAATAGTTTCTACACTTTCAAAATTAATTTTTGATAAAATGGCATTTCCAAAAGGAATACCTTTCCAAGTAATAGCTTGACCAAAATAGTATTTGAATCCTAACTTTTCCGCAATCTCTTTAGCTTGATTTTTATTATTTTCATATTCTCCATATACTTCATTGAGTCCGATGATATCAGGATTACATTTTTTTATTGTATTTACAAACAAATCAACATCAATATTTCTATTTATATAATCACGACAATGTTGGATATTAAAAGTCATTAATTTTATTTTCATAATTTATTTCCTTTCTATTTATAAAAGCAGGATAAACCTGCTTTTATTTATTTTTCTGGATTGTATTCAGGATAGTTTGGAACGCCATATCCATGAATATATGTATCTGTTAATCGGTATGTACGTTGTCTAACTGAATTACTTGTATTTCCTTCAATAGTATATACATATGTACCATCACAATCTACAACTATACCAGTATGAGATATATTACCTCCACTTTGGAAGAAGATAATATCACCTGTGATTGGTTCATATTCACCACGGAATTTGTAATTGCCTTGTTTTTGGAACCAACGAACAGCTTCACTACATAAGCAATAACGAGTAATTATATCTGTTCCAATACCTGCTTCATTAGCACACCATGAAACAAAGATTGCACACCATGCTACATTTTCATATTGATACCAAACGCCATATTTATTTTCATTGTCTGGTCCTTCTTCTACATACCCTTCTTCCGCAAGTCCAATCTCAACAATCCTATTACGATAGTCAACATTAGGTGTACCCTCAACAGTAATAGTAAATTCACCACGAGTTAATGGTTTTCCGTCTTTTGTCTTTTCTTTTGATTCTACATAAACTTTAGTTCTTCCTGCTTTTGCACCGAGAACTAATCCGTTTTCAGTTACTCGTGCAATAGACATATCATCAACTAGCCAGTGATAATTATATAAACTATTTCCACCAACAATATTTACTTCAAAAGATTCACCTGCTTGTACTAATCCTTGTACATTTTCAAGTTCAATGATGAGTGGACCTTCAGCTGGTTCATTAAGTGGAGTTTTCTTATCTGTTGGTTCTACAACTTTAAAGCTATAAGTTCTAAATGATTTTGGGTTATTTTTTAATGATATTTTTATAGTTGCTTCACCAAGTTTTAATCCAGTAACTATATAATTTTCATCTAAGGAAATAATGCTTTCATCACTTATTTCCCAATTGTAATCTTCTTGAGAATATCCAGTCATATCTAAGTTTGTTATAACCATTTGTGATTTATCTCCAACACGTAATACATTTATTGATGCTGATAATACTGGACGGTATGGAATTACTTCGATTGTAATAGTGTTTTTTATTAGTGGATCTGTTTTATGTGTTGCTGTAATTGTGGATGTACCAATTTCTAATGCTTTAATTATGAAGTTACTTGCAAGTTCAATTATCTCTGGATTACTTACTTCCCAATTAAAGTCTTCATGATTGTAATTTGTAAGATTTAATTTAACTGTTTGCCCTATTTCTAAGACATCCATTACAACTTCTAATGATGGAAGGATTGGTGTTACTTCCACAACAATCGAATCAGTTTGATTGTCATATGTTGCTGTAACTGTAGTAGTTCCAATATTTAATGGAATAATTGCATCACCACTAATATCGATAATACCTTCGTTGCTGAAGGAGAAAGATAAATCCTTTAATGAAAGATTAGTAAGTTTTAGTGGCAAGGGTTTGACTTCATTTAACTGAAGTTTAATACTTTCTTCTTCAAAACTAAATTCCTTTGTGCTTTCTACGCACCCCGATAACACAAATAACATGAGTGTAATAATAAAAAGTAATAATTTTTTCATTTCTTCCTCTCTATTCTAGTTCAATTTTATTTTTTATAATATATCGACTAATCATGTATAAAGTAACTATAAAGATTATTGTCCAAAATACGTTATTAAAGTTTAAAATACTAAAATGCGTTTGTCCTGCAAAAATACTTTTTAGTGGATGTGTACCTTTAATTATATCAAGCTTATTATGTTTAATAACTACTTGATATGGTATTATGTAGACTAATGTCTTAATCCAATTAGAAACTAGATTAACACCATAATAAATTAGAAAGCCAAGTAGGAGTTTGTATTTTTTTATCTTCCCACAATTCAAACATGATAATACAAATATTAAAATGACGATTGCATAAAGCGCAGTAAGTAAGGAATTAAATAAAACAATTAAAACTACATCTGGGTTTTCCGCAAGTCTAATAAAAAAATCAATGAAAACATCAGTGCTTTTTGAAAGCCTTGTAACTATTATTAATATACTTAAAATAAATGAAACAGCAGTTATGAAAAATCTAAATAAATTTATAAAGATTTTTGAAAACAAAAGCTGATCAGTGTTTACTGGAAGTGTAAGAGTTAAATATCCTTCACTTGTAAATAATTTTTGATTAAAGGAACGAATAACTGTAATTAGTAATAAAATTGCAGCTCCTGTATAGAAAAGAAATAATGAAATTAGTGAAAGAGCAAAGAGGACATTGAATTTATCCATAAAAGTCGAGCATAGGATTGAGAAAAGTAATATCCCAGCATTAATCAACACTAGTTCTAACCAAGAATCTTTAATTTCATATTTTAAAAGTTTCCTGACCATCTAAAGTCCTCCTTAAATAACTCTTCTAAAGTTTTATTTGTTGATTCTAACATTTGGTCAACTTTACCGTATCGAGTTATAACACCATCTTTCAAGAAAATAGCATACTCTAGTATGGATTGAACATCGTAAACTAAATGAGTTGTAATAATTATTGTTGCTTCCTGATTATAATTATGAAGAATGAGCTTAAAAATTAGTTCACGAGCAGCCGGATCGACACCAGCTATAGGCTCATCAAACAAATACAGTTTTGCATTTCTCGATAACACTAAAATTAATTGTAACTTTTCCTTTGTCCCTTTCGACATTGCTTTAAACTTAATATTCAAAGGTATTTCTAATCTTTTCGCCATATCGATTGCTTTATAATAGTCAAAATCATCGTAGAAATCTTTGAAGTAAGTAGCAGCATCAAGGACATTCCAATTATTAGGTAAATAATTGCGATCTGGTAAATATGAGATTATTTTTTTCGTTTCTATTCCTGGTTTGTGGCCATCTATTAAAATTTCCCCTTCATATTGAGTTAATAGATTAGCTAAGATTTTAATAAATGTTGTTTTTCCACAACCATTTGGACCTAAAAGCCCAACAACAGTTCCTCTCTTAATTTCCAGATTGATATTATTTAACGCAATTATTGGACCATATGATTTTGTTAGGTTTTTAATAGTAATTAAATTATCATTCATATCAATTTTCCTTTCCTTAATATTTTATCATATATTTACGATA
>DUOT01000152.1 GCA_012838705.1 Acholeplasmataceae bacterium
TAAAAATGGTTTAAAAACAATATATGCACCGTGCATCAAAGTGTTTCATAAGGAAGATGCATCAACGGATGCAATTATGCAATCCAACCATAAAAAAAGACTGTTTGTCTTAAAAAATTCGGTTGATTCGTTGGAAATATTAATGAAACTGTATAATAAATAAAGGAACAAGATACTATGTTTATTGGAAGTGTAGATAAGACGGAATATGAAATGCAGATGGATAATATATCAAGACTATTAGGGCTATATTATTCAACTATTAATTCTGATACATATAAATTAGGTGCTAGAATCATTTCGCACAAAAAGAAAATTTTCAATTTGTTTGATGAGATAAAATTAAGAAGAAGAATTAAATCTAAACCGGTATGTAACCATTCTTTTGAGAAGCCAAATTATTTTCATAGCGAGAAAATAGCTGTCTACACATGTGTATTCGGTAAATACGATATTATAGAAGAGCCATACTGTAAGCCAAATAATGTAGACTATTATGTGATTACGGATCAAGAAGTGCCATCAAACTCTTTATGGAAAAAAATAGATATTAAAGAGTATGATAACGAATTAAAAGGGATGAGTAATGTGGAAAAAAATAGATGGTTTAAAATGTTTCCACATAAGTTTTTGAAGAATTACAAATATTCTGTTTATGTAGATGGAAATGTTGTCCCGGTTACTGATTTCACTGAGTTTATTAATAGAATTAAGTTTCCTGGTGTTGCAATGTTTAGACATTCTGCAAATGATTGTGTTTATAAAGAAGCACTATTTAACAAGTATAGAATTAAGAAAACACCATCTAAAGAGATTGACATTCAAGTTGAATTTTTAAAGAAACAAGGAATGCCTGAAAACTATGGTATGACAACATGTAATGTAATAGCAAGAGATCATAATAATGAGTTATGCTTACAGCTTATGGAAGATTGGTGGAACGAATTTATTACTAGATGTAGAAGAGATCAAATGTCATTTACTTATGTTGCGTGGAAGAATAATGTGAAAATAGAGGATATTGCGCAATTAGGTCCTGATGTTTGGGAAGCTTCATCATTATATATTAAGAGACATATATAAAACAAATGACGTGTTCAAATATCAAAAGTAAAGCGTTAACATTGCAATAACTTGTAATTATCGTTTTTTTAGCCCCAAATGAGTCATTTATATAATTACTCTAGTGCTATTCTAGATATTTGTCCGAAGAGTCGATGTTAGCTGATCAGACAGCATTTTATTATACACCATAGCTATAATGCTAAAGTTTGATATAAGAAGGAGAAGATTAAATGAGAATAAAAAAACAATATAGTAACTATTATCTCTCATTTATGCTGTTAGTGTTCGTTTCCTTCCCGACAACTGCTCGATTGGCTGGAACAGTCACATCAATTTTAAAGGTAATGTATATTCTTGCCTTTTGTTGGGCCTTGCTAGTTTTTGCCAAAAAATACTATATAATGAAAAAATTATATATAGTATTTTTAATGTTGCCGTGGTTTCTCTTTTGTTCGATGTTAAATGATGGTAGCTCTGTTCAAAGATGTTTTTATATGTGCATCAGAATGTTTTCTACATTAGTACTAACGCAGGCATTAATTAATTTTGACTGTAAGAAGACAATTATTAAAATTAGTAATATTTGGTCTTTATATATGATTATTCAGTTGGTTTCATTATTGACTGGTTTTATGGGAGTTACTTCATCGCAAAATACGAGTAATTTACCAAATTTCTTTTTTGGAATTAGAGTTGAAATAAATGAATACATAGTTTATACAATTGCGTTTGTTATGTTTGCAGCAGTGATTGGGAAAAAAAAGCAAAAAATTTTAGCTGTTATTGTAATTGTCTCTGGTATGTATTTTGCTATAAATCAATGGGTCTCTACCTCCATTAGTGGAGTATTTATCTTTTTTGCAGTTTTCTTCTTGTTTCCTTTAATAAAAGTGAAGAAAAGATGGAAATA
>DUOT01000153.1 GCA_012838705.1 Acholeplasmataceae bacterium
AAAGAAAATATTTAAGAATATAATAAAGAAACTTAAAAAAATTATTATTAAAAGAAAAAAAGAAGAAAATATGATAGAATTAGAATAGGGTGATATGGATGAAGAAAGTAACAATTTTTGGATTATTTATATTTATTTTATTTTTTATAACTGGATGCTTTCCAAAAGAAGAAAAAGCAGATATATATACTTCAATTTATCCACTTGAGTTTCTTGTTACTAATATTGTTGGGGATAACATGACAGTAAAAAGTGCTTATCCTCGTGGTGCAAATGTTCATGAGTACGAAATCCCACCACGAAGAATAGTTTACATGTCTGAAAGTAAAGCAATCTTTTATATAGGTGCTGGATTAGAAGTATTTATAATGAATGCTAAGGATACTTCATTTAAAAATCTTGGTGATCGAGTTGTAGAATTGAGTAAACATGTGACAATGTTGGAACAAGGTGAAGGTGGTCATTCTCATTCTCATGACCATGAACATGATGAAATGATTCTTGATCCCCATATTTGGCTTGACCCATTAAGGATGGTTGTCATGGCTGAAAAAATATTAGAAAAAGTTATTGAAATCATGCCGGAAAAGGAAGAAGAATTTACTGAAAATGCAGCACGCGTTATAGATAGATTACAAAAGCTTGATCAAAAATATCGAGATGCATTAAGTAGTGATATTTACAAAAATAAATATATTTTAGTAGATCATGATGCTTATTTATATTGGGAAGATCGTTATGGTATAAAAAGAATAAGAATAAGACCAGATAATCAAAGCACTGATATTGATCCTAAGAAATTACAACAAAATCTAAAATTAATTGAACAATATAATATTAAACATATTGTTGTGACGGAAAACGAGGCTTCTTCTGCGGTTGTGGAAACGTATAAAAGAGAAGCAAATTTAGAAATTAAAACACTTTATAGCGTTTCTACGATTAGCGATCGTCAATATGAACAAGGATTAGATTATATTGATTTAATGGAATATAATTTAAATGTATTAAAGGAAATATTGCCTAAAAAAGATTAAGGTTATACTTAATCTTTTTTTATATGTAATAAAAAAGTATTTTCGGTTTAGAATAATATTGCATAAAAAAATGTAAAAAAGACTTGCTTTTTTTAAATTTATATAGTAGAATAATAGAGCAGTTGAAATGGTGGGGTAGCGAAGTGGCTAAACGCGGTGGACTGTAAATCCACTCTCTCCGAGTTCGACAGTTCGAATCTGTCCCCCACCACCATTAATAGGGCCATAGCCAAGCGGTAAGGCAACGGACTTTGACTCCGTCATTCGATAGTTCGAATCTATCTGGCCCTGCCAATTTTTTTTATTTATACCCCCCTCATTACAGTAAGGCACTTGGTCTTACTTTTTTTATTTATTAAATTTTAGTTTATTATCATAAAAATAATTGTATAATATAATGTCAATAGTGATGTAAAGTATCACGTATAAGCATGTTAAGTGCAAATCCGAATTATCGCAGTATAGACCAGAATATGATTCTGTGCTGGGAAGTGGATTTAATTCTACTTCCTATTTTTTTTGTATATATTTTTTTATAGTTAGAATTAATATAAAAAGTAATTTGTAAATTTTATAAAATACAAGCGCTTCCATATATTGTTCCTTGCCAATTCAAAATATACATTGCGTATAAGTGAATAAAATGGTATAATGTTTATTAGAATTTTAAAGGAAAATGTGAGAATAGGTAAAATAATGCTGATTGGAATTGGAAGGAGTACGTATGAGAATAGATAATGTAAGCAAAATTTATAAGACGCGATATGAAGATGTTACAGCTTTGAAAAATATTAATCTTATTTTACCTGAGAAAGGATTAGTATTTATTGTTGGAGTAAGCGGGAGTGGTAAAACGACACTAATGAATATGTTATCACGTGTCGATGAACCGACGACAGGTGATGTTATTATTGGTGATAAATCATTGTTTGCACCTACTAAAGAAGCTAAAAAACAAATGTATGGATATCGTAATTCATATGTTGGTTTAATCTTTCAAGATTATAATTTAATTGAGGATTTAAATGTCTATGATAATATTAAATTATCTCTAGATTTAATGGGTCGAAAAGACTATGAAGTCGTTGATGAGGTAATTAAGAAAATAGACATAGAAGATATAAAATATTCTAATGTTAATGAAATTTCTTCAGGGCAAATGCAAAGAGTTGCAATTGCAAGAGCTTTAGTAAAAGGTTCATCAATTATATTAGCTGATGAACCGACAGGAAACCTTGATACTAAAAATGAAAAAATTATATTTGATATATTAAAGGAAATTAGTAAAGAACGTTTAGTTGTTGTTATCACACATGATGGTGATGCTGCAATTGAATATGGAGATCGAATTATTGAAATAGAAGATGGAAATATTTATAGTGATAATAATCCATTAACTGAAGATACAGTAACAGAATCTCCAGAATTTATTGAACCTAAAATAAACTTCTTCCAACAGTGTAAATTCACTTTAGGATTTATAAAACATAATTATTTTCGTTCACTTGCAATATTTCTTGTGATTTTATTAATACCGATTATCGGGGGAATACTTGCAGGATATGTAAACTTTGATGTTGGTATTAGTTATCGTCAACATCAAGAGAAATATGGAAGCGAATACATTACCTTAAGTCAACCTGTTGGTGATTACAATCTTTATTATGAACCGGATGAAATTGTTGATGTATTTAATAGCTATCAACGTAGCAAATTAATAGAATACTACGATACATATTTAAACATTAACCCTTCAAATAAAAAAGTTGACTTTTTTTATAAGCCAGTAATTACAAATATTGTTTTATATAATAGCATTTTTCCTTTAGAGGGAAGAATGCCTCAAAAAAATACTGAAATTTTAGTTACCGATTATATTATAGCTTCAATACAGCATTATCAAGAAAAAACAACTGTTGATAAAGTTACTCTTGATGGAATAACATATAGCATTGTAGGAATTATTGATACTGATTATGAAAAATTCATTGATGCTGATTTTTCTGATGAATATGTTAGAATGGCATTTAATGAAAACTTAACTGTTTATAATGCTATATTTACGACTTATGAAGGTTATGCATTTATGATGGACAACTTAAATTCATATCATGAAATTGTTCGTCATACTGTATATGGTGGTGTGATTCCAAAAACTAAGTATGATGAAATTATGGTCTATCGTGGCGGAAGTAAAAATGTAAATGTCTTTATCGGTACAAATATCGTTTCTTATCGTGCGGCAATTGTTTCAAGCGCTTTCTATGAAGAAGCATTACAATTAAACTATGACGCATTTGGAGGTAATCAAACAGCTACTTTATATTGTTATTCAAAATCAAATTATCGAATTTCTTTTAGGATTGTAGGAGTCTTTGAAAGTGATCAATATGAAATTATTATTGATAGTAATGATTTTGATAATAATATGAAGAAAATTAATCATAGTCGCTTGTTACTTCCAAAAGATGATGTAAACTATCGAAAGATTGTTAATAATGAAAATGTTACAAATGAATCGTTTAAGTATGCTAAAGCAATGGCAATGAAAGCTAAGGATGCCAAAATCGTGATGATTGAAGCATTAGTTGTACTTGTCTTAATTGTTATTACCTTTTCCGCAATCATGAATAACATGACTATTCAAACGGAGAAAAAGAAGATTGGAATCAAATATTCATTTGGATTGAAAAAATCATCAATTGTAATACCTTATATTCTTGAATATCTAGGATATATAATCATCAGTTTAATAGTTTCATGTATTGTTGTTAAGTGGGGATTCATATTCTTTATGAAAAATGTTATTTACACCCACCCTGAGGATATAAAAGTATTTGACTTCTTCTATATTTCTTGGTCAACAATATTTAGCTGGAACTTTACAATTTATCTATTAATGGTAATTAGTTTAGGTATTATGATTTTTAATATATGCAAGAAGAGCCCAATCGAGATAATTAAGGACTTATAAGATGTTGAAAGGCGTGAAGAAGTATGCTAACTATTAGTCATCTAACAAAATATTATGTAAAACATAAGCCCGTTATTTCTGATTTGAACTTAGAGTTCGGAGATATAGGTTTAAACTTTATAGTTGGTAAAAGTGGATGCGGAAAAACAACACTATTAAATATGATTGGGACGATGGACCAAAATTATATCGGTAGTATTAATTTTAATGGTGTGGAGTTATCAACACTTTCTTATCAAAAGATTTCATCTTATCGTAATTACGATAGTGGATATATATTTCAAATCAATTCTCTATTCTATGATCTGACAGTAAAACAAAATATTCAACTTGCACTAGATTTACAAAATAAAGATACAAACATTTCTGAAATCCTTGAAAAAGTTGGATTAAAAGGATTTGAAAATCGTAAAGTTAAATATCTATCTGGTGGAGAACGTCAACGTGTTGGAATTGCAAGAGCAATAGCTAAGGATGCGAAAATCATATTAGCAGATGAACCTACAAGTGCGCTTGATAGTAAAAATGCTCATTTGATTTTCTCTCTTCTTAAAGAAATTAGTAAAGATCGTTTAGTTATTGCAGTTACACATGATGTGAAAAGAGCTGCCCAATATGCTGATCGTATCATTAGATTAGTTGATGGTAGGGTTGTAGAAGATAAAGTAATAAATAACCCTCAAGGCGAATGTAGAACAGTAGAAAAACAAAATCCTAAGAAAAGATTATTACTTCCTATCTTTTGGGAAGGATTTAAGAAAAACTTAATTATTCGTTTATTTATTATATTGCTTCTATCTATTGTTGTTGTCGTTGCAAATTTAGCTGTCGAACAACAAAAAATAAAAAATGAATATGATGCATATAATGCAGGTAATTTAATTCCCTTTAATGAATTAAAAGCAGTTACAAATCATTATTATAATCATATTGATCATTATAATGTCGTTCCTAGAACAGAAATGGATGAGCCTTTTACTTACTTTAAAAAAGTTACAGACCAAAAAGGTGGTTTGACTTCTGAGGATTTAAATAAGCTATCACAATTCTTTAAAGATTATAATCTTCATTTATATGAATATGATGATATTATTATTGAAGGGATTTCCCAAATAATTACTTATAGTGAAGATTATCTTGGTGATAGGTATTATTGGGATGAACCAAGAAGATCACATTTTGATTATTTTCTTTACAATGAAAATAATGAATATGATTTAATGGCGGGACGTTTGCCAGTAGAGGATAATGAGATTCTTGTTACTGATACTATTGCTGATGCATATTTACAAAGAAATGGTTTAAATAATTCTGATTTATCTGTATTTCTTAATCATGACTTAACTATTTATGATTTTTATCACCAAATAGATACTTATTTGTATCATGTGAAGAAAACATTTAAAGTTGTTGGGATTATAAAAACTGATCAATTAGGATATTATCAGTATAATGATATTTCAAAAAAATATGAATTACTTCCATTCTTCGAGCAACAAACTCGCGATGATCCATATATGAATACTGCATTTTCTCAACCTTATGGATATATCGTAACAAAGGTACATTTAGATGCAAAGAAAAAGATTTCGTTCTTCTATGATTTAATTAATGTTGATAATATTTATTATCAAACTCGAAGAATTGATAATCGTGTTGCAGCATTTGTTGGAGTAACAGATTATAAAGGAATACATGATTATGAAGATAATCTCAATTTAGATGTTAATAATCGTATTATCGTAAAGGATACAGAACGAGATCATCTTAAAGGAAATGAAATCCTTATTACTGCTGAATTTATTAGGTATTTAGATCCATCAGTACGTATATCAGATGTAGCGTCTATTATCCATGCTTTTAATACTAAACTTAATGGTCAAGAAATAACATTAAGATTTGAGCAAGGAGATGCAAGAAAAGAATTAACATTTAAGATTGTTGGTATAGCTAAAAACAGTAATAATGAAATTTATGTAAGCGAAGAAATGTATCATGAAATTAATCTTTTTGTTCAGGGTGAACAAGAGCCATCATTAATTGTTGGACTTGAGAATGCAGATCCAAAAACAAGAATGAAGTTAATTTATGATTTATATGATTTAGGGTATGTTCTAAATCCAGTTAATATTTTGCCACCAGGAGCATATCTTGAATTTGTGCCTACTCAAGGTGAAATCGAAATCGTCGATGGTGAAGGATTTAGTAAAATAGTAAATATTTCCCTATATCATCTTTTCTCAGAATATTATAATACAGATGGAATGAATGAAGCGAATTCAGTATTAGAGGTATTTAATAGTATTTACGTCTTTTGTTTAGTTATGGGAGGAATAATTTCTTTAGGACTTATTATTCTCAAAGAACGAAGACAAAGAGATACGATTCTAAAATTATCGCAACTTGGGGTTCCAACAAACAAAATTATTTTTATTAATATTTTCCATTACCTTGTGATGGCAGTTATAATTGGAATTCTTTCAGTAGTAGTTACAAGTGTTGCGGTTGATTTTATTAATAATATCTTTACAATCGAAGTAATTAAAGAACCAAATCCACTATTAATAAGTGGTTATATCCATCGAATAAGATTATTGTTTACGCAAACTTCAGTTCAAACATCAATAATTGTTGCAATTATTACATTTATTGTTGGTGTTATTATAACTTGGAGAGTAACATATAAATATCGTCGTTAAAAGCAGCTCAACTTAGAGCTGTTTTTATATTTTCTTATTTTAATTAAATACATTTTTTGATATAATATTATATAAGGATGTGTGATGATGACAATTAAAGATCTAGAAGTATATGAATTGATTGAAAAAGAAAAAATTAGAGAACAAGAACATGTTGAATTAATTGCATCGGAAAACTTTGCTTCACTTGATGTTTTGATGGCTCAAGGGTCATTACTAACAAATAAGTATGCGGAAGGATATCCTCGGAAAAGATATTACGGTGGATGTAATGTCGTTGATGAAGTTGAGGACTTAGCAATTACTAGGTTAAAAAAGTTATTTAATGTGAAATATGCTAATGTTCAACCCCATTCGGGTTCACAAGCAAATATGGCAGCCTTTCGAGCTTTACTTAATCATGGTGACAAAATATTAGGGATGTCGTTAGATCAAGGTGGACATTTAACACATGGAATGAAGCTTAACTTTTCAGGTCAAGATTATGAAGTTGCTTATTATGGAGTAGATAAGACAACTGAGCAAATTGATTATGATAAAGTTTTAGAAATAGCAAAAGAATTTAGACCAAAATTAATTATTGCCGGTGCTAGTGCATATTCACGATTTATAGATTTTAAAAAGTTTCGAGAAATAGCAGATACAGTAGGAGCTAAGCTTCTTGTAGATATGGCTCATATTGCAGGATTAGTAGCAGCAGGATTACATCCATCACCTGTAGGTTATGCTGATGTAATTACATCAACAACCCATAAGACGTTACGAGGACCTCGGGGAGGATTTATTTTAACTAATGATGAAAAGCTTGCAAAAAAAATAAATCAAGTTGTCTTTCCAGGAATTCAAGGGGGACCATTAATGCATGTTATTGCCGCAAAAACAATTGCTTTTGGTGAAGCTTTAACTAGTGAATTTAGAGAATATCAAAAGCAGGTTATAAAAAATGCTAAGGCATTAGCTAAAGAGCTTGCAAGTAAAGGATATAGAATAGTTAGCGGTGGTACTGATAATCATTTGCTTTGTGTGGATGTAAAAGGAAGCCTTGGATTAACAGGGAATATAGCAGAAAAAATTTTAGAAAAAGTCAATATTACATGTAATAAAAACACTATTCCATTTGATAAGGAAAAGCCATTTGTTACTAGTGGTATAAGGCTAGGAAGTCCCGCCGTCACCACAAGAGGATTTAAAGAAAAAGAAATGATCATAGTTGCAGGTTTTATTGATGAAGCCTTAAAAAGTCATCAAAGCAAGAATAAACTTATGGAGTTGAAAGAAAAAGTACTATTACTTTTAAAAGATTTTCCACTACCATATTAAGGGGAGAGGTAAAAACATGAATACATTTAAAATTAAAAAAAGAAACACAAAAATGATAGCACATCGTGGGTTAAGTGGATTGGAAAAAGAAAACACTATTTCAGCATTCGTAGCTGCAGGGAATCGAAGTTATTATGGAATTGAATGCGATGTTCACAAAACAAAAGATGGAATATTTGTAATTATTCATGATGATAATACGAAAAGAATATCTTGTGTTGATAAAAAAATATCAGAATGTACGTATGAAGAATTATTACAAGTAAATATAAATGATGTGATTGATAATAATCCAAAAGCTTATTTGAAAATTCCAACATTTATTGATTATTTAGATATTTGTTTGAAATATCGAAAGCATTGTATTATTGAATTAAAAGGAAGATTTTATAAAGATGATATTGAAAAATTAATTAATATCATTGAGAGTAGAAACTATATAAAAAATGTAACTTTCATTTCATTTACTTTTGAATACTTAATAGATGTAAGAAAAATAAATAATCAAGTAAGTTGTCAGTTTTTAACTGCAAAATATACACCAGAATTATTAAACCTTTTAACTACTTACCAAATGGATTTAGATATTCACTATGAGGCAGTAACTAAAGATCTAATTAAAGAGTTACATGATAATAATATATTAATTAATATATGGACAGTTAATGACCCTGTGATTGGTGAAAAATTAGCAAGTTGGGGAGCCGATTATATTACTACGGATATTTTAGAATGAAAAAAATATTATTTATATTTTTAATACTAATTTCATTAATTCTTTTTGGCCTTTTAGTTGTTATTACAATAAATGCTAGTTCGCTCCCTGAAAAGGCTAAAACAATAGGTTTTATTGTTATTGGTTATATTAGTATTATTTTATTTGCATTTTCTTGGTTTAAACTATTTAAAGAATAAACTACTTTAAATAGTTTTTTTATGCAAAAATATACATTTTTTTTAATATCACCTTGTTATAGTTAAGTAAGGTGATATTATGGAAAACAAAATCTTAGCAATTTCTTCATATAAAGCTGATTTATTAAAAGCTTTAATCAAAACAGTAACAAAAAAAATTGCACATGTAATTATTGTTGGTAAGAAAAATAAAATAATTGAAGCATGTTTTCTCAATAATATTAATTATCACCTATTTGAAATACATGATTGTGAATACGATATTGATATTTGTTTTAAGGCTAATGAAATAATTAGTAGTGAAAATATAAAAATAATTATTTATGGTGATTTTCCGAAAGACTATCAATCAAATATTGTTCTTCCGGAATATGAAATTAATGTAATTGATATTCCAAAGCTTCGCCATTTAATTTTTGTTTCGACATATTTAAAAAGTGAATACATAGGTTATGAAGAAAAAAAAGATGCAATATTGGTTGCTAAACAGTTTATGAAGTCGTTACAAATTCATTATTGTGCAGTTGGTATAGTATGCTGTAATCCTGCAAAGACAACATATATTGAAAAAAATGTTATTAAAATGGATCCTAATTTGAATTCTAATATTATTGACATCATCTCCGCAAGAGATATTTTCTCTGATCGATATAATTTACTTGTATTTAATTCTTTAGATACTACAAAAGTTTTTATTGAAACATGTACTTGTAATGATGATGCTAAGTATGCAAGCATAAAAAAAGCATCAACATATTATATTATTGATGCTAATTTATTAAGGATGCGTGATATTTTCTTTTCAATCTTTTTACTCAACAAGTTGCGCCTTGATACCGAAGCTAGCTAATTTTTCAGTTGGATTTTCATAACCTCTTAAAAATGTTTCAATATTGGAGATTGTAGAATCTTCATTATTCAGTGATGCAGCTAGTACTAAAGAAGCAGCTCCACGCAAATCATGAGCAACAAAATTACCACTATTTAATTTTGTTTTCCCATCAATTATTACATTATTATTAGCAACACTTATTTTAGCACCCATTTTATTTAACTCCGGAACATGGGAATAACGGTTAGTAAAGATTGTTTCTTTAATGATACTTGTTCCTGGGATTTGTGTTGCAAGGACTGAAAGTGGTTGACCTAAATCGGTTGGGAAGGCAGGATATGGTCCAATTGTAATATTAAAAGGACTAGGGTGTGGTATTTTATTAATCGTAATTGTATTGTTTGTTGTTGTAACTGGATAACCTGAGCTTCGTAATACATTTATTAAAGATCTTAAATAATTGCCACTTAGGCCATGTAGTATTGCACCATCTAGTAAAGCTCCTAAAATTAAATATGTTCCTGCTTCAATCCGGTCACATATAATTTTATACTTACATCCATGTAAGTGACTTACACCAATGATTGTAATTTTTTTAGTCCCTGCTCCGACAATATTAGCACCCATTGTATTAAGGAATGTAGCAACATCAATTACTTCAGGTTCCATTGCGCAATTATAAATATTAGTAATTCCTTGTGTTTTTACTGCTGCCATCATTAAATTGATTGTTGCTCCAACGGATGGAAATTCTAAATGAATATTTGTTGGCTTCATTTTTTTTGCTTTGATTTTAATAAAATTATTATGAGTAAAAACAGAAGCCCCCATTTTTTTAAAACCTTCTAAATGGAAGTTAATTGGTCTATGACCAAGGTTACAGCCACCAGAATTAGTTATCATTATTTTATTTTGTTTTGCAAGCATCGCTCCCATAAAATAATAAGAGCCTCGCATTTTATTTACTTCTTCACATAATACTTTGTAAGGAAGTTTTTTTTTGTTTTTTATAGATAATGTATTGTTGTGAAAGTTATATTTTAATCCAAGATTAGATAAAATGGCAAGTAAAGTTCTTACATCAATAATATCTGGAATGTTTTCTAATACAACATCTTCATCACAAATAATTGCTGAACATATTATTGGTAAAGCACTATTTTTAGCTCCACTTATTGTTATTTCCCCAACTTTATTTTCTTCTCTTCTAACCCTCAAAATCATAAGTTTACACCTCTACTAAATTTTATGTTATGAATTAATAAATATGTTGAAAAGACTTTATTTTCTCGTGCTTTTATGGTAAGATAATAATATAAGAAATAAGGTGAAGTTAATGAGATATAGAATCGAAAAAGATGAATTAGGGGAATTACAAGTCCCTGCTGAAGCGTATTATGGAATTCATACTTTAAGATCAAAACGCAACTTTCAAATAACTAAAAGACCAATATGTAGACAAATGATAAAAGGCTTAGCAACAGTAAAAAAGGCTGCTGCACATGCTAATAAAGATGCAGGATTAATTTCAAAAGAAATTTGCGAAGCAATTACTTTAAGTTGTAATGAAATACTAAATGGTAGACTTCATGGACAATTCATAACAGATTTAATTCAAGGTGGTGCTGGTACAAGTATGAACATGAATGCTAATGAAGTAATTGCTAATCGTGCTAATGAAATGTTGGGAAGTGAAAAGGGTAAGTATGATAAAGTTCACCCAACAGATCATGTAAACTTATCACAATCAGCAAATGATGTTGTTCCGACTGCAGCGAAAATTGCAACAGTAAGATTAACTAAAAAGTTGATTGTTGAGATGAAAAAATTAGCCCATGCATATTATGACTTAGCAGAAAAATATAAAGATAGAGTTACACTCGGAAGAACACACTTATTAAATAATGTTCCAATTACTTTTGGCCAAATATTCTCTGCTATGGGAAGTAGTGTTGAACGTGATATTAAAAAAGTAGAAACAGCAATGAGTGGCTTATTAGAAATTAATCTTGGTGGAGCATCTATTGGAACAAGCACAAATGTTAACCAAACATATGTTAATCGTGTAATTAAATATATTTGTGAATTTACAAATGAAAAATTTTATCGTTCCAAAAATCCAATTGATACAACTAGACACTTAGATGCTTTTGCTTGGCTTTCATCAGCTATTAAAGTATTTGCATTAAATGTTAATAAAGCAGCTATTGACTTAAGATTAATGTCAACTGTTTACAAGAGCATTAAACTTCCTGATATTCAATCTGGGTCTGTTGCCCTACCTGGTAAGATTAATCCAGTTGTACCGGAAATGATCCATCAAGTTGTATATTATATGGAAGGTAATGACCTTACTATTAATCGCGCTGTTGCTAGTGGTGAAATGGAGTTAAACGTTAATTTACCAATAATCCTTGCTTGTATATTTGAAAACTTAAATTTCATACGTAGAGCGATAAGACATTTACGTGAAAAAGCATTAGAAGGATTAGAAGTAATTGAAGAGCCAAAGGACATAACTAGAAGTAGTTCAATTATTTCAATGTTTATACCGATATTTGGATATGAAAAATGTAAGGAAATTGTACAATTAGCGAAGGAACAAGGATTGACCGTTCTTGAAGTAATTAAAGAAAATAATTTATTAGAAGAAGAAAAAATCGAAGAAATAATAAATGAATGGTTAAAACCAGTTAAATAGAAAGTTGGATAAAAATCCAACTTTTTTATAACATCTACTTTTCAGAAATGTTTGATATAATTTAAGTGGTATTATAGAATGACATTTTCAAATGAAATTCTAATATACATAATAATGAGGAGTTGCTATGGATTTTAAAATATTTACTACCAACATCGATGATGTCGCTTTAGAGCAAATTCATGAATTATTAAATTTAGGAATATTTAATAATAATAAAATACGGATTATGCCTGATGTTCATCCCGGCGTTGGTTGTGTTATTGGTTTTACAGGTAATTTAGGAGATAAGGTAATTCCTAATATTGTTGGTGTTGATATTGGTTGTGGGATGCTCACAGTAGAATTAGGGAAAATCGATATTAATTTAGTAAAGTTAGATAACTTTATAAAAACACAAATTCCTAGTGGATTTGATGTTTATGAAAAAGGATATGAGACTAATTTAGATAAGTATTTAGATTTAAAAGAATTATATTGTTATGATTATTTAAATGATAAATCAAGATTAAAAAGATCTCTTGGAACACTTGGAGGGGGTAATCATTTTATTGAAATTGATATTGATGAAGATAATAATAAATATTTAGTAATCCATACAGGATCAAGAAATCTAGGAAAGCAAGTTGCTGATTATTATCAAAGATTAGCTATTAATTATTGTAAAGGTGTTTCAAAAGAAGAAAGACAAGAATTAATAGATAAATTAAAAGCGGAAAATCGTCATAAAGAGATTTCTATAAAGATCCATGAATTAGAAGAAAAAAGAAGAAGTGTAAATATTCCTAATCATTTATGTTTTTTAGAAGGAGAAAATAGAGAAAAATATTTACATGATATGAAACTCTGTCAATACTTTGCTTCATTAAATAGAAAAATAATTGCTATGAAAATCATTCATTTTTTAGGGATAAATGATTTAGGAAATAATTTTGAAACAATTCATAACTATATTGATGATGAAAATATGGTTCGTAAAGGAGCCATCTCAGCAAGAAAAGGAGAGAAAGTATTAATCCCTATTAATATGCGTGATGGATGTATTATAGGGATTGGAAAAGGAAACGAAGACTGGAACTATTCTGCCCCTCATGGTGCTGGGAGAGTTATGAGTAGGAGAGAAGCAATAAATAATATTAATATGAAAGAATTTATAGATTCAATGAAAGGCATTTATACTACTACAGCTAATATTAATACAATTGATGAAGCACCAATGGTATATAAACCTATTGACGAAATTATAAATAATATTTGTGATACAGTAGAAATAGTTAAGATTATCAAGCCTATTTATAATTTTAAAGGATTTTAAAATGAAATATTTAAAAAACAAGCCCATAAAAAGGCTTGTTTTTGCATATAAAATTATAATATCATTTATTTTTCTACTTCTACGAATTCGATTGTTCCATTTCCAGTAGTTAATTCAATTTTGATCGATTTAATCCCATTAGGATTAATAGTTTGACCTTTTATTTTTAGACCTTGGTATAAAACATTACCAGAAGTAACATCAATTTCAATTTTATAATCAGTAACATTTCCAAGGATTGTTAAATCGGCATTACCAGAAGTTATGTCGATATCAATATGGTTACTTACGATATTTTGGAAATCAATGTTTCCACTAGTTGATCTTGCAACAATCGTTGGGATTGAAGAATCAATAATATCAATATTACCAGATGTCATTTCTACATTTCCTTTATTCTTAAATTCACTATTCATTATAGTAACTTTACCACTAGTTCCATCAAAATCAAAATTATTTGTCATTAAGCTATCAATATTAGCTTTTCCAGAAGTTAGTTCAATTTTCACGTCACTTTCAACTTCCACATTATTAATATTTATATTTCCACTAGTAATATCTATTTCTAAAGAAAATATATTAAAACTATCAAGATTTAATTTTCCTGAAGTCAAATCAAGTTGCATCTTTCCTTGAAAACTTATTGGTAAATATATATCAACAGTTCTTACATTATTGCTTTTATTATTAAAGTTGAAAAAATTAAATTTCCTTTTTACATTTTTCATTGTTAGTTTTCCATTATCAATTGAAAAATTAATTTTATCTTTTTCTGATTCATAAAAAGTTACTTTATAACTTTCATCTTCAGAATGATAAAAAGTCACATTTCTATCGCTAAGATCTAAATATACTTCATCAATTTTTTCTGAACCTGTTTTTGTTATTAGTTCATAATCTTCATCACTTGCAAAAGCATCTACTATACTTTTCAAATTTCCCTTAATTAAAATAAATCCTGAAATCATTAAAATTAAACCAACACATGCAAAAGCTATAATCAACTTTTTAAACATTATTAACAACTCTCTTTCTTTTAATAATTTTTAAAAATAGCTTATTTATATAATTTAAAATTACTTTTCCAACATTATATAGTTGGAGTGTTAAATAGGATAAAAATGAACCAATTATAAATGAAAGTCCTAATAAAATCATAATTATTCCAATATTTTCACCAATCATGATCATTTCAATAGAATTAACGATACCAAAAACAAATAGTGAAATAGATGTTACTCCAATAGAGAGAAATAATGTAGCAATAAGTATTAAGATTAAAAAGAAAAGGACAGTAAAAATTATTCCGATTGGAAGCAAGACTGGTGAAGTACAAATTCCTAATATTAAAAGAAAGTTTTTTAATGAATTAGTTGCTTTATTATTACTTCGTTCTCCTAATAGATTTGTTTTTATTTCTGTAGTTATATCATTAACATCCCCTAAACTTCTAATGGCATCTTCTTCACATATTCCCATTTCAATTTTATCATTTATCATTTCATCGTAATATTCAATAATTCTTTTAACTTCGTCTTTTTTAAAGTCTTTTAAATTAGCTTTAATTTCATTTAAAAACTTTTGTTTATTCATTTTTTATTTTCTCCTTTATAAATTGATATATTTTTATCATATCTTTCCATTCGTCTAAAAAATCATATATATGTTTAATACCACGATCTGTTATTTGATAATACTTACGTAAGCGTCCATTAAATTCTTTTTTATATGAGTTTAAATATTTATTTTCTTCTAGTCTTCTTAAGATAGGATATAATGTTGATTCCGATATTTCAACAATATCTTTAGTATCTTGTATTAATTTGTATCCATAACTGTCTTCTTCAGTTAGTACAGCGAGGACACAAATGTCTAACAATCCTTTCTTGAGTTGTATTTTCATAAATACCTCCTATTGTCCTATATTATATAATACATAGTATTATATGTCAATGGATAAATAAAAACACTTATATTATAAAAAAGCAGAATAAATCTGCTTTAATAAATAATTACATTTATTACATATTAATTTTAGATTAAAGATGAAGCAATGAAAAAAGGGCTTTTAGCCCCTTTATACAATAAACTTTAATACGGTTAATATATCATAATAATTATCAGATTTAAAAATTACACGATCGGTTCCCAATAATTTACATCCCGGGAAAAATGAAGCATTATAAGCATCTTGGTTTCTTCGATATTGAACTTCAAGATCAAATGTTGCTGGTAATGATACTATATTTTTCTTTAAGTTTTTATTTAATGCCTTTTCTACAGTCTCTTCAATTAATCGATTTGTAATACTAGGGTGAACACTAACTACCGCTCCATAATGACCTTCTTTTGTTGCAACAACCTCAATATTATTATTTTTCATTTGTACATGTTCAGTTAAGTGTT
Source organism: Acholeplasmataceae bacterium (assembly GCA_012838705.1). Taxonomy (GTDB): domain Bacteria; phylum Bacillota_I; class Bacilli_A; order ML615J-28; family CAG-698; genus DUOT01. The sequence continues at coordinate 16,200 of DUOT01000153.1, forward strand.
TATCACCACTTAAAAACGCAACAGGAATATTAAGATAAGTTGCATAATATGCATTAATATCAAATTCACTAGCAATAACCCCATTTAATTTAATGTGATGTATTCGTGTATTTAATGTATGGGAAAGCGGATTTCCATTAGACCTTGATGGACTGTGATACCCAATAAATATAACAGCATCAAAAGATTCGTCTAATCCTGCCATCATCGAACATATACTTCCTTCCCACCCTCGATGCAGTGTTACATATTCCGGTAAATCATTAATAGATAGGTTCATTGCTGAGTCATGAGCATCTTTGATAAATATTTCTGTAGCTCCTGCTTTTTTCGCACCGATAGCAGCAGCTTTAACTTCATCAGTCATTTGTTTTTTAAATTCAAGATATCGGGAATGACCATATTCAGTTTCATCCCAACTACAAATACTATTGACTCCTTCAATATCTGCACTTATATATATTTTCATAACAACCTCCTTACGGTTATATTATATAATAAAATAAAAGAAAAATAAAAATATATTTTAATTTCTTT
>DUOT01000154.1 GCA_012838705.1 Acholeplasmataceae bacterium
CAATAAATATTATTAAATAAAAAAAGGAAATATTCAAATTTAAAAGGAAAATCCTTTTAAATATCTATTTCCCCTTTTTTTAAATTAATATAGTAATGCAATATTTCTACATTTATTTATTTTCGTCGGAACTCGCCTATAATTTGATCAAAAACATTCAAGAAATTACTTGTACTTATTTTATTAAAATATTCATTGGATAAATTTCCAATTGGAACTTTTTTAATTTTATTACTTCTAATAAAGTGAATTGCTTGATTTGTTTTTTTTCTTTTTTCTACTTTATATCCTAAAAAGACCTCTTCTATTTCTTCATTAAACCAGACTAATCTAATGTTATTTCTTCTGCAAAAATCATTTATATTTTTATTTAGTTCTTTATTTGTAGAATCTAATTGACTATCTAAGTCTAAACAAAAAACTACAACACTATCTCCTTCATATTTATGAATATGATTATTTATCGTTTTAAGTTTATTTTGGAAATTTCCTTTGCCTTCTAGTGATATAGAAGTTAATTTTATATCATTTCCATAAATACAATAAAAATAATTTATTGCTTCTTTAATATACATAAAATCAGTATCTTTATGCTCGACCCCTATTATTATCTGCATCTTTCTCCCCTACATCAAACACCGATAAATAATCAAAATCATTTACGTTGAATGGAGACCCCTTAATTAAACCACTTCGATATCTATTATATGGGCTATAATTACCGTTTTTCTTCCATGATACTATTTCTATATTCTCATTAATAAAATCAATACTATAATCATTATAATTTAATTCTTTCATAGTTCCTAAATTATGTGAAGTAAAACATAATTGCCCTAATGCATATTTTTCAAAAAATTCAATTAATTTAGATAAATACACATCATGTATATTAGCATCCATCTCATCGATAAATGTAATTTCACCTTTCGAAGCATATTGCAAATAAGGATATAGTCTAACTAATTTTTTTATTCCTGTACTTTCCAATTCTAAATCTACAGAATAACCATCATAGTTGAAAATTAGCGAATAAATAAAATAATCCCAATTAACTTTTTTTATAAATGTAATTTCCTTTAAATTGGGTTTAAATATTTTAATAAATCTTTCAAGATTTTTTATTTCATCTTCATATAATTTTTCATTCTCTTTTTTTACTACGTTAATGTTAACATTTATTTTTATGTTTTCATCTATATTACTCTTTTCATCTCTTAGGTTTTCAAAGACTTCAAAAAATTGATAAGCGTAAGTACTTTGAGCATCATATATATCATCAATATCAAGGTATATGTTTAGTGAAAGACTCATCATACCACCGTATAAAAGGTCTTTCATATATAAGGTTTCTACTGGAGTTATCTGATACTCCAAAAGCATGCCATTAAACTCTTTTATATAATACTTCATTATTGCAAAGAAAGAGGAATCGTGCAATAGATTAACAGTTTTATTTGTTATGTAGTTGCCTAAATAACCTTCTATCGTAAGCAAATTTCCATTCTTTGATTCAAATATGAGATCATACTTACCATTAATTGTTTTACTGTCCTTTGACAATTTAGAAAATCTTTCTTCAATTATTTTGTAAAATCCATCTTCATATTTTACTAATATTGAATGTGAATAAATATTAATAATCTTATTACGATTCTTTTCATCATACACTGCATAAATAACATTAAAATAAAACGATTTTGTTTTTTTGTTAATTAAATCATCAAAATATTTTTTCTGTGTACTTGTAAGATAATTTTTTACAGTTGTCAGATATCTATATAACTCAACAGATTTTATAATAGCTGATTTCCCAGAGCCATTCATTCCAAAAATAGCTTTAACATTTTTTTTTCGAATATTTAAAGTTTTGGAAATTGTTTGAGGATAAAAATGTAATGAGATATCTTTCTCAATATTCTTTATGCCTCTTGTGGTTATTTTTAATATATAATAACGCATACCCACTTCTCCTTTTTAATCTATCTATTATTATTATATCGCAAACAAAGCAAAAGTCAACATATAATATACATTTTGTATATTTTGTGTCGTGATATGTCGTTATTATATATTAGCTTTTATTCTTGGATTTTCTCTTCTCTATTATTAATACATTTATACATTCAACCTATAATCCCAATAAAATACATATGGTGATACCTTATGCAAATTAACACTCAATGAATAACTATGATAACATATTCCCATGATAATTATTAATATTAATGCAATTTTTCTAATTTTATTTTCATCAATTAAATTTAGAAAATGAGGAATTAATATAATATGAAATTGTGTTAAATACCAACTAATACGATTAGCAAAATGTACTTTTGTTGCAAAGATTGTTAATGTGCAAATTAATATATCAATAATTATAAGCATATTTGTAAATGGATCTTTATATCCCCTTTTCGCAACATACACCACTAATATAAAGAAAAATATTGTGAGGTTAACAACTAGATACATTTTCCCAGTATAACCTTGTAAGTAACTAGAACCTAAGTAAGACTTATATTGAGGAAGTATTTTTATTAATAATAATACTAAAGATTCTAAATTTATATAAATTAAAAATAAAATTATTAACAAAAGAATTACCCTTTTATATTCCCAATAAGTTATACCTAGAATATATAAAGGAAGAAAAAATATAGCAGTTAAATGAAAGAGACTTGCTAAAAGGATAAAGGAAATAAAAGCTAAAAAGTTTTTATTCTTAAAAAATGTAAAACTATTGAGTAGTATTACAATAGCTATATATTGTCTTATTCCATTAAACGAGGCATAGTAGTAATAAAGTGTTATTAATAAAAATACACTTAATAATGGATTTATTGAATTCTTTTTAATAAAATAAATAAATCCAAAACTTATTATTGCACTAGTAACAAATAAAAATGTTTGTCCATTTCCTCCCCAAATTGCTATTATTTTATTTAATAAAATAAATCCAATTTCATAATTTAATTTAAATAATTCTTTAAAATTATTTGTATATTTAATTAAATAAAATATATCTAGATAAGCTTTCGTATCAGTTCCAACATTTATTGATCTTAATCCCCCTAATAATGTAAGCATTATAAATGATATAAATAAATATAAATTATCTCGATACTTTTCCTTAACAAATGGACTATATAATACTACTAAGCCAATTAATACATTTACAATTAGAAATACATTATATATTAACATAGTCTATCTAATTCCTTAAGTAAAAGATTATTGTAATAATCTAAATCAAGCAAATGTTTATTTTTAATACAATTTTCTTCTATTTCTTTATTTAAGTTTTTATCATTTTTTAGTCTTAATAATATATTTACTAACTCTTCTTGATTATTATTATCTATTGCAAATCCTAATCCCTTCTCCTCTACTAATTCACCTAAATACGTCCCTTTACTTACGATTATAGGAAGCCTGCAATATATTGCTTCATAAAGTCTATTAGGTAAAGCAAGCCTAACATTTTTTCTATCTACATCATAAACAGAATATATTGCATTAGCTTTACCATAAAGTCTTGATATTTCGGTATTATAATCATAAGGACCATAGTATGTTACATGATCCTTTTTCTTACAATAATTTTTAATAATATCATTAAAAGCAAAACCAGCAATAAAAACATTAACTCCCGTTATTTCACTACTATCAATTAACATTTTTAATTGCTTCTCATATCTTATTGCTCCGATATATGCAATTGTATAAGGTCTAAAGTCTTTCTTTTTATAATCATTAAAATGTTTTAGATCAGGAGTATTAGGAATAAAGATAACTTTATCTTTATTAATTAAATCCTTGAAATATTCATCATAATATTTTGGTGAAGTAATAACTAGTAAATCTACTTTTGTTATTAGTTTTTTTTCTTTTCGTTTTAATATAAAGCTTATTAATCTTTTTATTAATCCTTTTTGCCTATCAAGAAGTAATGTATTAATATCAGCTATTTCATAAATAATTTTTGCGTTATATTTATATTTACAAGCAATATCTAACATATCTAAGTTTTGTAAATAAATAATATCTGGTTTTTCTTGTTTTAAATACTTTAATGCTTTTCTTTGAAATGTAATTGTATTTATTATTCTTTTAATAGGACTATCTAAATTAAAATCAGCTTTTATATTTATTTCAATTTGTTTAATATCTAAATTCAGTTTAACTTTTTCATCATTACGATTCCAATAGATTAATACTACATCATATTTAGTTTTTAATATGTTAATTCTTCTATTCATTCGTGGATTAGGAATAAATGATAAAAGCATTACAAGTTTCATACTAAAACCTACTTTATATAAATTATAGTTTCTAGTTTAGTATTACCAAAAGTTTCAATTCTTATGTTTTCTCTTTTTGTTATATGATTATAGCTTTTAGATATAGGAGATAGTTTTTTAGTAATATTAAAATTTCCAATAAACTTTATATAAATATTATTAAATTGATATAAATTATCATTAATAGCTTTAAGGTTAATTTCCTTTCCAAAATGAAAGTTTACTATTGCCTTACCTTTGGTTTCAATTTCATCTACTATTTTTACAATGTTTTTTTCTATTTCTATTGTTCTTTTAACTTTTCCTTTACTCGTTTTCAGGGTGCCTATAAATGAGTTTTTATCTACTGAAAGGAGTGCTTTAGTGCTTTTTACCCAACGAAATGTTCCTATTTGCACGCTATGGTCTAAACCTTCGAAACTTATAGTATTATGTGCTAAACTAGAACGAAAGTATGTTCTTAAGTCTTTATTACCGTTATAAATATACGTTCCTGAATCCTCTAAAATATTTATATTTTTAAGAGTAAGTTCAATATTTAAGTTATCAGAATGAGAATGATATTTTTCCTTTTGTCCACTAAATAATAAATAAAAGCCTTCCTTTTCATCCTTTATGATTTTATAATCTTTGTAATTATAAAAGTTTTTATTTATTGGTTTATAAACAAATTTTAAATTAAATATATTTAGGTTCTTAATGATATTTATAATACTTTTTTCCCAAAAAGGATTATAAAAATAGCCTTCATCATTATCACCAAAATTAACTAAAGACCCATTGGGTTTTATGATTACGGAAATAAAGTTAAGTGCTTTTATTGTTTTGTCTTTCAAATTACTATCAAATAAACTTTGAACTAATAACATTTGCGTTTTAAAGAAATGATAACTAAAAGAACCTTCAATTGATATTCCTTCATCATTTATTAAATAAGAAAACTTTTTGATTAGTTTTCTGGCCCTATTAATCCATTTATTTATATTAAATGCATGACCTAAAAGAAGTAATGCAGTTGCTTCTCCTAATACATGATTATTAGGAATACAATATTTTGAATAAATTATTTCTTCATATATATGCGTGCCATGTTCATATAAAGTTTGCGATAAACTTAACCCAGTTAATTCAAAAACAAAATATAAAGTAACTCCTCTTATCGCTACTTCTAAATTACTAAACCAATTCACACCATAGTTATATGGATTAGCTTTTATCCAACTATTTATTGTTTTTTTTATTAAGGGTAAGTTTTCACTATTTTGATAATAGTTAAGTGCTAGGGGAAATAAAAACTGGAGCCTATTTATTTCCCACTCGTTTTTTACATCCCCATAAGTACTTAAATCTTCATAGATCCATGGCTTTTCAGCTTGATGAAATTTCAGATTTGTAATCTCAATTCTATTTCCTAAAAAATCATATGTAAAGTCTGCTATATCTACTTTTATATTATTAATAAACTCTTTATTTAATAAATTTAAATTTCTTAATTTATAATTA
>DUOT01000014.1 GCA_012838705.1 Acholeplasmataceae bacterium
AATAAATAAATATTATAAATTATGTAGGATGTTGAAAGGTGGATTTATTTGTAGGTGATAAGATGAAAAAAGCATTTATATTGTTATCGTTTATATTTATTTTATTTGGTTGTACAAATAATACTTTTCCTAAAATTAAACGAAATTTTATTAAAGAAGGGTATACGTATTCTAATGAAATAGGAAAGTATTTAGAATTTGATGAAGAACTAGTATTTACTCCACATGTATTTATATTAAAAGAAGGAATAATAAATAATGTTGCTATTGTATTAGAATTCCACAACAAAAAAGAAATTGAAGAAACAATAGAAAAAAGTGAGACCTTAAAAGGGATTATAAAGGATTTAAAGAAATCTGAATATGTTAACGGTAATTGTGTCTTGCTGCCATTAATTCCATTAAGTGTTACAATAGATGACATGGTAAAGGTGTTTAATAAGTAAAGCATTAAAGTGGCAAAGTATATCCTTATGTAGTATAATATAGCATATAAAATAAAGTGGTATTATCCACATACAAAGGAGGAAATTAAAATGGTTAGTTTACCAAAAATATTTAGTGAACATGAAAAAGTATTAATTGATTTTTATGCTGATTGGTGTGGACCATGTAAGATGCTAGCACCGATTATTGAAGAAATTAAAAAAGAAACTGAAGGATTTTTAAAAGTTGTTAAGATTAATGTTGATGAATATCCTGAACTTGCTGCTCAATATGGTGTTCGTAGCATTCCAACATTGGTTTATGTTAAAGACGGAGAAGTTGAAAATCAAATTATTGGATTTAGACCAAAAAAAGATATATTAAGCATTATAAAATAAGGTAAGAAAATTACCTTATTTTTTTATTTCCATTAAGGATTTCATTAAGGCTTTATTAATTGTTGTTAACATATAATAATGTATAAGTGATGGAGGGTAATATGAAAGGGAATAAAAAATTAATTGAATCGGTTATCTTTTTAGCCCTAACAGTACTATTACTTATCACCTCCACTTTTGCTTGGTTTACATTTTCCAATCAAGCAGATGTTGAAGATTTAGTAATACCAATTGGAAATTTTGAAGTTGATGTAAATATTACTATAAGTAAAAATGATGGTGACCCAATCGCTGTATCGACAGCAGAAGATATGTATACGATATTTAATAATGCAGTACCTAATGATAAATATGAGTTCAATATCAATATTAAAAATCAAAGTAATACGAAAGTGTTAATAATCTTGCGAATGGAAAATATCGAAAGTGTAAATAGCACATTAGATATAAGAAATGTTTTTTATATTGCTGAAGGTAATGTATTAGCCAATGGGCAAGCAACAAAACTTGAGCCAAACAGTACTGAAGAGGAAATTGTACACGGTCAAGTATTAAATCTATATAGACTAAATAATCTAACTGATCATAACAATTCAATAACACTATATAAAGATTATCCATTAGAAATTGATGAAGAGGTAAACTTTACATTTACGATTTTTTATGATCATACAACAGAACATATAGGTTATCAAAACGGAATGTTTAGAATTAAGAGGTTTTATATTTATTTCAATACTAAATAATTGAGCAAATAAAAAGGTGAGTATTATGAAAAAGAAAGTGATTTGTGGAATCTTAATCGTATTATTAGTTTTCGCTTTATCGTTAACAGCGAAAACTATTAAAGCATGGTTATATGATACAAAAAATACAGAACAAGTATCATTTACGCTTGGGAAAGTTCAATATACTTTAGAAGGATCATTAAGTGATGATTTTGTAGTTCCCGGCGAAAATATTGTTTCCTCACCTTATAAATTATCAAACCTTTCCACAATCACTACACAATTAAGAATAAAAGTAATAATTATTTCTGATTCACAAGATGGCAGTAATCTTGTTGAAAGTATATCATTAAGTGAAAACTGGGCACTTGAAAATGATGGATATTATTATTATCAAGATGACGAAAACTCAATAATTTTTCCCGATAATAATTCAATTGTTGTTTTAGAATCACTAGTTTTAGATGGTAATGTTGTTAATAATAACTATTCAGGAAAAAGCGTAGGTTTAAAATTAGTATTTGAAGCAAAACAGGCTGATTATGTTACTTGGGAAGAATTAGGAAATATAAATATAAATGTAGGGTAGATAATGATAAAAAAAATATTATATGTAATTTTTATTATCTTTTTAATTTTTTCTGTAGGGACATTAGGCTCTAAGATTTTTGGGTTTGAATACTATGTTGTAATAAGTGATAGTATGCATCCGAAGATTCCAAAATATTCACTTGTCTATATAGATTTAAATGAAGATGAAATAAATGTTGGAGATATCATAGCATATAGGACTAGTAGCATTCCTGTAGTTCATAGGGTAGTTGATATTGATGGTAATATATATACTACTCATGGAGATGCTAATCAAGAAGAAAGTGTAGAAAAAGTATTTAAAGATGACATAATAGGAGTTATGAAATTTCATATTCCATATATAGGGCTTTTGTTTTTAAATCGTTATTTATGGATCATAGTATTACTTGTTATTGTTAGTTATATAATTATTGTTCGCATGATTAAAGAAATGAAAAAATAATGGGAAAGGAGTTGTTAATGAACATGAAAAAAGTGATTGTAGCAATGATAATTATAATTACCTTTTTATTAACAATCTCATTAACATATGCTTGGTTTACAACACTTAAAACATCAAATCCGATAATCTTTAATACTGGTTCATTAACAGCTGACTTAAAACTATATCAAGGAATTGATGAAAATAATGATAATATTATAGATGAGTATGTGCTTGTTACAGATAATATATCTTTTCAAAATGTTATTCCTGGAGAAACTTTTTACTTTCGAGTATTTGTGAAAAATGAAGGGTCAATAGATGGTAATTTAGATTTTTATATAAATGATATAATATATAGTGATTTAGATTTTTTAAGTGGATTTTCAATTATCTTTATTGATCCAAATACAAATATAGAAAAAGAAATAAGTTTAGGGGTATATCAAGAAAAAATAAATATATTTAATAGTGTTATATTAGAAGAACAAGAAGAGTTTATTTTTGATTTTGCTATTAATGCAAATAAAAGTTTAAGTGATGAAGGGAATTTGCAAATAACAAGTTTTGTTATTAAGCTCGAGCAAATTCATTAAGGGAGAAAAAACATGAGGAAAAGTAGATTAATAATCATAATTACAATCATATCTATTCTGCTTTTAGTTACAATATCTAAAGATGTTGTAGCCTCATTTTTGCTTGCTTCTGGAATAAAAGAAGATGATGCTACTATTGGGGAAGTAAAAGTTGTGGCACGTCTTTTTTATGAACTAGATGGAGATATTTATCCTGGACAAGAATATATAGCTAGTGAGAATAAAAAACCAGGAGTATATTATGTAAATTTAAGCGATAGCGGTACTTTAGAATATATTGATAATGTATATGTTCAAGTATATGTTTACAGTAATGTTGATACATATGTTAGAGCAAAAATAGTTGAAGAGTTAACAGTTGTTAGAGATACTAGTTTTGGTAAAAAGGAATATTCTATTCCATTTAATAATCCAATTACATATAACATTGATAATGATTGGTATTTATATAATGATTATTATTACTATCCTGAAAAAGTAAAAGGAAATAGTAATCCTTTTGTGATTGATTTTATTATCCCTGGAGAAACATTAATTGATGAATATGATAGTTCTCATTTTCTACAATTAGCAATAGCTCTTGAGGGGGTTCAAGCAACACTAGGACCACAAAACAATTGGGGTTTAAGTGAAGCACCTTGGGGAGGTGAATGGTAATGAGAAAAATTTTATTATCTCTCCTTACTGTTATCGTATTATTTATTGGTATTAGTTTTATTAAAACCCCTATTTTAAATAAAGATTTAGAACGTTTAAATAATACGAAATTAAGTCATCGTGAGTTTCCTGAAGTTATTGATTATATCGGAGAAACTGCATATATTTCTTATACTGATTTTCGTAAAAATATTGCAAATGATAATGCCGACCCGGAAAGTGTAAAAGAAATTGCGGAAGATTTATATATTCGTATTGATAATGCTGATGAATTATATCGTTTTTCTGCTGATGTAAGTATTAATCATAAATATAATGATGTTGATGTTAATAAACCGACAGAAAAAATGATTTCTGTATTACTTTCACTTAACTATGTTTTAGGTGATGATATCGATTATCAAGACATGAAATCAAAAAAATTCATTCCAATCGGTTATGACTTTACAACCACAGAAAATGAAACAATTAAAAATGTATTTACAGGTACATTTGATGGTCGTGGATTTGAAATTAAAAATTTAATATTTGCTGATATTGATAAATTAGTATTTATAGATGATTTAGGCGAAGAAGTAACTGTTACACAATACTTTGCAATGTTTACATATAATGAAGGGCAAATTAAAAATTTAGGTTTAATAGATCCTTTTGTAAATGTTACAGATGGAAGCATTGATTATTATTCATACTTGGTTGGGGAAAATGATGGAAGTGTGCAAAATGTTTATGTAATTTCTGATCAAGGAATGAAACTAAATTCTTATCAAGGCGTTAGTGGATTAGTATATCAAAATAATGGTGAGTTTGTAGAATCATATTTTGCAGGATCTAAGATTGTTGAAAATGATAATAATATATTTTCACCAGTTGTTGCTGAAAACTCTGGAATAGTTAATAACTTAGTATATGATAAAACTATTTATCCATATGAAGATTTACTAGCTTTTGGTGAGCCAACACATATACTTAAGTCTTCGCAATCAAGATTAACAAATGGCTGGTATTTTTATAGCAATTATCGCTATCCTTCTTTAATTGGATTAAAATATACGAATGGAAAATATCAGATAAATGATGCAATGGATGTTATCGCATTTTCGAAAATCCTTCATTATGATTCATATTCTGAAGCTAGTTATGAGCTAACAAATAATATCGATATGAATGAAGTATCAGAAAGTGCATATAATACGCCAAATATCGGTTTTAATGGTGTTTTTGATGGTAAAAGCTATACTATTGGTAATTTAAAAATTACAAATATAGCACAAATTGATAAAATTAACTATGGTGGGTTTTTTAGTATTTTGTCTGGAACTATTGAAAACATTACATTCTCAAATATGAAAATCAATATAACAAATTATGATAATCGTTTTTCATTAAATCTAGGATTAGTTGCGGGTGCAATTGATAATGCTTTAATTAATGAGGTATTAATTTCCGGACAAATAAATATTGAAAATGGCCTAACACATAATATAAATATTGGCGGAGTTACTGGTGTTGGTAACGGTACAATTACAAATACTTGTGTATATGGTATAGACGGTTTATTAATAAGCGGTGAAGCATATGAATATATAAGCAATTCTACAGTTTATTTAGGTGGGATTATTGGTTCTGTTTTAGATGGTAAAATTACACTTATAAATAACGAAAATAATGGAACGATTAGAAGTATTAAAAGTAATAATGAAATTGACACATTCAAACAAGGATATACTGCAATTGGTGGCATAATCGGGTATTTAAATAATGACTATTCACATAAAATAAGTTTACTTAAAAACAATGGTAATATTGAAGTCTATGATTTACATATCAATAATTATCCACAATTAGTTGGTGGAATTATTGGATATGTAGAAGGGGAAGCACATAATCTTAGTGATGGTTTTGGATCATTTACAAATACTGGAGTTATTAAAAATAAAGCAGAACAAAACATAGTTAGAGCTGCAGGTATTGCTGTTGTAAATCACTCAGAACCAAGTGAATATATATATTTACAAAACGATAATACTTTTGAATCAAATACGTTTGAAAACTTCCAATATACAGCTTTAATTTATAATATCGGAGTTCAGAAGATTACATTATCTCAATCAGTTAATAATGGTGATTTTAACTATAATCACTATAGCCAACATGTTTCACCATTGTATATTAGTGAATATGGAATCGAAACTGTATTGAGATTTATAGAGAATAAAGGAGATATTAATTATCAAAATATTACTTTATTAAACGAAACATATATTTCTGGTATTTCCACATCTTCAAATATTGATTATTTAAATGTTTATTTTAGTGGAAATATTAATGTAAATAATATTAATAGTAGTTATAAATTTTATGTTGCTGGAATTACAAACTACTTACCAAATAAACTTCAAAATAGTTTAACTGAAGGAACTATTACATTAAATAATATTAATAATAGTGATGACACTTATGTTTCGGGTTTAGTAAATATTAATAATGGTGAAATTATTAATAGTGTTAATGCAAGTTTTATTAATGCAAGTACGAATAATATTGGTAATGTATATGGCTCTGGTATTGCAACATTGAGTGGAACAACTATTAAAGATGTATTAAATATCGGTAATATAGTTGTAAAAAATATTGACGCTATAAATGATCCTATTACAGTAGATAACACTAATGCGAACCTTATTACTTCGTTTAAAGGTGGAGCAATAGCAAGTGGTATTAGTGCGTTTACTATATGGGATTCAACAGTTCAAGATAGTGTTAATAGCGGTAATGTTATTGCTATTAGTGAAAACTTTGTTCGTAGCGCTGGTATTGTTGCAAGTGGCCTTAATAATTCTGCTATTATAAATGCTATAAATTATGGAGATATAAGTTCAATTACGAAAAATAAGGGAATTTATTCTGATACTTCTATAATTGAAACTTTCCAATACTATTTTAATAATAGTAACCCTTCAGGTAGTCATGTTACTATTGCGACAACTCAAGGAACTGCAGAAAGACCAGCAGTTCATGCAAGTAGTGGTGGAATTATTAGTGAAGGAAATATCATAATTAACAACACAATTAACTTTGGAACAATCTCCTCTACTGATGTAGCTGGTGGAATTATTGGGAATATTTTTGCACACAAAAATATGGAAACTGTATTAAATATTTATGGTGCAATTCACTACGGAAAGATAAAAGCATTAGATACAGACGATTATAATACTTTAAGACAAATAGAAACTACTAGTGAACTTAGTAATTTCTATTATGATTTAAATGAATTAGCTTATCCTGATACAACTAGTGATATTAGAAGATATCCAGAATCTAAAAGAGGATTTGGTGGTATTGTAGGACGTATTCAAAGAGGAGAAAATGCAATACTATCAATTAATGGTGGTAAATTTAATTTATTACTTAATTATGATTCAGAAAGCGATTTAATAGGTAGAATCGATCAAAAATATAATTTTACTGATACAGTTAGGTATATTCGATTACATAATGCTAATTATTATAGCGCAAAAGAAAATGATACAACACAAGCAGTACTGACTGGTTTTACTTATTATACTTCTGCTTCGTATAAAAATATATATCGTAAGCATGTTACGATTGAACGTGAAAGATATACATTAGGCGATATCGTATTACTTGTTTTCCGAGAAGTTTATATTGATTATGATCGTTATGTTTCTCAAGAATTAGAAATAGAAAATATAAGCGGTACCGCATATACAAAAGTTGGTAACCAAAATATTTATAGAGGATATAGACAAGAAAATAAAGAAAAAGATTTATATGTAGAACCATATTGGGAAGAAAGTTACGCTTCAGAAGTAATTCATGTTTTAGAACTTTTTATTGGTCCATATTTAGAGCCAAAAATAACATATGTAAATAAAAATATAGACCAAACATTAGAGTCAAGTAGTGGAACGATTTTATGGGATAATATTGAAGTTCTGAAAATTCCATCGACAACATTTTCCACAAATAATATTACTTATGTAAATAAAAATAATTTAAGTGAAAATTATCAAGATTATGATGGCCTGTATGTTATAAAGACAAACAACGGAATTACTATTCCTGATAATATTAATCTTAATAAAATCTATCGCCTCGCAAATAAAATTCCATACGATAGTAATTATGAAAATATTAATTACTTACATAGAGAAAGATTGAGCGATGATATCATAAATAAATATGAAGATTTAAGACTAATTAGGTATGTAAATAGTTATAATCTTGAGTCTGATTTGCTTGATGATGATATTGTTTTTGAAGATAAAGGTGAGGATAAAGTAATAATTGAGAATCCAGTATCAGTAAATTATAACAATAAAAGGATAACCTTTGATGTTGGTGTCAATGAATTTCCTAGCAATCAAAATGTGATAGATTTAATAATAAAGAAAATAAACATATCAGAAAATGCTATGGTAGGAGCACATATTGATGATTATTCTAATCATACTGGTATTAATTACAGAAATAACCTTACTGCTTTCCGTAATCTATTAATGCAAGGAGATACAATCTCAGATATTGTTATCCCAGAGTTGACAACAAATATATCTAGTTATAGAAATAGATCAAATAAAACTAATAATGTTTATATTGGTAGATTTACAATATACTCAGAAGCAGCACTAAAAAGTAACGATTACTTCAACAATTATCAAACAACATACAGTATCTATTTCAACTTTTCACCTAATGTTGATTCACCTAATAATCGCCCTAAAGAAGATCAAATTATTCTTGATGGAGCATATCGTAACTATAATTCAGTTGGAACAAGACGTGTTACGAATTCAATTGGTATAAGATTTAGAGATAATAGTGGCGTCTTCCCAAGCAATTACAAAATGAAACATATTAGTTTGTATTTTGGTAATGAAGAAGTTGATCCAGAATATTATACTGTGAATGTAACTGAAAGAAATTCATCGGGAAGATTTGAATTTATTATTACATTATCAGATAATCTTAGACCAGGAAATTATACAATAAAATATAAATTCTTTACAAATAGTAATGTTCGTAATGAAAATTTTGTGTTAAATAAAACACAATTATCAGATCTTCTCGAAGTAAAAGAAAATGGAAATAATATCCCTATTTCTAATCAAACATTTATAACGCTAACTAATTTTGGGGAAGCACCAAACTTTAATAATATTTCATGGACAATAATAGATAGCAGTCCATATTCACAAATAACTACATATTATGTTAATGAACTGAATGTACAAGTTACTGTATTAGGTAAAATATCTAATATTAGTATTGTAACTCAAACATTAAATCAAAGTACAGGACTTTATATTTATACAATCGTATATCAAGTAACGACTTTAGATGGGGGAACTCCAAAGACATACTATCATTTTATACTTGAAAATAATTTTGATATAGTAAATGTATATAATAATAAAAGTCTTGCAAATATTCACAATTTAGCTGTAAGTCGTGAGGAAGTAAATACTATTGAAATTGATTTTGGAATTGATGAATCCTTATACACTTTAAGTGGAAATGAACGCTTTATAGTATCATATGACTATAGTTCATTTGAAGGAGATAATTATACTTCTGATATTAGTTATTATGGCGATGAGTATCTTACGATTAAGTTTGGTTTAGAATCAAACCCAGGATATTATATCTTCACAATTTCTTATTATAGAGATAATATATTAGTAAATACTTTTAATCTTGACGTTATTAAAAATAAAGGCGTAAATGCATATTTATCAAATATTACATTTGATGATTACTCAACTAATATTAAAGAAATTAGTGAAGCAAATAGTAATGGAGATATAATTAATAGTAATTACAATATTGGTTTTTATGAAGAAGGTATTGACTATAATGGTTCAATGTATAAAGTGTTTAATTATCGTATTAATACGTATGTATTAGATGTTGCAGAAGATTTATACATGCCAGAATTAGTTGAATATTTACCTATCGGTGCAACTATATCACGATTTAATAATGGTACTTGGACACCTGAAGTAAATAATGATTCTAATCCAAAATTAATTGATGAGTTGAAAGCAAATTATAGTTCTAATAATATAATTACTTATCGTGTAACTAGTGAAAATGGAGAAACTAAAGTTTACTATCACATTCAGATTACTGATAGAATATATAATGTTACGATGATGTTTAATATATTCTTTGTTGATGGGGAAGGAAATATTATTCCTGGTTATGAATCTGAGTTAAATGGTAAAAATATTTTAATTAAACTTAGAAATGTAGAAACAAACAATAAAGCAACTGCTGAACCAGTTAATTATGTATTAGACTTCCCAAGCTTTAATGAAATTAAAGCTATTAATACATATGCAAATTTATTTGCAAATCCAAAAGGTGATAG
>DUOT01000155.1 GCA_012838705.1 Acholeplasmataceae bacterium
AATTTAAAAAGAAATATTATTATGAAAAAAAAGAAATAGAAATTACGTATCAAAAAGATGAAGCTATAGAATATGCGAAAAGTATAATTAAAAAAGAGTTTAATCCTAGTGAACACGAAAAAATATTATATATTGAATTAATTGATACACTAGAGGATAGTAATCATTTTGACTTTAGGTTTATTGTGAAAAAGTATGAAAATGTTGCTAAGTTTGTACCTGTAAATCCTTAGGAAACTAATTTGTAGTTTCCTATTTTAATTTTTATAAATCTTATAATAAAGACTTTATATTATATTTTTTTCATGATATAATATAAATTGAGGTGTTTTAATGTCATATAAAAGCATTTATAAATTGCAAAATCCAAGTAACGAAAGTAATATTATTGGCGCTAATGATAAAATTATTGCATTAATAGAAGAAGTCATAGGTTGTGAAATATTACTAAAACAAGCCGAAGTTAAGATTGACGAAAATGATATTCAATATCAAGATTTGATAATAAATTTATTTACTTTTTTAGAAACATTAATTGAAAATGATGTTAATTTTGGACCACGTGATATTATTAATATTGTCCAAAGTATTAAAGATGATAAACACGAAAGACTATTAGATTTATATTTAAATAAAGAATTAATTATTATTAACTATTCGGGTAAAGCTATTTATCCAAAAAGTTTAAATCAACAAGCTTACATTAAATCTCTTCAAAGAAATGAAATTAATATTGCTGTAGGGCCTGCTGGAACTGGAAAAACATATTTAGCTGTCTTATATGCGGTTTCCCAATTACGAGCAAACAATATTAAAAAAATAGTTTTAGTAAGACCTGTTGTCGAAGCTGGAGAAAGATTAGGGTTTTTACCTGGTGATTTTAAAGAAAAAATTGATCCATATTTAATTCCTTTATATGATGCATTAGATGAATCATTAGGATCTGAACATGTATCAAGATTAATGGAAAAGGGAATAATAGAAGTCGCCCCACTTGCATATATGCGTGGAAGAACTTTGGATAATGCAATTATTATTTTAGATGAAGCGCAAAATGCTACAACGACACAAATGAAGATGTTTTTAACGCGTTTAGGTTTTAATTCGCAAATGATTATTACTGGGGATGTAACACAAATAGATTTGCCTAGTAAAAGTAGTTCTGGCTTAGTCGAAGCGTTAAAACTATTAAAAGACATTAAAGGTATAGGAATTACATATTTTCAAAAACAAGATGTTATGCGTCATCCTTTAGTATATAAAATAATCAAACGATATGAGGCTAAAGAAAATGGAAATTAATTTTTTTAATAATTATGGTGATATTAATTTTGACTTTCAAAAAATATTAGATGATATTGCATCCATTTTTACAAACCAAGAAAATATAAAAGAAAATATTAGTGTTATTTGTATTAATAATGATGAAATGCAGAAAATTAATAATCAATATCGAAATTTAGATTGTTCAACTGATGTGTTATCATTTCCTGATCGTGATGAAGAGTATTTAGGAGATATTTTTATCTCAATAGATAAAGTGTATGAACAAGCAAAACAATATAATCATTCAGTTGAACGCGAATTTGCATTTTTATTAACTCACGGGATATTACATCTATTAGGTTATGATCATGAAAATACAAATGACGAAAAGAAAATGATTGCTAAGCAAGAAGAAATATTAAAAAAATATCGGAGGGTTTAATTTGGAAAAGCTTTATGAAGAAGCCTTAAAAGCTTATCACAATTCATATTCACCATATTCACGTTATAAAGTTGGTGCTAGTATTTTATTAAGTGATGGTAAAATAATAAACGGTTGTAATGTAGAAAATGCGTCTTATGGCCTTACTAACTGTGCGGAAAGAACAGCACTTTTTTATGCTTTTTCTCAAGGGTACCGCAAAGAGGATATAAAGAAACTACTTGTTATTGCTGATGGTAGGCCAGCGTCACCATGTGGTGCTTGCAGACAAGTATTAGTTGAATTAATGAATCCTGATGCAGAAGTAATACTAACAAATTTAAATAAAGAAGTAAAAATATTAAAAGTAAAAGAATTACTTCCATATTATTTTTCAGGTGAGGACTTAAATGAACTTTAAATCTGGATTTATAGCTATTGTTGGAAGGCCAAATGTCGGCAAATCAACATTTGTTAATTATGTATTAGGGAGAAAAATATCAATTATCAGCCCAAAACCACAAACAACAAGAAATAATATTCGTGGTATTTATACTGATCAAGAAGCGCAAATGATCTTTATTGATACTCCAGGAATTCATAAGCCAAGACATGAATTAGGTTCATATATGAATAAACAAGCGATTAATACGCTTGCTGATGTTGATTTAATTTTATTAATAGTTGATGCGACACAAGATTTTGGTACTGGAGATTCTTATGTCATATCATCTTTAGAAAAAGTCGACACTCCTTGCTTTTTAATAATGAATAAAATAGATTTAATAAAAAATAAAGGAAAACTGATTGAAAATGTTGAAGCATTTCATAAACAGTTTTCGTTTACAGAAACATATTATATTAGTTCATTACAAGGAAGTAACATCGACAAGTTACTTGATGGAATAAAAACATATTTAGAACCAGGTCCAATGTATTACCCTAAAGATCAAGTTACAGATAATCCTGAAACTTTTATAATTCAAGAAGTAATAAGAGAAAAAATATTACTATTAACCGAACAAGAAGTACCTCATTCAATATCGGTTGTTATTGAATTAATGAAGCGAGATGAAAAAGGATTACTTAATATTCATGCAGTAATATATGTGGAGAGACAATCGCAGAAGAAGATTATCATAGGTCAAAAGGGTAATATGATTAAAAAAATCGGAACATTAGCTCGTAAAGAAATTGTTATGATTCTTGGTGAAAGGATATTCTTAGAACTATGGGTAAAAGTTGAACCTGATTGGCGAAATAAAAAAACGCAATTACGAAAAATGGGTTATGATTTGGAAAATTAATGAAACCAGAATAAAAAGTCAAAATCTTGTAATTATATGATTAAGGAGATGATCATATGAGTAATAAAGATTTCGAAACTTTTATTAAAACTGGTAACATTAAAGATTATTTAAAGTATAAAACTAGTAAAACCAGTGGTGGTAATAATGAAGTTAAAAGAAGGGATAATAGTAAAGGCGATAAAATATCAAGATAATTCCAAAATAATAACATTGATTACTGAAAATGGTAAGGAAAGTATTATTTTAAAAGGTGCGACCAATTTAAAAGGTCACACTTTTCGTTATTCTCATGAACTAACTAAAATTGGATATGAAATTCAAAAAAATTACTTAAGTGCAGGTAAAGTTTTAAATCAATATCCAAGTATTCACAATAATATAGATAAATTACAAAGTTCTTTAAAAATCATTGAGATTGCTGATGTATTAACTGAGCATATCAATGATTTTAAAACTTTTTATATATTTTTAGATGATATTATAAAATTAATCGATCAAGAAGAAAGTTATTTAATATTTGAAATAATATTTAGAATAAAAACTTTATATTTATTAGGAGTTGCACCAATTTTTACTCGTTGTGTAGAGTGCGGAACAAAAAACGATTTAGTTAATTTTTCTTTATACAGTGGAGGAATGAAGTGTAAAAAATGCCATCAAAATGATTTTCTTTTCAGCAAGAAAACAATTAATTATTTGAAATTACTTTACTTAACTAAATTAGATGATTTTGTAAAAAGGAAGGACGAGTTCCAAGATTTTGATTATGATGAAGCAAATAAGTTTCTAAATATGTATTATGATTACTATTTAGGTTACAAAAGTAAAGTAGAAAATGTGTTTAAAAAGATGAAGAAAATGTAAAAGTAAGAAAAAAAAGAGCGATTTCATTTGAGAAAAACAAAAATACTATTGAATTTTTTTTGATTTATGTTATAATAAACAGAGTTAATAGGAGGATAATATGATTTTTCGAAAAAGTAAGAGTCTACACATAAGTGAGTACCAGGGACATAAAGAACTATCACTTCAAAATCATCAAAGTGAATTTTTAAAACCAGAATACATTTATATCCCTCTTATCGAATCAGGTGCAACTTGTGAATGCCTTGTAAAAGAAGGTGATAAAGTTGATATGGGTCAAGTCGTTGCAATGCGAACTGGCAATTTCGGATTACCATTACATTCTTCAGTTAGTGGAAAAGTTACATCTATAAATAAAAAGATGTGGCATACATCAGGAAAAATGGTACCGATGATCGAAATAAAAAATGATTTTCAAGAAAGAAAAGCAGCCAACATTAAACCAAATAATGTTGATTCTTTGTCACGTGAAGACATCATTAAAATCGCACGTGAATGTGGAATTGTTGGTTTAGGAGGAGCAGCATTCCCTGCATATGTAAAATACAATTCACCTAGTCCAATTACAACGGTAATTGTTAATGCTGCCGAATGTGAGCCTTTTATTACTACTGATTATGTTTTAATGAAAACACAAGCTGATAAATTAATCAGAGGTATTAAATACGTAATGAAAGCTACTTCAGCTGAAAAAGCTGTTATCGCAATTAAAGGCAATAAGCATGAAGCTATCGAAATTTTATCTCAAAGTATCGATCAAGAAAATATTGTAATTTTCAAATTAAAAGATGTTTATCCAGCTGGTTGGGAAAAACATATTGTTGAAAGAGTTATGAAAAAAACATATAAAAAACTGCCAAGTGATGTTGGAGCAGTTGTAAATAATGTTGCAACTTTAATAGCTCTTGCAGATGCAATTGAGAATAACCTTCCTTTAATCGAGAAAATGGTGACTTTCACTGGTTATGGATTAAAAAATCCACAAAATGTATATTTGAAAATTGGTAGCTTAGCCCATGAAGTAATCGAAAGTATTGGCGGTTATATTGAAGGGATAGATCCTGCATATATGCTTGCTGGTGGTCCAATGATGGGACAAGGAATGATTTTTGATTCATTTGTAATTAATCGTTCTTTGAATGCTGTAACTGTTTTACCAAAATTAGAAGAGGCTGAAGAAGAACCATGTATGGGTTGTGGAAAATGTTGTGCTTATTGTCCAACTTTCTTATCACCAATTCTAATTAAAAATACATTAGAAGCAAAAGATGAAGAAGGATTGGTAGCTTTACGTGCTGATAAATGTATTGAGTGTGGAATCTGTTCATATGTTTGTCCATCACGAATTGATTTAACAGTAGCGACAAGTAAAAGTCGTAGTATAGTATTAAAAAAAGGTAGGAATTAGTAATGGCTGAACAAAAAAGATTTAATGTTGGAAAGAATCCTTATATTAGAAAAGCAGATACTGCTGTTTATGGCACTAATATAATGATGAGAGACTTTTTAATTTCTCTCCTTCCATTAATTTTATTTGCTTGGTTTAAGAATGGAATTCTTCCACTTATTGATGGAAATGCTACAGTATTACAAATGCTTTATCCATTAATATTTGTAATAGTTGGTGGATTAAGTACTTATTTAATTGAAGGTCTATATTATTTAATCTTTTTGAAAGAGGAAAATATTATTGAGAAATTACGTAAATCATATGCTATAATACCTGGTGTTTTACTAGCAATGGTTTTACCTCTTAATACACCTATTTGGTTATTAATTATCGGTTCTATATTTGCAGTTGTAGTTGGAAAACTACTTTTTGGTGGGTTTGGTTATAATATTTTCAACCCTGCATTATTAGGTTATGTATTTTTATCTGTTGCTTTTTATGGAGTGATTGTAGAAAGCGGTGGAGCATTAAATGCAACTGAATCTTTAGAAATTGTATCACAAGCAACTCCACTTGCAAATTTCTTTAATAATATGTCGCAACCACTTGATGATGCGATTAGTCCTTATGGCAATTTATTAGATTTCTTTATCGGATTTATTCCTGGATCAATTGCGGAAACTAGTGCGTTATTATGTATTGTATCATTTGTATTCTTATTAGTACGTCGTGTTATTAATTGGCGTATTCCTGTTATTTATGTAGGAACAGTATTTGTATTTACATATTTAATTGGAGCTACAAATGGTTATGCGACTGATTTACGTTATCCATTATTCCAAATTTTAAGCGGTGGCTTATTCTTTGGAGCTGTTTTCATGGCTACAGAACCTGTAACATCTCCAAGAACACCAAATGGAGAAATCGTATTTGCTCTATTTTTAGGTGTATTAACAGTTATGTTACGTTTCTTGAAAAACCTTGAAGGCGTTGCAACATCAATATTATTTATGAATTTATTTACTCCACTTATTGATAGAATGTTTGCTGAAACTAGAGTAGCAGATAAACCTAGTAAAAAAGTAATGAGTTATGTCTATGTAGGAATAATTATTCTCGCAGTCGTAGGCTTTACACTCATAAATTTGGAGGTGTAATGTGAGAAAACATACAATAATCTTTGCACTTAGTTTCGTACTTCTAATAGCTTTTGGCTTAGTATATAATCATTTGATTGTTGCTGAACAAGCGCGCCTTAAAGAACAAAAATATTATGATTTGTTCACTAAAATTGAAGTAGAAAAATTAGTTGAAAATAATGAAGTTGAATTTTTAGTTGAAGAAGATACATCTATTATTCGTCGTTTAGACGCATTTAAAGATGATAAGCTTGTAGGAATCGTTTATGTTGGTGAATCTGAAGGTCGCAACGGAACAATCCAAGTTGCATTTGCAGTAGATGCAAAAAAACATGCAATTGTAGGAATGTTGATTGTTGAAAGTAATGAAACACCGGAATATCAAGGCAAACTTACAAGTAATGATAAATTTGTAGATCAATTTGCAAATAAAGACATGAGCGCTAAAAAATTCACTGTTGAAGCAACTAGTGGAGCAACAATAACTGGTGATGCTATTAATAGAATTATGCAACTAGTTCGCGCTCAATATGACAATGATACAGATTTTGAAACTCCAGCTGGTATTGAGTTTGTATCTAGTCGTCAAGATTTTACTACACTTAATTTCATTTATGAATTTGTTGCTGAAGAAGAAACAATTACAGTTACAACAAATCAAAATTATGAAATTGTTGAATTATCAAATGAAGCTTTCCGTGAAGATGTAATTATTGAAATTGAAGCAAATCCAATGAAAGCTTATATTAAATCTATTGAAGGTGATACACTTACAATTATAAGCAAAGGATTTTCAGGTACTTTAGAATCTACAGCAACTGTTGTTGATGGAGAGATTACTTCATTTGTTACTGATTTATCTAAAGAAACATATGATAGCCCTTATAATGATCCATATAAAGGCGGAGACTTTAACGATATGTTTGAAGATATCGTAAATGGAAATGAGCTTGAAGCTATTACTGGTGCTACAGTAACATCTGAAGGAGTTATCGAAGCTCATAAGATTTTACTTGCATATTTAGAAGGGGTGAATGCAAATGAGTAAACCATTAAAATACGGGGTATTTTTACTTGTTCTCGGTGTTATCTGTGCTGGTTTACTTGCATTTATCAATTCCTTTACTGCTCCAATTATTGAAAAACGTGAATTTGATGAAGTAGTAAAAGTATTAGAAGAAGTAGATGAAGATAGTAATAGTTTTGAAGATGTAACAGATGAATTTGATAATCTTCCAGCAAGTATTTCAAAAGTTTTCTACGGTACTAAAAGAAATCGCGAAAATACAGTTATTTACTGGACAACTACATATGGTTACAATGGTGGTGAAATAAAAGTATTAACTGTAATTGATTATAAAACTGGTGTAATCAAAGCAACAAAAGTAACTGCTGCTGAAAAGCAAACAGCAGGTATTGGTGATAAAATAATTACATATGATTTCAAAACTGTTGGCCGTGATGCACAATTCTATGCTGAGAAAAATGTTGAAAACATTGCTGAAAGTGGACTAGAAATCATAAGTGGTGCTACAGTTTCTTCAAAAGCATTTCTAGAAGGTGTTATTATTGCATCTAGCCACTATGTGGAGAATATAGGTGATTAATGATGAAAGAAAACTTTTTAAAAGGAATATTTAAAGAAAACCCTATTCTAGTTTCAATGTTAGGTTTTTGTCCAACACTGGCAATAACAACTAAACTTGAAAATGCAATTGGGATGGGATTAGCTGTTATATTTGTTTTAGTTATGAGTAATCTAATGGTATCATTAGTTCGTAATATTACTCCTGATGAAATTCGCATTCCTGTATACATCGTTATTATTGCTTCATTTGTTACAATCGTTGATATGGTAATGGAAGCATTCTTACCTGGTCTACATAGTAGCTTAGGCGTGTTTATCCCATTAATAGTAGTTAACTGTATCATTTTAGGACGTGCAGAAGCATTTGCATCTAAAAATGGTCCGTTAAGCAGTATTGTTGATGGATTAGGAATGGGGATAGGATTTACATTAATCTTAGCACTATTTTCAATTATAAGAGAAATTTTAGGCGTTGGTATGATAACTGTTTGGAAAGATATCGTTATTGATATCAACAGTTTATTCGGCGCTGAAAAACTTGCAATCTTTTCAGATTTCTTTGTAAGCCCTCCAGGAGCATTTATCGTAATTGGATTTGTATTTGCAATTGTTGCTGCTATCCAAAACAAAAAAGCTAGTAAAGCAGGTGAAAAGAAATGAGAGACATTTTAGCTTGGGTATTATCAGGAATACTTGTAGAAAATGTAATTCTTGCTAGATTTTTTGGAACGTGTCCTTTCTTAGGGGTATCAAAAAAACGTAGCTCTGCTACAGGAATGGGATTTGCAGTAACATTCGTAATTACAATCTCATCCGTTGCTTCATGGCTTTTATATAAATATGTCTTAGTGCCAATGGAAATGGCATATATGCGTACAATTGTGTTTATTCTTGTTATAGCTTCATTAGTGCAAATTTTAGAAATGTTTATTAAAAAAGTTTCACCTGCACTATATCGAAGCTTAGGAATATATCTTCCTTTGATAACAACTAACTGTGCTATATTAGGTATGGCTTCTGTTGTTACAATGGAACAATTCACATTTTTAAAAACATTAATTTATTCATTTGCGTCGGGTGTTGGTTTCCTTCTAGTAATTTATATTTTCTCTAGTTTAAGAGAAAAATTAGAAAGAGCTCCAATTCCAAAACCTTTCCAAGGTGTTCCGATTGCTTTTATTATCGCAGGAATAATGGCAATGATTTTTGCTAGATTTGCAGGTGTTGTATAATGGTTTTGTCGTTTGTAAATCAATTTATCATTCCGGTATTAATTTTGGGAGGAATCGGACTATTATTCGGAATATTAATTGCATTATTATCAAAAGTATTAGCTGTTGAACCAGAAGATGATCGTATTGAAACTGTTCAATCGATGCTCCCAGGTTATAACTGTGGTGCTTGTGGATATCCCGGCTGTAATGCTTTTGCAACTGCAATTATAAATGAAGGAAAAGACGTATCAGGGTGTAAACCTATCAAACCTAATCAAGCTGAATTAATTAGAGAATTTTTAAGAAAACAAGAAGAAACTAATTAATTCGTTGATTAAGTTGAGGTTATATAAAAAAATACACATATCTAGTCTATAGGAGGTTTTTAAGATGAAAAAGATTTTAAGTGTATTTATGTTAGCGTTGTTACTGTTAGTAGTAGCCGGATGTGACAACGGAAACGGCAAAAAAGAAAGAACTTATGTTGCCGATGGAACTTACATGGCTTGGAAGTTTACTACTCATAGTCAAAAAATTACATTAGCTGATGAGACAGAAGTAGAAATTAATACTCCTGCTTACGTAACAGTATCAGTTACAATTCATAATGACGAAGTAGTGAAATATTATATCGATGAACGCCAAGCAACAGCTGAACCAGTTTTCGATGAAGATGGCAATCTAACTAATGTTAATTTTACTTTCAATAAAGAAACTAAAAAAGAATTAGGTTATGATTATAACATGGAATGGTTAGCTGCAAAAGGTGAATGGATTTTCCAAGCAATTCAACTTGAAAATGCATGGCTACTAGAAGACAAAATTGAAGCAATTTCAAGTGTAACAATTGTTGTGGAAGATTATATTGAAGTTGCTAAAGCTGCATTACAAAAAGCTAAAGATGGAAAAGTTGGAGCACTTTATATTGGTGAACATTACAACGATGACGTTGTATGGGTAGAAGGCGATATTGATGAGAATGGTAAAATTTCAAACATCGTGTTTGATTGCTTAATGTTCGGTCATGAAAGCAAAAAGAAAGAAGGCATCTATGATGCAACTCATGCTAATTATTTAAAATTTGATTGGGATTCTGAAACTAAATATGATTCATATGGCCCAATGTCTCAAGGTAAAATGTGGCAAGATCAATTAGATACTTTCACAGAATACATTAATGAAAATGGTTGGGATGGATCACTATTCCCTAATGCTCAAGCAGGTAGCACACGTATGAAAGGCGTTAATAAAAATGGTGAAGAAATTGAAGCTTTATCTTCTGTAACAATGGAAGTTAAAGGTGAAATCTTTGTTATGAACATGCTATACAGTTTCTTCCCTAAAGCTTGGGAATAATAATACTTTGCTGTTTTTTAATAAAGGATTATTATTGAATCTAAGGTTGCGTTAAGCAACCTTTTTTATATGGAACTTGTGAAAGTGTTTCCACAAGTAAAAAAATTGTTGCATTATGAATATTGGTGTGATAAAATTGTTTTGTAGTTTTGAAATGTAAAATTAAATAGCGTTCGCCAATATAATTAGGATAATTTGGTTCCTAAGTCTCTACCAAGCGACCTAATCGCTTGACTATTGGTTAAATGCTACTTCCTGAAGAAAGTAGTTATTTAATATTGTATTATTGGCGAGTATTTAAAAAAAATACTTGCTTTTATTTTTGCAGTACAAAACTAAATTTTATATGAAAGGGAAGGAAGTATGAACACATTTTTCAAACTCAAAGAAAATGGTACTACCGTTAACAAAGAGTTAGTTGCCGGTGCTACAACCTTTTTCGCAATGGTTTACATTATTTTTGTTAACCCTGCTATTTTAGGTGATGCTGGTATGCCTACGGGTGCGGTATTCTTAGCTACCATTTTCGCAACAGTTATCGGAACTTTAGTAATGGGATTATTCGCCAATGTGCCTTATGCAGTTGCTCCAGGAATGGGCTTAAATGCATTCTTTACTTACACAGTAGTAATGGCAATGGGCTTTACATGGCAAGAGGCATTAGGTATGGTTTTTGTATGTGGACTTATTAACATACTTATTACTGTAACAAAAGTAAGAAAACATATCGTTAAATCAATTCCAGTAAGTCTTCAACATGCAATTGGTGGAGGCATTGGTTTATTCATTGCTTATATTGGAATTAAAAATGCCGAATTACTAAATATCGTAGGTAACGTTGATGGCTTTGGAGTGTTTGATTCAGGCGTTATTCCAGAATTGACAAAATTTGATTCTTGGGCTCCAGTATTAGCTATTATCGGCCTTATTGTTACAATTGTTCTATTAATTCTAAACGTTAAAGGAGCAATTTTAATAGGTATCATTTTCGCAGCTCTTGTTGGTATTCCAATGGGATTAACTGTATTTGATTTTAGTTCTTATGATATTACTACTCCATTTAAAGAACTTGATCAAACTGTATTTGCTGCATTTAGAGGATTGAAAGATTTATTTGCTACACCAGATAAATTACCAGTTGCTTTATTTGCAATCTTTGCATTCAGCTTAACAGATACATTTGATACAATTGGTACATTCATTGGTACAGGAAGAAAAAGTGGAATCTTTACAGCAGAAGATGTAGCTGCTATTGAAGACTCTAAAGGATTTAAAACAAAGATGGAAAAAGCTTTATTTGCTGACTCAATAGCAACTTCTATTGGTGCTGTATTTGGTACTTCTAATACAACTACATATGTAGAAAGTGCTGCAGGAATTGAAGCTGGTGGACGTACTGGTTTAACTAGTGTATTTGTTGCATTATTCTTTGCATTATGTATCTTTATTTCACCAATCGTTGGTGCAGTTCCAGCTGCAGCAACAGCTCCAGCATTAATTATTGTTGGAATTATGATGGCTTCAGCTTTCAAAGAAATTGATTGGCATGATTTTGCAGAAGCAGTTCCAGCATTCTTTGCAGCAGTATTTATGACTCTTGCATATAACATTTCTATTGGTATTGCATTTGGTTTTATCTTCTATGTTATTATTAAATTAATTAAGAAGGAAATCAGAGAAGTTCATCCAATTCTATTAGGAAGTACAGCACTATTCCTATTATACTTTGTATTAATGGCATTGGATAGTTTAGGTGTATTTTAATATATAAAAAAATAGATGACGAATCAAATGATTCGTCATTTCTTTAGGAAAAACATATGAAAGGATGTAAAAGATGATTTTAGGTGTTAAGGATAAACCAACAAAAGGTAAATGGTTTGTCTTAAGTTTTCAGCATTTATTCGCAATGTTTGGTGCAACTGTTTTAGTACCGATGTTAACAGGACTTCCAATTTCGGTAGCGTTATTTACTTCAGGTGTAGGAACATTAATCTATATTCTTTGTACAAAAGCAAAAGTTCCAGTATATTTAGGAAGTTCATTTGCTTATATTAATGTCATAATATTAGTCAGTGGATACAATCAATTAACAGGAACACCTGGGCATTATGGTGCAGCTCTTACTGGATTAGCTGTCGTTGGATTAGTTTATGTATTATTTGCTGTACTAATTAAACTACTTGGTACTGAGTGGATTAATAAATTATTACCACCAGTAATTATTGGTCCAATGATTATTATTATTGGCTTAAGTTTAGCGGGTGCAGCAGTTGATTCAGCAGGTCTAATCTCTGGTTCATGGAAAGAGATACTTACTGCTTTTGTTTCTTTTATAATTGTGGCTGTAGTTGCATTAAGAAGCAAAGGATTTTTAAAAATTATACCATTTTTAATAGGTATAGTAGGGGGATTTGTCTTTGCTGCAATTATTGGAATAGTTGACTTTACTAATTTCCTTAATGTTATTAAAACACCTGCAGAATGGGTTAAAATTCCCGAATTTATGTTCTTAGGATTTAAGGAAGGAACTACAACATTCTTAGGGACAAACATTACCTTTTATAAATTTGATTTTGCTGCAGTATTAACAATTGCACCACTTGCTTTAGTAACTGCTGCAGAACATATCGGTGACCATGCTGTAATAAGCAAAATAGTTGGTGAAGATTTCTTACAAGATCCTGGTCTTCATAAAACATTATTAGGTGATGGTCTTGCAACAAGTTTTGCTGCATTAGTAGGTGGTCCTGCGAATACAACTTATGGCGAAAATACATCAGTAGTTGGAATGACAAAAGTTGCATCAGTATGGGTTACTGGAGGAGCTGCCGTAATTGCGATAATTTTATCGTTCTTAAACATTTTCGTAACTTTAATTGGAAGTATTCCGAGTGCAGTTATGGGTGGTATTTCTATTATTCTTTATGGATTTATTGCTGCAAATGGATTAAGAGTTATGGCAGATGCGAAAGTTAAATTTTCTAATACTAAAAATCTAATTATCATTTCCACAATGCTTGTATTAGGTTTAGGTGGAGCTACTATTAAATTTGGTGATTTTGCATTTAGTGGAATGAGTTTAGCAGCTGTTATCGGAATATTATTACATTTCCTTTTACCTAATCCAAAAGAAGAATAAAAGTCAATAAGCATAAATAAGTAAAAATAATTAATAATATAATTGGTGAGATAATGAGAATTGTAAGAGAATTTATCTTTATTCCAATTGTATTATTAATTTTTACTTTTTTAGCAACCAATGCATATGGGTTTGTCTATGGTAATATCGCAAGAGCATTATTTCCTGTAGACGGATCCACACTAGAGCTAAGCAAAATATATGTTACTTCAATGATTAGTTTTGTCATATTAGAATATTTTATTAGATCAACATTACCAAATAATTATTTTTTTTCACGAATGCTTGGCATGCTTACTATGATGAATTTATTTATTATTTTTGATACATATTATAATATTACTATTTATCATCATCTTTTTATCATCCTTTCTGGATGTGGTATTAGTTTTATTATTCAATCAATATATGAAGTACGTTACCAAAATTTTTTAGCTTTATTAATCCTTTCTGTAGTATTAGTATATTTGCTTATTGTTTCGTTTTAGATCCGTTTCGGATCTTTTTACTCATTTTTAGACCTAAAAATTTACTGTCAATATCTTTTGAAAATTTCATTAAAAAAGAGTAAATATAAGTACAATAAGTTCTAAAGAACTTATTGTACTAAGCGTACATTCGCCTATACTGTCTTTTTTTAAAACTTTTGTAAGTCCAAGGATGA
>DUOT01000156.1 GCA_012838705.1 Acholeplasmataceae bacterium
ATCTTCAGGTAAATTTCCAAAGCAACCTAAAGCATCCATTTTTTCAAATAATGTAACAGTTAATTTTGTTCTTCTCATTATATCTTGTTTTGATGTAAATGGTTTTTCTTTTCGTGCATTTACAATCGAATATGCAGTTGCTTCACCTAAAGATTCTAATGCACTAAATGGTATTAATAAACTCTTACGATCTTTAGAAACTAAGAAATGTTTTGCATGTGAATGTAAAATGTTGATTTGCTTAAAGGAATATCCTCGAGCAGTCATTTCTAAAGCTAAAAGAAGTGTGTAATGTGTTTCAATTTCTTTTGCTGAGGCTTTATTATTCTTAATCTTTTCATCTAATTCTAAATATCTTGATCTAATTGCTTCATATCCCCTTGCCATCGCAACAACATCAAATTGTGTTGCTCTACGAGAAAAATATGCAGCATAATAATATATTGGACGATGAACTTTAAACCACCCGATACGTAATGCCATAATAACATATGCAGTCGCATGGGCTTTCGGAAACATGTATTTAATTAATTTACACGATTCTATATACCATTTTGGAACATTATACGAAAGCATTTCCTTCTCATAATCTTTAGAAACACCTTTCCCTTTACGGACACTTTCCATAATCTTAAAAGCATCGTTTGCAGGCAGTCCCTTTGATATTAA
Organism: Acholeplasmataceae bacterium; assembly: GCA_012838705.1. Lineage (GTDB taxonomy): Bacteria > Bacillota_I > Bacilli_A > ML615J-28 > CAG-698 > DUOT01. The sequence goes on from DUOT01000156.1 coordinate 670, forward strand.
ATATACCATAATATCATCACGACATCCGATTAATTCACGGAAAGGTATTTTTGGAAACCCTTCTTTTAATCCTAATAATAAGTCGCGAGCATTTCCTTTCCAAACATCAGTACCATGACTTAATCCAGAGACTTTTAGTAATTCATCAACAGTTGTTGGCCTAATTTCACTTAACATTTCTTTAGTTAGTGCAGTACCGAATTCAGGTATTCCTGTAGTTCCAATTGTCTCTCCACAAACTTTATCTGGTGTTATATTTAATGAATTTAAACCATTAAATATTTCCATTACTTTAGAATCATTTAAAGGTATTTCTTCTACTTTTGAAAACGGAAATTCTTCTGGATATGCCTCTACAAAATTCATCAAATGACGAATCATTGTGGGATCATCATGCCCCAATATATCTAATTTCAAAAGATTTGATTCAAATTTATGATAATCATAATGTGTTGTTTTCCAGGATGCCTTTAAATCATCAGCTGGATATTGTATTGGAGTAATAGCGTAATATTCAATTTCACGAGGAATGACAACAATCCCTCCTGGATGTTGTCCTGTAGAACGTTTAACTCCAACTATTTTATTTGCAAGACGTTTTATTTCTGCTTCACGAACTTGTTTATTACGTTTTTCAAAATATTTTCTTATATATCCATAAGCAGTCTTTTCTTTGGTTGTACTAATTGTTCCTGCACGGAAAACATGATCTTCTCCAAATATTTCCCGACAAAAATCATGAGCTTTGATTTGATATTCACCAGAGAAATTTAGATCTATATCTGGAACTTTTTCACCTTTAAATCCTAAGAAAGTTTCAAATGGTATATCGACACCATCTTGTAATAGTTCCCTTCCGCAATTAGGACAATTCATCTTCGGTAAGTCATATCCAGTTCCAACACTTTGAAGAACGCTATCTAAAGCTATTTGTTTTTCATCCCGTTCATATATTCTTTTTTCTTCTTCCCTCATTTTAATAGCAACAAAATGACAATGACTACAATAATAATGAGGCGGAAGAGGATTAACTTCAGTAATTTTCATAAGATTAGCAACTAAACTAGAACCAACAGAACCTCTACTACCTACTACATAACCAGCATCTTGTGAATGCTGAACTAAAAGGTAAGAAATATAATAAACCGAAGCAAAATTATTACCGATAATACTACTTAATTCTTTTTTAATTCGATCTTCTATATATTTCGGTAATGGGTCGCCATATAAAGCTTTCGCATTCGCTGTAGTAATCGAAATAACACCATCCCGGAAAGATGGTATTCCACGATCTTTCATCAAATCATCTGAAGGAGCAAATAATTTATCCGGGAAAAGGTTATAACGTTCAATCATATCAGCAATTTTATTAGTGTTTGTTACGACAATTTCATATGCTAAGTCATCATCTAAAAATGAAAACTCTTTAAGCATTTCATTAGTTGTCATAAAATGAAATGATGGTAAATTTTCAACATCTAATAATGGATGAGTTCCACCACCAATTTGTGGAGTATCAATAAGTATTTGTCTTAAAATTACATCTTCTTTTGTTAGGTGGTGAACATCGCCAGTAGCAACTACAATCTTCCCTAATTCTTTTGCTACCTTAATTATTCTTTTAATCGTATCCTTAATATAATCCCAAGTCTTTGGATCTTGATTTTTTTCTACTATCACTCCATAAAGGCTTAATGGTTGAACTTCGATATAGTCATAATATTCCATGACCTTTCTTAATTCATCATCATTCTTTTCAAAAGCTGTTTCAAATACTTCACCATTCATACAACCACTACCGATTAACAGTCCTTCACGGTGTTTATCTAAAACACTTTTTAATATCCTCGGTTCCCTATGAAAATGATTAGTATGAGAATCAGAAACTAATATATATAGATTTTTCTTTCCTATTTCATTTTTTGAGAGAATTGTAAAATGTGAAGGATAAGAAAGTTTATATATTTCTTCTCTATCAATAGTATTATTAATATCTTGATAATTTAATATTCCATCATCAATTAAATCATTAAGCATATTAATAAATATTAATCCAGTTGCTCTAGCATCGTATATTGCTCTATGATGTTGTGTTAAATCAACATCGAAATACTTCGCTACTGCTTTTAAATTGAATTTCTTTAATTTATGTCCATATCTTACTCTAGCAAGTTGCATCGTATCAATTGTCGGAATAATTCCATCATATATATTTAATCGTTTCATATTTTCATATAGATGTGAATTATCAAAAGATGCATTATGAGCTACTAATATCCCATCACCAATAAACTTTTTAAACTTTGGTAGAACAATTTCTATTGGATCTGCTGCTCGAACATCATCATTTGTAATACTAGTTAATTTGGTAATAAATTCAGTAATTTTATTTTTAGGTTTTACATAACTACTAAATTCATCAATAATCATTCCATTTTTTACTTTTACAGCAGCTATTTCAATAATTTCATGATAAATACTAGAAAACCCTGTAGTCTCTAAGTCATAGATAATATATGTAGCGTCTTTTAAATCTATATCCGCATCACTTAAAGCAATTTTAAACTTATCTTCATCTATTAATGCCCCTTCTAATCCATAGATCGGAAGGATATCTAAATTTCTCGTAGCATTTTCAAGCTCAGGTAAAGCTTGAACATTATACATATCAGTAACTGCTAGTGCACGATGTTTGAATTTTACAGCTTGACGAACATAATCTTCAACTTCCATCACGCCATCTAAAACACTTAATTTAGTATGAGCATGTAATTCTACTCTCCTAACAGGAGCATCATCTATAATTTCATCTTTTTTATCTGCTTCACCCATCACATGAACTTCAGATATTTGCAAGACTACATCACGAGCAAATTTATCATATGTCAAGATCCCATAAACCTTCACAATGTTCCCGACAGAAACTGTCTCTTCATAAAATGTTTCAGTTACATCAGAATTAATAAAGCTTTTAATCATTATTGAATCTTGTCCATCACTAACAATTGCTTCGAAGATTTTAAATTTATTTGATGGATCATCTCGTCTTTGTTTTTCTTCAACACTTTTAGAGATTATTTCACCTTGGATTGTAAATTCATTATTACCATTACGTTGTTGGTATTCTATTAATTCAACTTCACTAGAAGGAAGATCTTTAAGAGGTGTAATTGGACGATTTATTCCTTGTTTTAATCGTGGCATCCTTTTAATGGCTCGTTTTTTTGGTTCTTTTTTATCTGTATTATTATTTTGCAAGTTCTCAAATGTTTGTTGTTCTTTTAATATTTCTTCTGTTGTTTGTTTTTGATTTTTCTCAATTAACTTTTCAAGTGGAGTTTCAAAAGGACTCACTTCTATATCTATTATAACATCAAGTGAAAAACCTTTAAATATTGGTTCTAAGCCTTCAATTAATTCATTAATTAATCGAACTTCATTATTACTTGCAACATAAATCACAATTCTATTTTTATCACATTTATAATTAAAATTAGTTAAGGCATTATATCTTGGTTTTTCTTGTGCATATTTTCGCGTTATAATTTTAAAATATTTTTCAAGTACATTATCATCGATATTCTTGTCTAGATAATTAAACTTAACATTACAACGAACTTCTAAATTACTTTGGCTAAATGCCTTTGCAAAATAATCTTGTGTTCTATTAATTAATACACTAGCAATATCAATGTCTAATACTTTTGGAAATCCAAAAACAACCGTCCAAGAAAACGGTTCTTTTTTTATATTTATTTGTTCAAGTGTCCCCTTCTCAAGTTCACTTGTAACTTCTAAATTTAATAAGCTTAAGAAGTTTATAAATCTACTCTTTGGCATTGTTCCACCTCATATCTATTTTAACACAATCTATGACATTTTTCTAGTTAATTTTCAATGAAAAAGGATTTAGATAACATAAATCCTATAAATAAAATAATATACATAAAAAATGTAATAATGTTCCAAAAATAACAAAAATATGCCATACCATATGGGTATACTTGAAAAGTTTCATTGCATAAAAGATTAGTCCTATAGTATAGAATAGGCCACCACCTACTAGTAAAACTAAACCGATAAGTTCTAAATTTGCAATTATATCTGAAATAAAGAATAGTGCAGTCCATCCTAAAAATATATATAGAATAATATGAAATGGGCGAAACTTTCCAAAAGCAAGAACTGTAAGAAGAGTTCCGATGAAAGCTCCTATCCATAAAAATATGCAAACAATAATACCTGTGTCCCCTGATATCGTTAATAAAGAAAATGGAGTATAGGTACCAGCAATTAATAAATAAATAGTTAAATGGTCAAATTTTTGAAAAAGCATTTTTGATTTTGATCCTAAAGGTAAAGAATGATATATAGTTGACATTAAGTATAGTGCTAATGATGATATAGCAAATATAACATAAGAACTTAAAGCAAGAGCGTTATTACCTTGTAAACCTTTAATTATTAAGATTACTAAATAAGCAATCGATAGTGCTGCACCAACTCCATGAGTGACAGCATTACCTATTTCTTCACCTAAAGTGTAAAAGTTTTTAATTCTTGGTGTTTTAATTATTTTCTCTTTTTTTCTTTTTTTATAAAAGAATACTTTCGGATAATCATCAATTATTTTAAGTCTCTTTGCTAAGTTTAACACTCTATAATTTGATACGATACCTTCTTCTTTTATTAACTGTTTTTGCTTCTTTCTAGAGTAAGTTTTTAATTTTCTAGCAAACTCCAAAGATTTATTTATTTTTTCTTTATCGATTATAAAATTATCATTAATTTGATTAAGGATAGTAGGATTAATAGTAATGCTTTCTTTACTTACAATATCTACTTGCCACTCTTTTTGGAGCCTAATAATTTTACTCTTTGCTTCGTCTTCAATATTTTTAATTAAAATATGATTTACACGGCTATATTTTATTATTTTTTCATCTAACTTATCTACCGAAACAAAGAAATCTATTGTTTTGTACTCTAGCCTTTGTTTTAATTCATAATCACGAGCTTTTAAAGAAAATCTCCGCAATATTTTCGGACTTGGATTTTCTATATAAAAGCCACCAATATATTTACCTAATGTTAAGTCTAACGCTTCATAACATTTTTTTAAGTTATTATTATCAAGATGAAGATAAATTTTTATATTTTCATCTAAAAATCTATTAAATAATTCTTGATAATTATTAAAGTTTTTAAAAATAATACTTGCGTCATAAACATTTATTATTAAACTATCAGCATAAAAAATATCTTTATTTCCGTAAATTTGAAAGTTTCCTTGATTGATGTAAAGATAACTACGACGCATATTTCCTCCATTAACCCCCTTAATCAGTCTAAAATCGTCTTTTACTAGGCTTTCATAGATTTAGTCATCTCTAAAGAAAATTTAGTGAGAAGGGAAAATTTAAATTAGTGTTATTTTAGCATAAAAAAACAATGAAAGCAATGGTAAATTATTCATATGCTTTCATTGCTGAAACCATATCTAATCTTTTAATTTTAAAATGTAAGATAATATTTACAATTAATGAAAAAGCAAATGTTAGTAAAACAGTATATAAATAGCTAAAGAAATCAATATCTTGAATTAACATAAAGTCATTACTTTCCACAACCTTAATTACATATTTTTCAAAAAAGACTCCGACTACCAAACCAAATGCCAATCCAATTATCGTACTAAAATAATTTTCACGAGCGATATATAAAGATACTTCATAATCATGCATTCCTAACACTTTGAATGTTGATAGTTCTTTTACTCTTTCAGTAATATTTATATTTGCAAGATTAGAAAGGACAATAAATGCTAATAGTCCCGAAGCTAAAATTATAACTAAAGTTATAAAAGCTAAATTATTTGTACTATCGCTAAAGAAATCTTCAGTTTCAGAAAGAAGGTTTATCGATAAAATATTAGGATCATATTTTAGTTTATTTATTATTTCTTCGTCCTTTATTTTTATATAAACTGAATTAAAATATAAATTATCAAAATAATCTTTATATAAATTTGGACTAATATATATATAATTACTTAAATAATTTTCAGTAATTCCTGTTGTTTTTAATGCTATATCTTTATTATTTTCATCAATTAAAATTATTTCATCGCCAACATTTAATCCTAATACTTGAGCATACTTTTCAGTTATTATAACACCTTCATTATTTAACTCTAATTTCTTTCCACTCTTTCGATTTCTAAGTGTAATAAAACTATCAATTCTATCAGTATCCTCTGGGACTACTAAAGTAACTAAAAGAGATTCATCAGACTTTATTTCAAGATTATTATGAAATACTTTTAACGAGTCTTCTATTTCCAAAAAATCTAAATTTATATTTTTATAAGGATTATAATAAATAGTTCCGTCATATTTTAATATTTCCGTAAATTGTTTATCAGAAACATTAATAATTGCATTTCGAAGACCAAAGCCAGTTAACATTAATCCTGCACAACCACATATTCCAATAATCGTAATTAAAGTTCTTCTTTTATAACGAAATAGATTACGAATTGTCATTTTTAAATTAAAACTAAATTTTTTCCAAAAGAATGCTCGTTCCAATAATATTTTCTTACCAGCCACAGGTGACTTACCACGCATTAGTTGCGAAGGAACAGTTTTTAATATATAAAAACATGCAATAAAGGATGCAAAGGTAGTTGATAATGTTGCTACTAATAAATTTAATAATAAATAATCCCAATGTGGTTTAAAAAGTAAACCTGGTAAAATATAAGTCATTTTATATGCATCAAAAACAATATGGGGGAGGATTAATACTCCTAAACTAACACCAAGAATTGAACCAATAAATGATGCAATAAATGCATATACAAAATACTTAAGTGCAATTTCAATCTTATTATATCCTAGAGCACTTAATGTTCCAATTTCCAATCTTTGCTCTGATACCATTCTTGTCATTGTTGAGAGGGTAACTAGTATTGCAATTAATGCAAAGAAAAATGGTATTACGGTTGAAATTTGCCTTACTTTACTAACATCATCTTTAAAAGCAGAATAACCATTAATATTACGACGATCAAAAACATTAAAATTACTTGATATACTTAATTTTACTTTATCTACAATCTTAATATAATTATCATCATACCCTGAATATGGATTATCAAGCCATAAATATAGATTGTTATTAACTCCTGAATTTATCTCATTTACAACTATATAAAAATCAATATTTCCATCACCAATTAAAGACTTCCCTAAATTATTCGCAAGATATTCAGGACTCATTACTTTTCCAACTATTAAATATTCTTTATCGTAAATTGTTATTTTATCACCGATTACATAATGATCACTTGATATTAAAATTTCGTTTTCAGTATCCGGATATCTCCCCTCAAGTAGTTTAAAATATTTAAAAGTTTTTGTATATATGATTCTACATACATTTTGATTATTATCGTATATATAATCTATTTCATATCTTTCTTCAATATTTGTGATTAAGTCATTTTCTAATAAATCATTTATAAAATCATCATCAAAACCAGATAAAGATTGTATACGTAAATCATACAAATGATATTCATCAAAATAATTTTCAGCTGTTGCAATCATATCAGGACTACTTGCTCTTAACCCCGAATAAAATCCAGTCCCTAATGCTACGATTAAAAGTATTGCTAGGAATCTACTTCTGCTTTTCCATATTTCACGAATAATATTTTTTAGTAATTTTCTTTTCATACTACCACTCTATTTGTGATACTGGTAATGGAGCATGATTTAATAATATTTCTTCAACCATACTATCACGAAGTTTAATTACCCGATCTGCACAAGGTATTAATGCATTATTGTGTGTTACTATTACTACAGTCATATTGTTATTAATACAAGTATCTTGGAGTAATTCTAAAATCATTTTTCCAGTTTTTGAATCTAATGCTCCTGTTGGTTCATCACAAAGTAATAATTTGGGGTTTTTCGCAAGCGCTCTTGCAATTGCAACTCGTTGTTGCTCACCACCAGAAAGTTGTGAAGGAAAGTTATTAATCCTATTTTCTAAACCGACTGCAGATAATAAATGATACACATCAAGCCTACTTTTACTTAATTCAATAGCAAGTTCAATATTTTCCTTTGCGGTTAAATTAGGAATTAAATTATAAAATTGAAAAACAAAACCACAATTTAGTCTTCTATACTTAGTTAATTCATTATTACTGTAACTACTTATTTTTTCATTATCAACAATAATCGTTCCTTTATTACAACGGTCCATTCCACCAAGCATATTAAGGACAGTAGTTTTCCCTGCACCACTAGCACCTACGATAACAACAAATTCACCTTTGTTTATTTCGAAAGAAATGTTATTTGCTGCACGTATTCTTACTTTCCCCATTTGATATTCCTTAATAACATTGGAAAAACTAATATAAGCCATAAATCCCCTTTCTTATTTTTGAAAATGATTTTGGATAATCTTTAGAGTTTTAACTAAATTATCACTCATTTCATCAGTTAAAAGATCAAAAATACTAGCAAGAAACTTAGTTGCTTTTTGAGTTAATTTAGTTATTTTTTTCTTTCCTAATTCAGTAATATTACATATTACTTTTCGTCTATCAGTTGGATCAATTGCTCTTGTAATTAAACCGTCATTTTCAAGATTATTTAAACTATTAGTAACATTAACGCGTGATAAATTTAATTTATCACTTAAATACGATGGTGATAGGTTTTCAGTAACTATCAATTCACTTAAAATTCTATTATCTGGTTGCGAATACTCTACAAAAACATCAAAAAAACCTGTAGTATTTAAATCAGTTGCAAGACTAATAAATTCTTTTGCTTTTTCAATATTACTCATATTTAGTTTACTCCTTTAATTATTTACTTCTTAAATTATTTTATCACTAAATTATCTGTGTGTCAAATAATTATATTCATAAATAAATAAAAATAATACCTATTAAGGTATTAAATAAAAAAATGCCGCAATTGCGGCACTTTATTAATACATTCCTTGAGGAACTTGAGGTTCAGGTTTATCCTCTTTAATTTCAGTAACTGCTACTTCAGTTGTAATGAATAGAGCAGCAATTGAAGCAGCATTTAGTATTGCTGATCTTGTAACTTTAGTTGGGTCTACAATACCTTTCTTGAACATATCAACCCATTCACCTGTTTTAGCATCGAAACCAATATTAGTTTCACTTGCTTTTTGTTTATCTACAATTTCACCTGGATCAAATCCAGCATTTTCTGCAATTTGATATACAGGAGCTGTTAAGGAATCTAGAACAACGTTAATACCTTTTTGAACGTCAACAACATCTGATTTAAGTGTTGGTTTTAGTTCATTGTATATTTCTACAAGAACTGCTCCACCACCAATTACGATTCCTTCTGCAACAGCTGCTTTTGTTGCATTTAAAGCGTCTTCAATACGTAATTTCTTTTCTTTCAATTCTGTTTCAGTGAAAGCACCAACATGAACAATTGCAACACCGTTAGTTAATTTTCCTAAACGTTCATTATAACGGTTCTTATCATAATCACTAGTTGCATTAGCTATGTGTTGTTTAATTTCTTCAACACGTTTTTTTATTTCTTCAGGGTTACCATTACCATCAATAATTGTTGTATTATCTTTGTTTACAACGATTTTCTTTGCAACACCTAAATCTTCTGTAGTAATATCTTCAAGTTTTAGATTTAAGTCTTTAGCAAAGAATTTAGCACCAGTCATAACAGCAATATCAGCTAGAATATCTTTTTGATTGTCACCAAATCCTGGAGCTTTAGTTGCGACAACATTGAATGTTCCGCGTAATTTATTAACAATTAAAGTACTTACTACTTCGTTTTCTAAATCATCTGCAATAATAAGTAGTGGTCTATTGCTTTCAACAACCTTTTCTAATAATGGTAATATTTCTTTAACTGTTGAGATTTTTTGATCAGTTACTAATATATAAGCATTTTCTAATACTACTTCCATTTTTTCACGATTAGTAACCATATAAGGAGAAATATAACCCTTATCATATTGTAAGCCTTCTACAACCTCTAAATATGTGTCAAAGCCTTTAGATTCATCAACATTAATAACACCTTCACGGCCTACTTTTTCCATTGCTTCAGAAATTATTTTACCGATTTCAGGGCTGCCAGATGATACTGTTGCAACACTTTCAATATCTTCATTAGTTTCTATTTTCTTAGATTTTTCTAATAGCTTTTTCGCAACCTCACGACTAGCATGCTCTATACCTTCACGCATTAGTACTGGGTTAGCACCTTTATCGATTGCATCAATACCTTTATGAATCATTGTTTGCGCTAATACTGCTGCAGTTGTTGTTCCGTCACCAGCAACATCATTAGTTTTGTTTGACACTTCATAAATCAATTTTGCACCCATGTTTTCAAATTGATCTGGAAGTTCAATTTCACGAGCAATTGTCACACCATCATTTGTAATAAGAGGTGATCCATAACCTTTATCTAAAACAACGTTACGACCTTTTGGTCCTAATGTAATTTTAACTGCGTTAGAGATTGTATCAATACCCTTAAGCATTGCGACACGCGCATCTTTTGAAAATAATAATTGTTTACTCATATTATGCCTCCTACTCTATGATTGCTAAAATATCTTTTTCACTAATAATAAGATATTCTTCTTCTTCAATTTTAACTTCTGTAGTTGAATATTTTTTGAAGACTACTTTGTCTCCAACTTTAACTGTTAGCGGAACTTTCTTGCCATCAACATAGGCTCCTTCACCTACTGCAACAACAGTTGCATAACTTGGCTCTTCTTTTACATCACCAGTTAGGATGATACCACTAGCAGTTTTTTGTTCTACTTTTTCTTTTTTTAACACAACATTATCATGTAATGGTTTTAGCATAAAGTACCTCCTTAATTAATTAATGCTAATGTATTTTTTATTATCTTGAATACCTTCTTTAGGAACAGTAATATGAAGAATGCCATTTTCATAATTTGCTGTGATTTTACTATCATCAATATTACCTACGTAATAATCACGAGAGCATCCTCTTTGATAACGTTCCCTATGAATGTATCCTTGATTATCATCTTTTGGTGCTTCAACAGCAACGGTTAAATAACCATCTTTATAACTGATTTCAATATCTTCTTTATTATATCCAGGAATTTCGATTGCGAAAAGATATTGGTCATTTTCTTCTTTGATATCAGTTCTCATATTATTATAATTAGATTTAAATGGATTGTCAAACCAATCATCAAAGAAATCATTAATACTGTCAAATAAAAATCTCATAAACTCTACCTCCTTTATTTAATATCAATTAATTTAATTTCTTTATCTTTCGTCTTTGGAACTACTACATACAAAATGCCATTTTTATAACTTGCTTTAATATCATCACTATCTATATCACCGATATAGAAAGATCGAGAAACCTTACCATAACGACGTTCCCTGCGAATATAGTGATCATTTCGATCATCTAATTCTTCTTTCTTTTCAGCTTCAATTGTTAAGTATCCATCATTTACACTTAGTTTTAAATCATCTTTTTGAAATCCAGGGATTGATATTTCAAGTGTATAATTCTTTTTTCCTTCTTTTACATTAGTCTGTAAACAAGTATTTCTAAACTGGAAAAATGGCATTTCCATCCAATGTCTTCCGTTATTTCGACGTTTAATTAATGACAAAAACACCACTCCTTTCTTTATTAGCACTCTATTATATGCAGTGCTAATTATATTATAACACAATAATTAGCACTGTCAAGTGATTTGTGCTAATTTTTTTAGATTTTTTTAATTTTATATTAAAAACCATATTTTTTTAATGGTTGCATATAATATTTAAGAGGTGTTAAAATGGGAAAAAGTTATAAAGGTGCAATAAGTTTTGGGTTAATTTATATACCAATATCTTTATACAATGCGGTGCGTTCCAATACAATTAGTTTCAATTTAATCGATAAAGAAACAATGAGTAGAATTCATTATTTAAAGACATGCGCAAATTGTGAAGGGAAAGTAGTTGATAACAAGGATATTGTAAAAGGGTATGAGTACGAAGAAAATAAATATGTCATTTTTGATAATGAAGATTTTGAAAAACTAAAATCAAAAAGGGATAAAACAATAGTAATCGAACAATTTGTAAATTTATCAGATATTGATCCTGTTTACTATAATAAACCATACTATGTCGTTCCTGAAAAAGGTGCCGAAAAAGCATATGATTTATTAAAAAAAGCAATGGAAAGAAGTAAAAAGGTGGGAATTGCAAAGGCTGTCCTAGGATCAAAAGAATCATTAATAGCAATACGTGTAAAAAATGATATTATGTATTTATATACAATGAATTTTCATGAAGAAATTACTGATCCACCATATATTGCTCCAAAATTGAAAACTAATAAAAAAGAATTAGAACTAGCAACTGCTTTAATTAATAGTATGAAGCGAAGCTTTAATCCTGAAGAATATGTTGATGAGTATCGTAGAAAAATCATTAAGGCAATCGAAGCTAAAATTGCTGGCCAAGAAATTGTAGTTAAGGAAGACGAAGACATAAATCCAGCAATAGATTTAATGGTAGCATTAGAAAAAAGCCTCGAACAAATGCGGGATAGCCTAAACAAATAATGGATGATTTTAATATAGATTTATCACCAATGTTATTCTACGAAAGTAAACCTTTCAACTCGCAAAAACATATTTTCGAACTAAAATTTGATGGAATTAGAGCTTTAGCATATTTAGATAAAGAAACATTATTAAAAAACAAACGTCATAAAATTATTAATAATACATATCCTGAACTATTACAAATTCATAAACAAGTTAAGAAAAGATGTATTTTAGATGGCGAAATAGTTTTATTTCACAAATCCAAACCAGATTTTTTTAAAATCCAAAAACGTAGCTTAATGGAAAATCCATTAAAAATTAAACTACAATCAAAAAGATATCCCGTAACATTCATCGCTTTTGATATTATATACTATGATGATAAATTTATTACAGATTTACCATTAATTGAAAGAAAGGAAATTTTAAAAAAAAATATTATTGAAAATAAATTTATTACAATTTCTAGGTTTGTAGAAAATGAGGGGATAAAATTATTTAATGAAGTTAAAAAAATGGGATTGGAAGGTGTTGTAGCAAAGGATAAACTAAGCAAATATTTCCTAGGTGTAAGGTCAAAATCATGGTTAAAATTTAAAGTTTACGAAGAAGATGATTTAGTAATTTGTGGTTATCTTGAAAAAGAAAATAATACTTTAGATCTAATTCTTGGCAGAATTGAAAATAATCAACTTATCAAAGCAGCAACAGTTAATACAAGTAAAGATAAAAAATTGATTAAAGAGTTTGCTTCTCTTAACCCCTCAAAACCTTTATTTGATGAAGTAAACGAAGGAATAGTATGGCTAAAACCTTACTTAGTCGGTAAAGTAAAATACATGATGAAAACCAAGACTGGAGGCTTAAGGCAAGCTATATTTCTAGGTGTTCGTGATGACAAAACAATAAATGATTTAAAAAAATAGTTTGAACTAATCAAACTATTTTCTTGTTTTCAATTTATCTACACTTAAATAAATTTATTTATTTACGATTACTAAGCAATATAAAAGGCGGTTTATATTAATATAACCGCCTCTTAAATACATATTAGTATACTATATTTTACCTTTCCACAACATTATTTTGTTGTAAAGGTTATTTCATCACTATATAAGAATCCAATACGACCGTATGCTTTTACTACCATATGATATTCTGTTTTACTTTCAAGTCCCATTATAAGTGCTTCCGTTACCGGAACATAGTTTTTGCCTGGGATAGTACCATTAACTGAAGTAAACAATTCTCCATTCAAATAAATATCATATCTATTGATAATTGCAGAATAATGTTCAGCAGGAGGATCAAAAGTTATAATGACATTATCATCATGTACTTCTTTCGTTTTTAGATTCATTCCTCCAGATAAATTATATTTAAACTCTAATGTTTCCTTTGTACCATCAGCAAACGTAATTTCAAGAATATATAAGCTATCCAAATCATTATTACATTTATCAAAAGTATGAGTAACATAACCAGGACTAGGGAAGACAAATAATTCTTCGCGTTGATCACGGTATGCTTCTTTAATAATCATCTCTTTCACATTCTTATGAAACTTAGGTGACCATGTGAAAGTGATTGTTTCATTTTCTTCATCTCTTTCAGCTTTAATTGAATCAATTAATTCTTCTTTTGTTGCTTCTTCTTTAGGTTTAAGTTTTCTATTCATAACTTCATAAGTCAGTAACACATCACCTTTTGCATTAATTTGTTTAATTACAATACGATCTTCTAATATATCAATAACATATCCCTTCGCAAATTCATGTGGGTCATTATTACCAACAGATTTAATTCCACCACCCGCACCATTCAGATATGTTACACCTAAATATTCATTTACAGGCTTCTTTCCTTCAAATAATGTTTCAAAACGATGACTGTGATAATGTCCTGCAAGAACTAAGTCAACGCCATATCGCTCCATTACCTTTACATAATATGGTTTGTAATCTGTTGAGTTACCTGGCATATGGAAAGGAGCGTGAGTACCAACA
>DUOT01000157.1 GCA_012838705.1 Acholeplasmataceae bacterium
AAAATAAAATATACAGTAAAAATCTATATAATAATATGATTTTTATAGTAATATGAAACCAAATATTAAATAAAAAGTTATATATTTATGGTTAATATTACTACAGATTATTTACTTACAAATGGTTATGACAATGATGTTGAAAAGTCTGAGTAATTCAGACTTTTTTTGTAATAAATAAAAAATATAGGTAATTATATTTTACTAATCATCTATAATAAATAAATATCTTTCAAGTATGGTAAAAAATACTTATATTTATATTTACGAAGTATAAAAATGTTTTGTTTCAAAAGGAAAAGTAAAAAGAAATATAGTAAAATATTATACGAAGGGAGAACTTACATGCACACAATTAATGATTTATGTTTGACGCATGATGAAGATGTAAATAGTCTTGAAAAAGAAAATTTCGAAATTGATAGTGAACTTTTAAAACTATTGTTATTAGATATGACCACGAAAAGTAATATTTCATGGTGTACTGATAATTATTCAAAACACGGAAAAGAATATAGATTTAATAAAACAATAGAAGTAGAATTAATTACTGGGAAAAAACGTAATATTATTCAACCGAGAGCAAAAAAGAATAATGATGAAAAGAAAAAAAGAACAAAACAAAAAGCTGAAGTTTTTACCCCAGCTTGGGTATGTAACCATCAAATTAATTTAATCGATGAAATCTGGTTTGGAAAGAAGAATATATTCAATAAAGAAGATGAAAACACCTGGATAACTAACAATGATAAAATTAAATTTGAATGTCGTTCTTGGCAAGAATATGTATTAGATATAAGATTAGAAATCACATGTGGAGAATCTCCTTATATTGTTAGTAGATATGATACAGTAACTGGAGAAACTATAAAGCCAATAAATAGGATTGGATTGTTAGATAGAAAAATTAGAGTTATTAATGAGAATGTTGCCAATAAAAATGAATGGTATACTTGGGTTAAAAAAGCATATCAATCAGTTTATGGATATGAATGGCAAGGAGATAGTTTATTAATAACAAGAGAAAATTTACTATATTCATTTATAGATTACTATATTGATAAATTTAATGAAAAACCATCAATTGATATGCTAAAAGAAATTGCTGAAATTATAGTATGGAATTTTTGGCAAATGGATGGTGTAAAAGGTGTTGTACCATTAAGTTGTAATAATGATAAATTTCTCCAATTAGATTTATTTGGTAATACAGTTAATACAAAATGTAATGGCTGTGAAACTCAAAATATATGGAAACATAATGGAATATATTGTTTGATTAAAGATTGGCAGAAAAATAAAATTATGCGATTCATTGATTTATTACCTAGGGGGTATTAACAGATGAAAAAATCAAACATCTTTCAAAAAACTTTTTCTTATAAGTTAATATATGTATTTGGTATACCTGATAATCTTCATAAAGGTTTATTAAAAATTGGTGAAACAACTATATCTAATGTACCAAATAATGCAGTGCTAGATGATAATAGTGATGAATTAAATGGAGCTGCTCATGATAGAATAAGAAGTTACACCAGAACAGCCGGTATTGTATATGAACTTTTTTATACAACGTTGGCGATTGATAAAAATGGGGTAGCTTTCAGCGATAATGCTGTTCATAATGTATTAGATAGATCTGGAATTGAGAGAGCTAAAAAAGAACTAAATGGTGCTAAAGAATGAGAATGGTTTAAATGTGATTTAGAAACTGTTAAAAAAGCAATAATAGCTGTTAAAGAAGGTAGGCAATCATTAAATTCCAATGAAATCACAACCGATAAAACACCAATAATATTTAGACCAGAGCAAAAAGAAGCAATTAATCTTACTTTAAAACAATTTAGAAAAAGTAAAGGAGAAGAAAAGAGTACAAACGCTCATATGCTTTGGAATGCCAAAATGCGCTTTGGTAAAACATTATCTGCTTTGGAAGTTGTTCGGTTAATGAAATTTAAAAAAACAATCATTGTTACTCACCGTACAGAAGTTAAAGAAAGTTGGTACGAAGACTTTGATAAGATTTTTTATAATGAAATTAATTATAGATATGGAAGTAAAACATATGGAGATGATTTAAAGACATTAAATAAACAAGCTGAATATGATAATATACATTTCGTTTATTTTGCAACCCTTCAAGATCTAAGAGGGTCTTCTGCAGTTGGTGGTAAGTATGAGAAAAACGAAGATATATTTAATACTAAATGGGATTTTGTAATTATCGATGAAGCACATGAAGGTACCCAAACATTTATTGGAAATGAAGTTATTCAATCATTAATAACTAGTACTAAGAAAACTAAGACACTTTACTTATCAGGAACACCTTTCAACTTATTGAGTTCTACAAGCAGACAATCCTTTAAAGAAGATGAGATTTTTACATGGGACTATGTGATGGAACAACAAGCAAAACTTGAATGGGTACAAAAACATTTTGGTGATTCGAATCCATATGAGTCACTCCCAAAATTAAATATTTACACATATAATTTAGCAAACATTATAAAAAATGAAAAATTTTCAGATATTGAAGATTCTGCTTTTAACTTTAGAGAATTTTTTAGAGTTTGGACTGGAGATGAAGAACTTGATAAAGCAAAGCCAGGCGAGAAAATTATAAAAGGCTCTTTTGTATATGAAAAAGAAATAATTAAATTTCTAGATTTATTAGTTGAAGAAGGAAATCATAATTATCCATTTTCAACCAAGGAATATCGTGATAATTTTAGACATACTCTTTGGATGGTACCAGGAGTCAAAGAAGCAAAAGCACTATCTACATTATTAAAGGAGCATCCGGTATTTAAATTTTTTACAATCGTTAATGTTGCGGGGCCTGGTGATGAAGAAGTAAAAAGTGAATATGCACTAAAGGCAGTTTTGAATGCAATCGGAGATAAACCGGAAGAAACATGGACTATAACCTTATCATGTGGCAGATTAACAACTGGTGTTTCGGTTCCAGCATGGACAGCAGTATTTATGTTATATGGTTCATCATCAACTTCTGCAATATCATATCTACAAACTATTTTTAGAGTTCAAACACCTGCAAAAATAGGTGGTAAGATGAAAACAAATTGCTATGTTTTTGATTTTGCTCCTGATAGAACACTTAAAATGATTGCTGAAGCTGGTGAATTATCAGTTAAAGTAGGAACTATAAATAACGATAGAACAAAGATGGGTGAATTTTTAAACTTCTGTCCTGTTATTAGTATTGAAGGATCAGAAATGACATATTATAGTCCGGATAATATGTTAGTTCAATTAAAAAAAGCAATAATTGATCGTGTTGCACGCAATGGATTTGATGATAGACATCTTTATAATGAAAACTTATTAAAACTAACGGATGTTGAGATAAGTAAATTCAGAGAACTTAAAAAAATATTAAAAGCTACAAAAGCAGATAAAACAAGAGATGATATACTAATAAATGATCAAGGATTAACTGGAGAATTAAGAGAAGAAATTAAAACATTATATAATAAAAAACAACTTACAGATGAGGAAAAAGCATTATTAGAAGAGAGAAGAAGAAAATTAAGAGAACGAGCTAATGCAATTGCAATTTTAAGGGGTATAGCAATAAGAATTCCGTTAATGATTTTTGGTTCTGACATTGATATTGATAGAAAAATAGATGTATATAATTTCCCATCAATAATTGATGATATATCTTGGCAAGAGTTTATGCCTAAAGGTGTCACAAAAGAGTTATTCCATGAATTTAGCAAATATTTTGATAATGAAGTTTTTGTAGAAGCAGGATTAAAAATAAGAAAACAAGCAAAAGCTGCAGATGAATTACCACCATTAGAACGTGTACAAGCAATATCTTATTTATTTTCAACATTTAAAAACCCAGATCGAGAAACTGTTTTAACCCCATGGAGAGTTGTTAACATGCATTTGGGTGAATGCATTGGAGGAGCTAATTTTTTTGATGACAAATATGAAAACCAAATTCATATTAATGATGATACGACTGTTAGATGGATAGATAAAGGCTGTTTAACAAAGGAAGTTTTTAGTATTAATTCAAAAATATTAGACATTAATTCAAAAACTGGTTTGTATCCATTATATTGTGCAATAAGTATATATCAAAATGTAAAAAATGAAGGTAAAAGAAAAAATACTACAGGGCTATGGAAAGAAATAATAGAAAATAACATTTATGTAATATGTAGAACTAAGATGGCAGCAGCCATTGTAAAAAGAACTCTAAGAGGATATACGCCAGATAATGTTATAAAAACGAATATTCTTGTTATTGAAGATATTGTAAGAAAAATGTCATCACAATATTCTGCAAATTATAATAATCTAGTTGATTATATCACAAATAAAAGAACCTGGAAAAAGGGGGTTGGACAAATGAAATTTAATGCGATTGTTGGAAATCCACCATACCAAAGTGATGCTAAACAACAAATATATACAGATTTTTACTTACTATCACGAGAAATAGGTGATATTGTATCGCTCATTTTTCCTACAGGTTGGCAAGAACCTAAAAATGCAAATAATTTAGCAAAATTAAATAATGAAAATATTAAAAAAGACAAACAAATTGTATTTATTGACAATAGACATAATGTTTTTCCTGGTATTGCTGGTGCAGAATGGACTAACTTTATATTATGGAAAAGAGGATACGATAACGGATTGAATGGTGCACAATTAGTTTATAAAAATGGAAAGGATGAGACGAAAACTATTCTTCCAATCAAAAAAAATGAAGTTGAGAAACCAAAAGAAATTCTAGAGTTGGTGAGATTAGTTAAAAGTAAACTGGGTTTTGTACCTATGCAAAATATTACATCGACGCTAAAACCATATGGTTTACGAACTGATGCTTTAGAAAAACCAGAGAAATACGGTTTACCTTCTATGCAATCACATAAACTTAAAGAAAATGATATAAAGATATATGGTTTAATTAATCGTCGTCAATCAGAGGTTTATGTTCCTTTTAATTATCCATTACAAAAAAGAACAAAAGCATTTGACAAATATAAAATATTTGTACCATATGCTTGGGGAAATATGGATGAAAAAGCTGGACTTGGAGGAGCATATTCAGATATAATTATCGGTAAACCTTTTGAAATAGTAACTGAAAGTTTTCAAGAGCAAGGTATATATGATGAATATGAGAAAGCATTTTACCATGCAAAATATATTTTAACTAGATTTGCAAGAGCTTGTTTATATGTGAATAAATTCTCTCAGCATAGTACAACAGCATGGGGTGATGTGCCTGTACAAGATTTTTCTGAAAATTGGTGGAACGAACCGATAGACATAATTGAAGAAAAACTATTTGAAAAGTATGAAATTCCAAAAAACATTCGTGATTATGTCAAGAAAAATATTCAAAAAAAGGATATTAATAATATAATTACATAAATATTAAATATAAAAAAATAATAATTGCAATGACTTACTTTTATTTTGTATTATTATTTATTATACCTGCAATAATTTATTGGAATTATCAAAACAATATATTTATTAACTAGTGTTTTATAAGAGTTGAAAAATACTTAATCAAAAATAATATTTTATAAAAATGGAAGTTTGTTTTACTTCCTTTTTTTTAATGGTACGTACTAAATTAACTTAATATATCATATTTTTGCCCATGCACTTATGTCATAAATGAATAATATATGTATGGGAGGTAAAATATGAACTATTATGATAAAGGTATAACCGGAGAAAAAAGGTCAATGGAACAATATATGGCTGGATATCCAAAATATCCTTATCGAAAAGCAGGTCAAAAGATAGGACCTACACAATCACATTTAAACTTATTTCCAGTTGATGAAGGATTTGCTAAAGGTACAATCTTCCGAAATCTTTACAGACCATATAAAAATTATCAACCTAGACCGGTAATGCCAACTACTGAAAGAGAAAGACTTTTGTATGATGTAGATAAATACTATTTTGCTTTGCATGAAATTAGACTATATTTAGATGTATATCCTAACGATGAAGAAGCAATAAAAGTATTTAGTGAGTTTCAGGAACAATATATACGAGCTAAACATGCGTATGAAACAAGATTTGGAGCACTTGATATTGAAGCACCAAATTTAGATACTAGTCCTTGGAATTGGACGGTTGGAAGATGGCCTTGGGAAGGTGGTAAGTAAGTATGTGGAGGTATGAAAAGAGATTACAGTTTCCTGTTAACATCAAAAAAAGAGATCTAAGGATGGCTAGAGTAATTCTAACCCAGTATGGAGGTCCAGATGGCGAACTTGCAGCTGCATTAAGATACTTAAACCAACGATATAGTATGCCTGATGATTATGGTAGGGCAATGTTAACCGATATTGGAACTGAAGAGTTAGCGCATGTTGAGATGGTCGCAACAATGGTAAGACAGTTAATGGAAGGAGCATCAATTGAAGAGATTAAAGCAGCAGGACTAGATCCACATTATGCAGTAAGAGGAATGGATTTATTCCCATCTGATCCTTTTGGAAATCCTTTTACCGCTGCGTATATTGGAGCTGTAGGTGATCCATTAGCAGATATTTCTGAAAACATGGCAGCAGAACAAAAAGCACGAGCTGTTTATGAAAATTTAATTAATCTTGCTACTGATCAAGATGTAATTCAACCTTTGTTATGGCTTAGAGAAAGAGAAGTAGTGCATTTTAATATGTTTAAGCAGTTATGGGAACGTTATAAAAACATAAATCTTAAAAAGTAAAAGAAGCTATGGGCTTCTTTTTTATTTTATATATTGATAATAAATACCAATTATTTTTTCATTGCCAAGACTTGCTTAATAAAAAAAATTATTATATAATGTTATTAAACTAATAAATGGAGGAAAAGATGTCAAAATTAGATGAAATAATTACAGAAAGTCGTTTTGCTCATCGTGAAATCAAACCTGATTTAGAAAGTTGTGCTGAAACAAGATGGTTATCTAAACCTATTTTAGAAAGTAAAATAATTCATGATTGCAATTCATTAGAAAATGTAAAACTAAGTGGAATTGGATCTATTGAATTAAGTGATTTTTCTCATTCAGGTAGTAAAAGTATTCTTTTAAAAACTAATACTGATATTGAAGATAAAAGACCTCGTCCAGCAAGTATGATTGATGTTGCTGTTAATAAAGAGGATTGGACAAACTTTAATCGTATATCTTTATGGGTTTATCCAGAAGCAACAGGATTCCAAAATTTCTATTTTCATTTTAGTGTTGTAAATGAAGGATCACGTGGACAATTACATGCTCCAAGTTTAACGCCAAATACTTGGAATCATGTTGTGTGGGAATTAGAACATGTAGATCGCGATAAAGTATTAGGATTGCATTTTGGACCTCTTTTAATGGGATGTCCTCCGGAAGCTAAACCAGAGTTAAATGTTTATATTGATGATATACGCCTTCAAAGGGTTAAACCTGATTATGTAGAAGGGTGGGATTTAGAGTCACGTATTGCTTACTGTCATTCAGGATATTTTCTTGATGCTAAAAAGATAGCAATAACGCAAGAGGCTCGAAATAATAAATTCTATTTATATGATAGTAATGATAAATGTGTATTTACTGGTGATGTCGAGAAAATTACTACTGATTTAGGAGATTATTATCAATTAGATTTTTCTAGTTTTAATAAACAAGGAGAATTTTATTTACAAATAGATGATCGTAAAACTCCTTTATTTGCAATTGATAATAAAGCATATGATATTTCAATTTGGAAAAGTATAAACTTCTTAAGAATGTTACGATGTGGGGATGATGTTCCAGAAGTACATAGTCCATGTCATTTAAGCCATCATACAATTCATCCTGATGGGCGACTTGTTCCTGACCATGGTGGATGGCATGATGCTGGTGACGTATCTCAATTTGAAATATGTACAGCAGAAATTGCGCATGCAATTTTAGATTTAGCAGAGAGTGTAAAAGAAAGTGATCTGCTTTTATACGAAAGATTAATGGAAGAAGCACGTTGGGGCTTAAACTGGTTATTACGAACAAGATTTGGAGATGGATATCGAGCACTAAGTGTTCATTATTCAATTTGGCGTAAACACATTACTAAGGGTAGTGAAGCATACCATGCCGATAATCCAATATTTAAGAATAATATTGCTGAATATGGAACATTTGAAAACTTCTTAGCTGCTGCTGTTGAAGCTGTAGCTGCAAGAATGTTTAAAGATATTGATCCTGTTTTTGCTGATTGGTGCATGCGTTCAGCAGTCGAGGATTTTGAATTTGCTGTATATGGATATGAAAATAATATATATACAAAAAGATGGGGACCAGGTCCAGATGCTCAAGTTTGTGGCGCTGGAGCATTAGCTGCTGCAGAATTATATAAATTAACGGATGATGAAAAATACCTAAAAAAAGGTGCAAGATTTGCGGAAACTGTACTTGCTTGTCAAGAGCAAGAATTACAGGATTGGGAAATTCCTCTTCGTGGATTTTTCTATGAAGATCCAGACCACACTTATTTACTTACATATGAACATCGTGGACATGAACAATCACCAATCCAAGGATTAATAAGATTGTGTGAAGTAGCACGTCATCATCAGGATTATCAAAAATGGATGAAAGGTATTAACTTATATGCTGAATATATTTTAAAGACTGCAGACAAAGTTAACCCTTATGGCTTATTGCCTGCCCATGTATATAATGATCAAAAAATTAATATGATTCGTTTTACAATCCCAAGTAGTTGGGCAACACCAGAAGAAGCAAAAGAATCATTTAAGAAACAAATACAATCAGGAATCCATTTAGGTAATAATTATTATCTACGTCGCTTTCCAATTGCAATTCAACGACGCGGGTACCATGCTACATTATTAAGTAAGACAAAAGCAGTAAGTTTGATGGCGAAATTATTACATAATCAAGAATTGAGACAAATAGCAATTAACCAACTTGAATGGGTATTAGGTAAAAATCCTTTTGCTTCATCAACTATGTATGGAGAAGGTCATAATTATCATCCATTATATGTTGCTTTCTCACGTCAAATTGTTGGTGCTTTACCTGTAGGAATTAAAACATTAGGTGATAATGATGCTCCATTCTGGCCTGTGGTTAATGATGCAGTTTATAAAGAAATATGGGGACATACTTCTGCTAAGTACTTATGGGTTTTAGCTGATTTAGTAAAATAATAAACAGATAATTATTAAGGGGATAATAGAAATATTTCCCCCTTTTTTTATTAATATAATCCAAAACTAACCATTTGACATATCGAAATCTAGCAAGTATAATTTTGATATACCGTAGGGGGTATCTGGAAGGGGAATAATTATGAAAAATGTCAAGATATTTATTCTTGCAATTATTATATATTTAGTTTTTGGATTAACTGCTATTGTAAGCAAAATTAAAGTTTTCAGTAATAATTTTTTTGATACTTCAGTAAGCTATAATCCAACAAACTCAAAAGACGATTTGTTGGACGTAAGTGATCCACTTGAATCTATATCTGAAGGTGTTACTGTAAATGGTTATATATACATTGATGATGGTTTATTAGTATACGGACACAATAAAAACTATCCATATCTTGAGTATGTCAAAGATGATAAAAGTATTAAATCTAATTTTAAAGATTATCAAGGTGAAATAATAGATGTAATAGACAATAGTTATTATCTTACTACTTTAATTAAAATAAATGATTTAGAAGTAGAAAAGTCGTTTTTTATTGCTTTTGATAAAATTATTCCTTTTTATAAAAAGCAATTAACATTTAATTTTTCAACAGGAGTAACTATTAAGCCAAAATATTTAGTTATTCATGAAACAGCAAATACACATGTTGGAGCAAATGCTAATGCACATTATCGTTATTGGAGTTTTAATCCAACAGCAAAAGCATCTACACATTTTGTAGTTGATTCTAAAGAAATATATCAAATGCTTGAGTTGAACCAAATGGCTTGGCATGTTGGAGATAATCGTGGATATTCTGATATTATAAACTCAAACTCTATTGGAATAGAAATAGCAGTAAATAGCGATGGGAATTTTGAGGTTGCTAGAAAATATGCAATAGCATTAACAATCTACCTAATGAATGAATTAAATATGGATATTTCTCAACTTAAAAATCATAATGATGCAAGTGGAAAATATTGTCCAACTAATATGCTCAATGAACGTTCTTTATGGTATGATTTTAAAGCTGAAGTAGAAGCAGGACTAAAAAAATAATGCTACCATTACGGTAGCATTTTGCCTTTATTAATAACATATTTAATATTTAGGTTTTCATCAAGAATTATTAAATCTGCAATCTTATTTTTTTCAATTGAACCATAGAGTCTATCAACACCAATAGCTTTGGCTGGGTTAATTGTTGCCATATCAATAGCAACTTCTAGGGGAATATTTACATATTTCATTATATTTTTCAAGGCATTAAACATTGTTAAGGTACTACTTGCAAGAGTACCATCTTTTTTTCTTGCAACACCGTTAACTACGTTTATTTCAAATCCACCAAAGGAATAGTTACCGTCACCTAATCCACATGCTTGCATAGCATCAGTAACTAAAACTATTTTTTTGCTTCCTTTAGTTTTATAGATTAATTTTATTATTTCTGGGTGAACATGGATTCCATCACATATCACTTCCACAAACGCATCACTTGTTAGTGCGGCACCAATAATTCCAGGTTCACGATGATGAATTGGTCTCATTGCATTAAATAAATGGGTAAAGATATTTGCACCAGCATTTAATGATAGTTTGGCTTCTTCACTAGTTGCTTCGCTATGACCTAAGGATACAGAACGACCAAGGCTTACTACATTTTTAATAAATTCCTCAGCATTTTCCAGTTCTGGAGCAATCGTATAATGAGTATGAAGACCATTAATAATTGTTCTCTCTACTATTTCCAAATCAGGATTTCTAATATAATTTTCATCATGACATCCCTTTTTATTTTTATTAATGAAAGGTCCTTCAATATGCACTCCAAGAATATTAGAATCTTTTGCATTTTTGATATTTTCTATTGCATTAAATAAATTTGAATAAGATGAAGTAATAGTGGTTGGTAAAAATGATGTTGTACCTTGAGAGGCGAGGAAGCAACTAATTTCATTTAACTGTTTACTACTTGCTTCCATTACATCTATACCAATTGCACCATGAATATGGATATCAATTAAACCTGGTATTACGATATTACCTTGTATGTCAATTTGTTTTTCATCATATAGATTTATCTTACCTATTTCTGAAATTTTGTCTTTTCTAATTAAAATATCTGAATAG
>DUOT01000158.1 GCA_012838705.1 Acholeplasmataceae bacterium
TACCACCTATAGTTCCTCCCGCAAGCATTCCAACACCAACACAAATTAAGAATGTTGTGATTGCATACTCCCCATTAGGATCTACCATCATCACCGGATTATTTTGAGTGTATGCATACATATTATAAGATCAGAATTAGACATCTGAATTCTTACCCCATTTTTCTTTAGCTCAGTTTTTTCATGTAATTTATTTTGCGTAAACATCATGCTTAAAATTGATTTTAATGACCAATGCCTTATACAAGATTAAAAACTATGATGTTTCTTCTGAAAATAATAATATTTTTTTGCTATTATAATTTTGTTCTTGAAATGCATAAATTGCAATATAGTAAAATAATTCTGAATACTTTCTTTACTAATTATTTCATTTAATTTGACATAATCTTCATAATTTTCACTGTTTTCATATTTGATTATTATTTTTACTGCTCCGTTATTAGAAGCGGCTGTTAATTAAGTTTTCCCACTTTTCTTTTGCTATTTCATCTTCCAAAAGTGGTTTATTGACGTATATATAAAAATACTTTTCTTTACAATCACAACTCAATGATAACATTACTACTAAATCTATGAAAAATATTACCTTTTTTCTGAGCGCTTCTAATAATTTTTACTCCACCAGTCGCTATATAAAGACATGACAATAAGTCTCCTGAAGCCCCACCAATAATTGCACCCCATATAAAACCACTGGCGACACCTTCTACCATTCCTTCCCATCCTTCAGTCAATGCACCAATGGTACCTCTAATTACTGCTCCTCCAACTAAAGAAATTTTACGAGAAATTATCCCCCATAAGATAAAGTAGAATATTACTCTTTTAAGTGTCTTTGGACTTTAACTAAGAAGTTTTTGTCCCATTTTTTTCTATAATATTTTACCTCACAATTCCAATATTCTTTAGGTACAAAAAAGTGGTTTTCAACTAAATATATGGGCAAATTATGCAAACAATCCGCCAAATCAATAATCTTTTCTATGTTTTTTTCTTCAATTGCTATTAGTAAACATTCCAATGCTTCTATTAACATTATGTAAATATTTTCATTTTTTAAATAGGAAGGAAAATATGTGTACATATTATTCACATAAACAAAGTTATACGCTTCAATATCAAGAGAAGAAATTGACTGTAATGCTGTTCTAATCTGGTTCATTTTTTGATTATTTTGCCAATTCTTCAATACATTAATAGTTTTTGTAATCACTTCTTTGTTCAATTCATATTCTGGATTTTGACGTATATTTATTAAAATTGCATGTATGTCATATAAATCATAAATATTTAACATGATTTCACCTCTCATCCAATTACAACATCAACAGCGATTCCGAGTAATCGTGCAACCGCAACTCGATGATTTCCATCTATAATATAACCATTTTGCATTACTCTAATTGTTCCATACATTCCACTTTTATTAATTGTAGTTCTCACTGCACTAAGTTTTGCGGGATTAAGTGTTCGACTAATAGTAAGTGTATTTGGATCAACACCAATTTGCGTTAATGTTCCATTAGGATTAAAAGGGGTACCAATAGGTTGTGCTTTAAGAGCTGCTGAAGCTTGTATGCCTTTATGAACCTGGCCGCCAATAATAGCGCCTGCAAATGATCCAATCGCTGCTCCAGTTGTAAAACTATAACCTAATGCTTGGCTAATATATCCACCAGCAATACCACCAATTCCTGATCCTATCATACTCGCGCCAAGTGCTTGAGTACCTGGTATAAACATCAAAGCTGTTCCTGCAGTAATATTTAAACCTGATGATATTATACTTGCTGTCTTACCCTCAACACCTGCAGCAGACATTATGTTGGATGCCATCATTGAACCGCCTGCAACAATTAGCGATGCACCTATTCCAGTA
>DUOT01000159.1 GCA_012838705.1 Acholeplasmataceae bacterium
AAAGTTTGGTGATTATAGCGAAGTGGATACACCTGTTCCCATCTCGAACACAGAAGTTAAGCACTTCAGCGCTGATGATAGTGGGTTCGCCCTGCGAAAGTAGGTCGTCGCCAAGCTTTCTTTCTATACATATCGGGGGATTAGCTCAGTTGGGAGAGCATTTGCCTTACAAGCAAGAGGTCGGCGGTTCGAGCCCGTCATCCCCCACCATTTATGCCGGCTTAGCTCAATTGGTAGAGCAATTGACTTGTAATCAATAGGTTGCGGGTTCAAGTCCTGCAGCCGGCACCATTAGTATGTCCTCGTAGCTCAGGAGGTAGAGCAACTGACTTTTAATCAGTGGGTCGGACGTTCGAATCGTCTCGAGGACACCATTTTTAAAATACTGCTCTCGCCTGAGTGGCGGAATAGGTAGACGCGCAGGACTTAAAATCCTGTGGTAGCAATACCGTGTGGGTTCGATTCCCACCTTAGGCACCAGTTACTACTAGCCTTTAGCTATAATTTAATATATTTTTTGGGTCCTTAGCTCAGTTGGGAGAGCGCCTGTTTTGCAAGCAGGAGGCCGACGGTTCGAGCCCGTTAGGATCCACCATTGTTGTTTTTTCATTACTGGCGGTGTAGCTTAGCTGGCTAGAGCGTACGGTTCATACCCGTGAGGTCGTAAGTTCGAATCTTACCACCGCTACCATTTATTGGACCCGTAGCTCAGTTGGTCAGAGCTACCGGCTCATAACCGGTCAGTCGTAGGTTCGAGTCCTACCGGGTCCACCAGTAATAATAAATATATATATCGCGGAGTAGAGCAGCTGGTAGCTCGTCGGGCTCATAACCCGGAGGTCGCAAGTTCGAATCTTGCCTCCGCAACCAAAATGGTCTCGTGGTGTAGTGGTTAACATGCCAGTCTGTCACACTGGAGATCGCGGGTTCAAGTCCCGTCGAGACCGCCATTTTGTTGGCTCGGTAGCTCAGTTGGTAGAGCAATGGACTGAAAATCCATGTGTGGGCAGTTCGATTCTGCCCCGAGCCACCATTTTCATGAGGAATAAATTAAATATTTAAATATTTTCATGGAGGAATACCCAAGTCTGGCTGAAGGGGTCGGTCTTGAAAACCGAAAGTCGTTAATAGCGAGCGGGGGTTCGAATCCCTCTTCCTCCGCCATATATTATGTTATTTTTATTTTATATCAAGGCTTTATAATAGCCACTTTTTTTATTTTATAGTAATAACTTTACAATTTATATAATATAATATGATAAAAATGTATAGGAGCGTTAGCTGGAATTTTTTTCTTATAATTTATTTTTTAAGTTTAATTATATTATTGTTGACAAATAAAATATTAACTAGTAGAATATGATTTATTAAAACTAATATAGTAATTACGATGAATAGAAGTAGTAACATATTGCATCGGTTTAGCGAGCTGTGATTGGTGAAAGGCAGTACATGATAGCATATGTGAACGCGTCTAGGAGTAGTAATCCTGAAATCATAGGGATTACCGGGTTCTCCCGTTAATGAGAGAAAGTATTATATTGTAGTACT
Organism: Acholeplasmataceae bacterium; assembly: GCA_012838705.1. Taxonomy (GTDB): domain Bacteria; phylum Bacillota_I; class Bacilli_A; order ML615J-28; family CAG-698; genus DUOT01. Next base: position 1,552 of record DUOT01000159.1, read on the forward strand.
TTAAGAGGTTATTATTGTGAAATAATAATAAACTAAGGTGGCACCACGTATGTAATTATACGTCCTTAGGCAAAATATATTTGCCTAAGGACTTTTTTATTTATTTTTAGATATTAGAAAGAGGTTAATTATTTATGAAAAAATTATTTAAATGTTTGATTGCAGCTATATGCTTGTTGGTAACAGCTTCATGCACAAAAAATGAAATAATAATTGTATATACTGAAGCGGGATTTGCACCATTTGAATATATTTCAAATGGTAAGATTGTAGGTGTTGATATTGATATTATGAATAGGGTTGGTGAAAAATTAGGAAAGGAAATACGATTTGAAAATGTTAATTTTGATGTAATCATTGATACGGTAGCTGATGGAAAACTTGCAAATATTGGAGCTGCTGGATTATCTGTTACTCCAGAGAGATTACAAAAAGTAGATTTTTCAAAAGTATATTATCAAGCTAACTTATATGTTATTTATGATACTGAAAATGAAAATAATATAAAACACTTAATGAGTGATGGTAATTATGGAGTTTATTGGTCAAGTTTGAAATCTAATAAAGGGATTGGTGTTCAATCAGGAACAACTGCTGATTTATTTTTAAATGATGAAGTTAAAGAAGGTGGGTTACTTGAAGGAAATAGAGTAAATTTCTTTAGTTCACTTGATACTGCAGTCAGTGATATTGGAATTAATACAGACTATGTAATTATTGATGAATTACCAGCCAAAAAATTAGTGCAAGGTAAGTTGAATTTAAATTGTTTACCTTTATATTATCAAGGAGAAAATGGTGAAGGTGATCAATTGGCCTATGATGAATATGCTATTTGTGTTACTAAAGGCGAGACTGTATTATTAAATGCTATCAATGAAGTATTAGATGAATTATTAAAAGAAGATGAAAATGGCATTAACGGTATTCAAGCATTAGTTAATAAGCATTTAGGTTTATAAATGAGGTGATTGAATGAAAGTTATAGAGGATATAATTAAAATAATCACAACTAGTGAATTAAGAAGTTATCTATTTGAAGGATTTATAAATACTTTATCAATTACGTTTATTGCAGCATTAATAGGACTGATAATTGGATTTACTATTGCAATTATTAAAATATTTGCAATCGATAATCCAAAGTTAAAACCATTAGCAATAATATGTAATATATATACTACAGTGATTCGTGGTACGCCTATTACTTTACAATTATTTATTATGGTATTTGCAATTCTTGCAATCCCTGGTTTTAAAGTTACCGCAGTAATTTTGACTTTTGGGATAAATTCAGGTGCTTATGTATCAGAAAATATTAGAGCAGGAATTTTATCAGTTGATAATGGACAAATGGAAGCAGGTAGGAGTTTGGGATTGTCTAAGCTTAAGACAATGACAAAAATAATTTTGCCACAAGCAATAAAAAATGTGATTCCTGCAATTGGGAATGAATTAATTGCTCTAGTAAAAGAAACAGCTATTGTTTCAATTGTTGGTTCAACAGTAGGTACTTTAACTTTTGATTTAAATCAAGCCACTTCGACAATCAATAAAACGATTGCTAATTACTTAGCTCCGGCAATTTTAGCAGCAATTTTATATTTAGCAATCGTATATACGATTACATTAATCATTAACAGAATCGAAAGAAGGTTAAGTATCAGTGATAATAATTAATAATTTATATAAGAAATTTGGCAACAAAGAAATATTAAACGGAATCAATTTAACAATCAATCAAGGCGAAAAGGTAGTAATTATAGGTTCATCAGGGTCAGGAAAATCAACTTTGCTGCGTTGTATTAATCAATTAGAAATACCAACTTCAGGTGAAGTTTGGTTTAATAATTATTTATTAACTGGAGTTGATCCTTATTTACATGATGATATAATTAAAAGTTCAAAAACATTTAATAAAAAGGTTACGGAAAGTAATTTAGATGAAGAAAAAATAATTAAAATAATAAAAAAAGAAAAATTGCTAAGGCCCAAAATAGAAGGAAAAGAGTTTAATAAACTATTAAAAAATTTTTATCAACGACATCATTTGAGTATTGATCTAGCTCGTCAAAAAATAGGCATGTGCTTTCAACATTTTAATCTTTTTAATAACTTAACAATTATCGAAAATTTAACTCTTGCACCAGTAGAATTAAAATTAATGAGTAAAGAACAAGCAGTAATCAATGCAAGTGAGTTATTAAATAGAATTGGCTTGTATGATAAGAAAGATGAATATCCAAGTAAGTTATCTGGGGGTCAAAAACAAAGAATTGCGATTATTCGAAGTTTATGTATGAATCCTGAAATAATGTTGTTTGATGAACCTACTAGTGCCTTAGATCCAGAAATGGTTGGAGAAGTATTAGAATTAATGAAAGAATTAACTTCTTTAGGTATGACAATGGTTATTGTTACTCATGAAATGGCTTTCGCAAGAGAAATTGCTAATCGAATAATTTTCATGGATGAAGGAAGTATTTTAGAAGAAGGAACACCAGAGACAATTTTTAATAATCCTAAAAACTCAAGAACAAAAGAATTTTTATCTAAAGTGTTATAAAAAGTTATATAAATAGAAAGTAAGAAATATACACATAACATACACTTAGACATAAAAGAATCACAAAATTCCTCTTTTAATTCTAAAATTAGTATGATATAATAGATTGTAATTGGAGGGTTTTTATGAGATGTAAAATATGTGGGACAGAAAATTTTGATGACGCTAAGTATTGCGAAAAGTGTGGAACAGCCATTGAACAAACTAAGGTAGTTGATTTATATCAAGAGGGTAATAGAAATAAAACAGGCTTTGCAACTGCTTCAATGGTGTTAGGAATTGTTAGTATTGTGTTTTCAACGGTGTTATGCTGTACTGGAGTAATTGGTTATGTTATTTCATTAATTACTGGGATATTAGCTATTATCTTTACAATTATTGCTTGGAATACATCAAAAAGAGGTCAAGCAGTTGCTGGACTCATATGTGCAATATTTGGTATACTCTTTGCAATTATGTGGATTTTCTTTGCGTATTTTGCAGAGGACATTTTAAAAACATATTTTCCAGAAATATGGGAACAAATTCAAGAGCAACAAGAATGGTAATAACAATTATTTGAATGTAATATTTTTGATGATTATAAGCAAAAATATTACTTTTTTTTATTTTATTCAAATTATTACTTTTTTTTTGATATCTATCATTTATACTTAAGGATACAATTGAGGAGTAATGATAGATATGAATAAATACATCAATATTATTATTTATAGTTTATGCTCAATATTATTATTTAATTATAATGTGGGACTAGCCTTTTTCATTCCAGTTGTAATATATTTTGGGTTAAAAGATTATAAAAATCTAGTACTCATTTTTGTTGCTTGTACTTTACTATTTTTCTTTGATATTGTTGATGCTTTAGTTCCTACACTAATTTTCTTTATGTTAATAGTTAT
>DUOT01000160.1 GCA_012838705.1 Acholeplasmataceae bacterium
AGAGTATTTGAACTTAAAAACATTTATTCCTTTCCTTTCTTTAATATTTCTTTAATACAATAATCACTCAATAGTAGTCCAAAAGTTGATGTAACAGGCATATACGAGCCTAAATCGCGAATTAGGGCTTCTTCAGTTGAAGAAACAACTGGAAAATCATGATTTTTAAATTCTCTTCGCAAGATTCTTGCAATCGGATCATAACTTGTTTTTTTAAGTGTTGTGATTTCAACTTTTTGTGGATCTACTTTTTTTGCTGCGCCCATAGAGCTAATAAATGGTATATTTTCCTTTATACACATTTTAATTAAAGATATTTTACTTGGCACATCATCTATAGCATCAATAACAAATTGAGGCTTCTCATCAAATAATTTTTCGTCAACCTTTTGTGTTAGTTTTTTAATCTGACATGCTGGATTTATTTCATGAATGAGTTTTTCTAAACAATCTGTTTTATACATACCAATATTAAAACTATTAGCTACAATTTGACGATTAATATTAGATTCTTCAATAATATCAAAATCACAAATAATGATATTACCTATTCCACTCCGAACTAAACTTATCGCAGCAGTTCCCCCTACTCCCCCCAAGCCAACAATAGCTACTTTTGCTTTGGATAATTTATCTAAACCTTCAGTACCAAATAAATAAGTTAATCTTTGAAATTTCATATATCAATTTTTATTTTTAATTCCTTTAATTGTTTTTCATCAACAACCGAAGGTGCTTCAGTCATTGGATCAATTGCATTTGCTGATTTTGGAAAGGCAATAACATCACGTATTGATAAAGAGTTAGTTAAAATCATTGCTAAGCGGTCTAATCCAAGAGCAATTCCACCATGTGGTGGAGTTCCATATTGTAATGCATCAACGAAAAATCCGAATTTTTCTTTTATTTCTTCTTCTGTTAAACCTATAGCCTTAAACATATTTGCTTGTAATTCTTGATCATGAATTCTTATTGAACCACTTCCAAGCTCATATCCATTTAATACTAAGTCATAACATTTAGAATAACATTTCTCTGGCTCTGTAAGAATTTTATCCTTTGAATCATCTTTAGGAGATGTAAATGGATGATGAGCAGCTATATAACGTTTTTCTTCTTCATCATATTCAAATGATGGCCAATCAGTTATCCAAAGTAAATCATAAGTATTTTCTGGAATTAAATTTAAATCCCTTCCTAAGAAATTACGTAAATAAGCAAGACTTTGGTTTACGATATTTTCCTCATCTGCAACAATTAAAATTAAATCGTTTGCTTCAAGATTAAGGACATCAATTAATTTATCTTTTACTTCTTCTAAGAATTTAGCAACTCCACCACTAAAGTTATTACCATCAAATTTTGCCCATGCTAAACCCTTAGCATTAAATTTCTTAATGCTCTCAGTAAATTCATCAATTTTTTTACGTGAATATTTATCAGCACTATTTTTCACATTTATTGCTTTTACTATTCCGCCACTATCTAAAGCATTAGTAAAGACTTGGAAATTAATATCCTTTACGATAGTGCTTAGATTAATTAATTCTAAACCAAATCGTGTATCTGGTTTATCTGTTCCGAAGCGATCCATAGCTTCTTCAAATTTTAATCTTCTAAATGGAGTCTTTACATCGATATTTAACACTTTTTTAAAGACATTTGCCATCATACCTTCAACTAATTTGTAAATATCATCTTCATCTACAAAACTCATTTCAAGGTCGATTTGTGTAAATTCCATTTGTCTATCTGCACGGAAAGCTTCATCACGGAAACACTTTACAATTTGATAATATCTTTCAAATCCAGATATCATTAATAATTGTTTATAGATTTGTGGAGATTGAGGAAGTGCATAAAACTTTCCTGGATGTAAACGTGCAGGAACTAAATAGTCACGTGCACCTTCTGGTGTAGATCTTCCAAAGACCGGAGTTTCTATTTCTACAAACTCCAAATTTTCTAAATATTCTCTTACAGCTTTTACTATCTCATGTCTTGTAATAATATTTTTTTGCATTACAGGACGTCTTAAGTCTAGATAGCGATATTTCATCCTTACTTCTTCTAATGCATCAGTTTTATCAGCAATTATTAACGGAGGTAGTTTTGCTTTACTTAATATTTCTACCCTTTCAACACTTACTTCAATATCTCCAGTATCTAAATTTGGATTTTTACTTTCTCTTTCCTCAACAATCCCTTCAACTTTTATTACATATTCACTTTTTACTTGCTCTAAAACTTCATAATTTTGATTTTCTGGTTTACATGTTATTTGCGTAATACCATAACGATCACGTAAATCAATAAAAATTAAACCACCAAGATTACGGATTTTATGTACCCACCCAACAAGAGTTACTTTTTTATTTACATCAGTTATACGTAATTCGTTATTTTTATGTGTTCTCATAATAATTTCCCTTTCAAATAACTAATAATTTTTTCTTGTGATATAGTCTCTTCAACTTTTGTTTCATTATCTTTAATACTTACAATATTATTTTTTCTTTCTTCCTCACCGATAATAATTAAGAATTTAGGGTTTAGTTTATCAGCTAATTTAAATTGATGTTTCATTGTATAATGTTCATAATCGATTTCAGTTGGAATATTATGTAATCGCAATAAATAAGCGATTTCTAATGCTTTAAGTTTTGATAATTTATCTAAAGAAATAATTAAAACATCAATATCATTTTCAATTTTATCATTCCAACCATCTTGTGAATCAACAATACTTAATAATCTTTCAACTCCAATAGCATAACCGATTCCAGGAATGTCCATACCACCAAAACTTTCAACTAAATTAGCATATTTACCGCCACCACAGAAAGCAAGTCCATCTAATTCATCATTACTTTCAATAATAAACTCAAAAACTAAGTCAGTATAATAATCTAACCCGCGAACTAAATTTTCATCAACAATATAATCAACTTGATAATAATCAAGTATTGATAACACTTCTGAAAAATAATCTTTTGACTCTTGGTTTAGAAAATCATGTATCTTTGGTGCATTTTTTATAATTGGATTATTACCATCTACTTTACAATCGAGAATCCTTAATGGGTTTTTATTAATCCTTCTTTTACAATCACTACATAGGTGATTAATATGTTCCTCAAAATATTCAACTAATTTTTCACTATATAATTTTCGAGACTCATTATCTCCGATTGTATTTATTTTTAAATGATAATTTTTTATTCCTAATTCTTGAAAGATTTGATTAGCACTAATAATGACATCACAATCAAGAAGTGGAGTGCTTTTTCCAAATACTTCAACACCAAATTGATGGAATTCACGATATCTTCCTGCTTGAGGTCGTTCATAGCGAAACATTGGACCGAAATAAAATAGTTTCATAGGTGAAGTCTTTGCATACAATTTATTTTCAAGATAACTTCTTACAACCGCTGCAGTACCTTCAGGTCTTAAAGTAATGCTACGATTTCCTTTATCTAGAAATGTATACATTTCTTTTGTAACAATATCACTATCATCACCGATACGAACAAAAACATCAGTATGTTCAAAAATTGGTGTTTTAATTTCATTATAACCATAATTTTTCGCGATTCGACGCATAGTATTTTCAAGGTATCTTAATTTCAATATACTTTTCTCAAAAAAATCTTGTGTACCTTTTACTTTTTGATATTTAGCCATAGTATTCCTCCATATAAAAAAGTCCTTAAAATGCTAAGGACGATATAAACCGCGGTGCCACCTTAATTCATCATATGATGCACTTAATGTTTTTAACGCAAACAATTCGTCCTTTAAGGAGCCTCAGTAGGTGTCTTTCAAATAATAATAACAAAGTGTTTCACCAACCCACTTTTCTCTAAAGTTACTATTAATCTACTCTTCCTACTTCATCGGTTTTTAATATATATAATTATATCATAAATAATGAACATGTCAAATAATTAATTTTCTTGTAAGAACAGTATCTTTATTTTTAGTAAAGTTAAATTAATCTATAGAATATAATTTTTCAACTTGTAATAATGAATAAATAACAAATATAAAGCTATTAATGGCTACTCCAACTGCAGCTGCTTTTGCTTTTCCAGTTAAAAACATTGGCCATAAATGTGGTCCACCAAAAGCTATTAGAAAAATTGAATATGTTGGGTCATATAAATCAATAGAAGTTTGTTTTAAAAATGATACAGTATCTAGTATATAATCTTGTAAGAAAAATAGTGGTATCATCCAAATAATGATTGTTGGAACAAAATACAACAACATTTTTCGAGGCTTAAAATTTTCATCATTTTTTAATTTATCATTAAAGAATAGGATATTAAGCATAATAAAAATGACAGCTGCAATTAATGAATCAAACAAACCAAAATTAAGGTTTGCTGAAAGATCATAATTAAATAAAGATTCAAAAATAATATCTAATAATATTCCTAATGATCTATATACAATGATAATTCCAATCGAAAAAATCATTGATACGATTGAAAATACTGGAATGCGAAATAAGAATTTTAATGAATTTAATATTAAATGAATGAATTTAAATATTAATTTAATAAAAGTCCATAATGCATTTAATATTTTAATTTTCATTTTTCTCTCCTCGATTAAGTATCGTTTTATCATCAAATAGCAACACTTTTTCTTGTTTATATAAGTTTCCTAAAGCTCTTTTAAAAGCTGCTTTACTCATTTTAAAAACTTTATATATTAACTCTGGTGATGTTTTACTTGAAAAAGGCATTGTTCCATTATGAGAAACTAAATAATCATAAATAACTTGAGCATCATCTTTTATTAGTAATTCCTTTTGAGCAATTAATGTTCCTGAATAATCATCACTGTTTTTATTAATTATTTTTACTTCTACTTTTTCTCCGATTCGATAGCTTTTTCGAAGATTTTTATAATATACAAAAATTATATTAAATCCTTCTTCTTCAACAATATTTATCCCTTCTTTTGTGATTCGATAAACATGGCCAGGATATTTTTTACCAACCTCTAGATCATTACCTTTTTGTAATTCAATAATTTCTTGTTTGTTTAATAATCGTATAAATAGGTTATCTCCTCTTCTATGTAACTTACAACATACTTTATCTCCTACTATAGGCCATTTACCATCAATTAAGTCATCGCTAGATAATAAAATATCACGACTAATTCCAATATTTACAAATACACCAGCATTATCAACACCTACAACTTCACATAAATTCCCTTGATCTAACGTTATTTTTGGTATATTTAATGTTGCAGCAACACGTTTTTTCTTATCAATAAATAAGAACGCACTAACAATATCACCAACTTTTATATTTTGATGATTACATTCATTATTATGAAGAAAGTATTCGCCACTATCATCATTTATCATATATCCAATATCAGTTTTTCTAGTTACTTTATATTTACTTATTAATCCTAATTTCATTCATTTTCACCTTTATATTGATAATACCCTATTTTAATACTATCATCACCAAATTGTTTCTTAATTTGGTTTAATATCCTTTCTACTTTTGATACTTTTGATAATTGTTCCATATCATCAAAAATTGTATATTGTTTGATTTGCGTACTACTATCAGTTAATCTAGTTGCAAATACCCCTACTAATCTAACTTCATTTCCATTATAATAATCATCAAATAAATCTTCTATAACGTGCCATAATTCATGATTGTCGTTTATTCCATTTTCTAAACTTGTACTACGGTTAATTAATTTAAAATTAGCATATTTTATTTGAATTCCAACAGTATGAGCAATTAAATTTCTTTTTATCAATCTATCACTAAGCGTGTTTGTTAAGACCTTTAATGTGTTTTTTATATCATTAATATTAATAACATTATAACGAAAGGTATGTGAATTACTTAATGATGAAAGATCATCGATAGAATTATAATTAACTTCAGAAGGGTCGATTCCATTTGCTCTTTCAATTAAATATGTAGCCATAGCCTTTCCAACAGTTTTTTCTAATAATGGAATGTTTTTAAATTGTGCAAGATCACCAATTGTATTTATTCCGATATTCTCTAATCGTGGTCTTGTTTTTTTACCGACACCATGCATTTCTCCAATTGGTAGTGGCCATAAGATTTTATCAATCTCTCGTTTTCTTAAAATAGTTATTCCTAATGGTTTTTTTAAATCAGATGCCATTTTAGCTAGGAATTTATTTGGTGCAATTCCAATGCTTACTGGTAATTTATATTTTTCTAATAATGTTTTTTGAATTAACTTTGCAAGTTCAATAGCATTAATCTTTTCGCACGTTTCAGTAACATCTAAATATCCTTCATCAATAGAAGTTGGTTCAACTTTATTTGTAATTGTATATAAATAATTAAAAAATGTTTGCGAATATTTATGATATAAATCAAAATTAGGTTCTACAATAATTAATTCTGGACATAATTTTATTGCTTCACCAGTTAGCATTGTTGTTTTAATACCAAATTTTCTTGCTTCATATGATGCTGTTAGAATAATACTTTTTCTAAAAACATCATTATGAGCTACAACGATTGGTTTGTTTGCTAACTTAGGATTTTCCGCAATCTCACAAGAAGCAAAAAATGCATTCATATCTATATGGAATATAATTCGATAACTCATACTTTCACCAAAATTATTATATCATATTTTCTTCATTTTTTTACTTACTTTTTATTAATAATAGTAAATTCATATTGTATTTATTATTAATAAGTGATATAATTTGTTAGATTATATTAATATTTATTTTTTTCCTTTATTTTTGATAATTTTTATGGTATAATAATTAATGAATAATATGAGGTGAATGG
>DUOT01000170.1 GCA_012838705.1 Acholeplasmataceae bacterium
CCCTACACCGATTAAAAGTCCCATATCAATAGCCGTATTTTAAGTTAATATTCGATAATGAAGTTTGTTTTACTACTCTCACAATCTCTGGATTCCATCCGATATCGAATGTGGTTTCGATAAATTCGCCATCCGGCATGCCTGCTAGTTGTACTTGAAGCGCAACAGGTGCCGTTCCATCATTTTTCACGTTGAAGCATTGTCCGTCTGCAAGTGCAAAATTTGCATTTGTCAAATTCGCAATTACTCCCATTTTGCCTATTTGGGCGGATACCATTTCGCCCGACCGTGTTGTACTCATAAGAAAATATTTTGTTTGCAAAAATAGTTATATGTATCACTATAATACACCCAATAGAATAAGTATAGAATAACTTTCACAACATTGATTCAAGCCGATTTATTTCGTCTCAATCATTTGAATTAAATTCAATAATTTTATTAACTGCCACCTTCACGAACGCCTTAAAATATTTGTCCGTGTAGTCTTTAATTATTCGTTTATTATCTTCTGTGAGCTCGACAATCGGGTTTTTGTATAGCTCCATTGAGAACGCATGCTCACCTATATCTTGTGTGTTCTGAAAGATGACTTGCGCAAGCTCTTTTGCGAAGTCATATTCTTTTATGCTACCATCGAGCATTTCAATCTGTAACTTTGATAAATCTACTTTCATAATGTTTTAATTTTATTCGTTTGCAAGTCCGAACATCCATAATCCATTAACTTTATCGTAAATCAAAATTATAAGATGTTTATTCTTTACTGTTATGCTTTTTGTCGATGAATTTGTCATTATATAATCTCTACCAACAGCGGTTACAATAAAATTTGGCGAGGTTGATTTCTTAATAAAATATATTTGTCCATTCTCTGCATTTGTTGGGAGAGTGAGAGTTATTACTTCCGATGATGCAACACAAAAAATAACCGTATCAAGCGTTGATAATGTCTGCGATGTACTTACTCTTCTTACTCTCGGCCTAAAACCAACCGTTGTTCCATGAGTGATATACAAAGCATGGTTTCCAGAATATTGCATCCCGGCATCATCAAACTGCTTAACTCCAGTTACGTCAATCCACAACCCCATATTCCCATAAGGAACATATTGGTTAGGAGTTGGCCTGTTTACAGTAATAGTGATTGGAGTATTTATTGCATCTCCGTTAGCTCCCATCGGAAGAACATTATTACCAAAAACAATCTCTGAATATTGTCCATTAAAGCGAATTAAATCCGCCGATAAAGCCATTGTATTACTTCCAGAAGTGGCAACAAGAGATGATGCACCTATTGAAAATCCACCTACTATTCCGCTTGTTGCATTTATAGTGCCGCTGAACTCCCCATCAGTGAATTTCGCCTTTCCGTCATGATATATTATAGCCTTTGCAGCACCATCCAATGCTTGTTGATATGTTCCACCCGCCCAGAATGCGGGTAAATTTTTGTCAGTTCCCTGAATCCCGCTTATACCGGACGTTATGGTTGTAGAACCAGCCTCACGTAATTCCATTATAACTGTTTCAATCAATCCGCCATCTATCGTTGTCCCAAACTTATCCGTAATAGCCTTGCTTATGTTTGCCTTAGAAAGAGCTTCGGATGCTGTAGTTTGTGCCGCATCGGATAACGTTTTAGATGTATCGGTTATCTTCTTTAACAGAATGGCCTTCTTGTCGTAATAGTCCTTAAAGTTAGCCCTGAACGTAGTACCGACTATATCGCTTGTTGTCGTTAAATCGGCTAATAAGGGAGTGATATAAGTATTTAACGTATTGTAGGCACTGACGTAATTCGTCTTTTCAGTTGTTATCCCATACGTAGTTGCCTGTGCTTCAATAGTCGGTTTCTCGGCTACGATGATATCCCATTCTTTCTTCGTTACTTGTTTATCCGACGGTGTAAGTTTGTTGTCGTTGGCAATATCGGCGAGTTTATTGTTTGCCGCATTGGCATCAGTTTGTGCCGCATCGGATAACGTTTTAGATGTATCGGTTATCTTCTTTAACAGAATGGCCTTCTTGTCGTAATAGTCCTTAAAGTTAGCCCTGAACGTAGTACCGA
>DUOT01000161.1 GCA_012838705.1 Acholeplasmataceae bacterium
ATATTCAATTTACTACCAATCTTTCCTCTTGATGGTTATAAAATTACAGAAGCTGTAATAAGTATTATTCATAATCCTCATCGTGAATTTACATTCCTTAGTTATTTATCATTATTTACTTTAATTGGCCTATTTATTTATAGTACATTAATGAAAAGTTTAGGATTAATTTTAATAACCATTTATTTATTTATTAAAAATATAAAATTAATTAATAATAAAAATAGAATTGTAATCCATAAATTCATTCATATGTTTTCTTGAATCCTTTATTTCATTGTAGTATAATTGATAAGAGGTAAAATTATGGAAGTAGAAATTGCGGGAAGAATAGTAGAAGTAATAAATATTCAAAAAAATATTAAAGGAACTTATTTACGTATTTTAAATCCAAGACAAATCGTCATCACTTCTAAAAAATCATTTACTAATAAGGAAATGCTTTCGTTTATTAATAATCATATTAAATGGATTGAAAAAAAATTAGGTAGCATGATTTATTATGATTTAGAAGATGATGAAATAGTTCTCTTTGGGAAAATGTATCAAATAATTATAGATGATTCAAATGAGTTTAAGTTTTTAGGCAATAAAATATATCTAAAAAATAAAAATGAAATAAATACGGTTTATGATTATGGATATAAAATCATCGAGAATAAGTTTTATGAAATTCTAAAAACCATGGATCTAAATAAAAAAATAACTTTATCATTTAGGAAAATGAAAACAAGATGGGGAGTTTGTCATTATCATAAAAATAAAGTTGTGTTAAATAAAACATTAATTTTTGTACCAATGGAATTAGTATCTTATGTTATTTATCATGAACTTGTTCATTTTTATTATCCAAATCATAGTAAAGATTATTATAATAAGTTATCTCAAGTATGTCCCTTACATAAAGAATATCGAAAACAGTTAAGAAAATATTTGATAAATTATTAAAAAAAGATATGAAAAAATCGATATTATTTTCAGGAAGCGTTTACACAGGCTTAAAGTGTTGATTTAATTGTTGAAAAAGGTTAAAATAATGCTGGTGCTAAATTACAGCCGACTTCTAAGGAGCTTTTTGTAGTTTGCCCCTTTTTTTATCAAAATAATAAAAGGAGGGATACTATTTCTTATCTAAATCATCATTTCTTTAGAAAAAGACACAAATTAGATGATGAATTGCAAATTCATAGTGTCCTGGCTGCTACGTTAAAGAATCGAAGACTTAAATTACAATTAACATTGAAGGACATTACTGATGGAGTGTGCTCAATTAGCTATGCATCGAAAATCGAAAATAATAGTATTGTTGCGGATAGCAATATAATGAGGCTATTATTTGAGAAAGTAAACATCGATTATGATGATTTACTATCGGTTGAACAAACAAATGAATTGCCTAAATGTTTAAAATGTTATTTATTTCTTCAATTTGATGCGATAGCGGAAATGTATCATAACTTAGATGATAAATATTTTTTCGCTCGCAACTCCTTATTAAAGATTATTTATTATTTATCAATAAGAAACTTTGATGATGCTGTAGTCGAACTAAAAACATTAGAAGAAGTTAAAAACACTTTAAGTAATTTTGAATTGTTTTTATTAATTCTGTTAACTGTTGAATACAATATTTTAAATAAGAAGTATCGCAGTGCACAAAGGTTTTCTGATCTTCTTTATGATTATGATCTTGAAAATCAAGATTTAGAGATGCTTTATTCTCAGCAAAGATTTCTTATTGCTGTGAACTTACGAGATTATCAACATATTTATGATTATTATCTTCATCTAAAATCTATAGGTTATCCATTAAAAAATCAATTTTACATTAATATATTATTCTTAGAATCATTTGCAGAAAATGAAGCAGTACTTGAAGCTTTCGATAATATGGAATTAGATTATATTCCTGAAGAATATTATCAAGATTTTTATTATTCAAAATCAATAATACTATTAAGACTACACAAATATATTGATGTTATTAAATTGATTACAGAAAAAAACTATACCGACGTTCGATTTGTTGCATTATTAGGTTATGCAGTATTAATGATTAAAAACAAAGATCGAAATGTTGACGAAATGGATCAATATATTGAAAATTTTATGGATTATTATCAAAAAATGGAGTATGATAATTATGATTCATTACATCTTGGTTTTGTAAGACTTATGAAGATGGAAATAGAAAATGAATCAAAAGAAAGTATCTTCGATTATTTAAAAAACTATTTATTAATTGAAGAAGAAACTTTCCAACATCGTTTATATTCTTTTTATTATGCATTTCGATATTTACAAATGCTAGGCGAAAGATCTCGATATAAAGATGCATACTTATTTACGATTAATAATCCAAAACTTGTTTCTTTTATCAAAGAATTTGAATAATTGGGGAAATATATGAAAGAGTATTTTAGACATCTGAATAAAATTAATGAACAGCACCCTTTCATAAAAAAAATGAAAGAATCGGCAATAAATAACAATATACCTATTATTAACGATGAAGGATTATCATTAATATTTCAATTAATAAAAATAACAAGGGCAAATTACTTCTTAGAAATAGGCACAGCTATTGCTTATACTGCAATTAATGTCGCATTGTATGATGAAAATATTATTGTCGATACAATAGAACGCGACAAAAAGATGTATCTAAATGCTCTAGAAAATATCAAACAATTATCACTTAATGATCGAATAAATATTTATAATCATGATGCCCTTGATCTTGATATAAAGGTTTTAAATAAAAAATATGATATAATATTTATCGATGCAGCAAAAGCGCAATATCAAAAATTTTTTGAAAAGTATGAGTCCTTATTATCGGATCGGGGGCTCTTTGTTTGTGATAATTTACTTTTTCATGGGCTTGTTGAAAGTGATGAAGAAATAAAAAGTAGAAGTTTAAGATCATTAGTTAATAAAATTCGTAACTTCAACAGTTGGCTAGCGAATAATAAAAAATACCAAACTGTTTTTTTAAATATTGGTGATGGAATGGCGGTAAGTATAAAAAAATGAAATTAATAACAGAAATAAAAAGTTTAAATCTTGATAAATATAATTGTGATGGTTTGATTTTTAGCTATGAAAAGTTTCATACCATTTCTAATAAGACATTTACACTCTCAGAAATAGAAAATATTGTACGTTATTGCAAAAAAAACAATCTTGTATCGATATTAAAAATCGATAAAATCTTTTCTGAATTTGAAATCAAAGACCTTTTTTCTTTTCTTGATCAAATAATCAATTTAGATATTGATTATTATTTATTTAGTGACATGAGTGTTTTAACTTATATGAAAAGAAAAAAACTAGAAAATAGATTAATATATTGCGCAAAGACATTAAATTGTAGTTATTTTGATAGTTTATACTATCAAAAATTAGGAATTAAAGTAATGTTAAGTAATGAACTTACTCTTGAAGATATTAAAGAAATTACAGAACTTAATAATATCGTTCTTGATGGTTATGGTTATTCAACTATATTTTATTCAAAGCGAAAATTACTTTCTCTTTTTGCTGAGCATATAAGTTTAGAGGAAGAGTTAAAAAATCGTAAATTATATATACGTGAGAAAACAAGAAATGAAAAGTATCCGATATATGAAAATGCCAATGGCACTTTCATTTTTACTTCTTATAAATATGTTTTTTATAAAGAACTTGAGATTGTGAAAAACTTGTTTATGTTTAAAATTGAAAGTTTGTTTATTGAAGAAGAAGATTTATTCAAAATAATAGATATTTATAAGCGAGCTATAAATGGTAATATTTCTGAAGAAGATTATAGTGAGTTAGTTGCAATTGATAATAATATTGGTCATAGTTTTTTATATGAAAAACCTATGATACTAAAGAGGGATAAACATGAAGAAAATTGAATTGTTATCTCCTGCAGGCAATTTAGAAAAACTAAAAACAGCAATAATATATGGTGCTGATGCAGTTTATATTGGGGGAAAGAAATTTAGCTTGCGTGCTAGGGCAAGCAATTTTGATTTAGAAGATATCAAAGAAGCTTGTGAGTTTGCCGAGAAGCATAATTCTAAAGTATATGTAACGATGAATATTATTCCTCATAATGAAGATTTTGAAGGATTAGAAGAATATTTACAATATTTAGAAAGTGTCGGTGTAAAGGCAATAATTACTTCTAGCCCGCATATAATAGATGTGGCATTAAGGTTAACGCCTAAAATGGAAGTTCATCTAAGTACCCAATTATCAATTATAAATAGTGCTTCATGCAATTATTATGCTGATTTAGGTGTGAAACGAATTGTATTAGGACGAGAAACAACTTTAAAAGATATTGAAGAAATTAAACGAAATACAAATATTAGTTTGGAAGTTTTTGTTCATGGGGGAATGTGTAGTTCATATTCCGGTAGATGTATGTTAAGTAATCATTTCGTCAATCGCGATGCTAATCGTGGTGGTTGTGCTCATTCTTGTCGTTGGGACTACTTTTTATATGATGATGAAAAATTGCTTCATTCCGAAGACAGATTTTTTAATTTTGGAGCAAAAGACTTAATGGGATTAAGAGCAATTCCAAAATTAATTGATCTAGGGGTTGATTCACTTAAAATTGAAGGACGAATGAAATCTAACTATTACATAGCAACAATAGTCAGAACTTATCGCAGATTAATTGATGATTATTATGCAGGAAATAAATTAGATTATATGTATTATTTAAGTGAACTTATTAAGGCAGAAAATAGGTTAACTTCAACTGGATTCTTATTTGGTGATGTTACTGTAAATGAACAATTATACCAACACGATGGAATCCCAACAAAAGAATTCGTAGGTATAGTTTTAGACTATAATGAAAATACAAAAGTAGCAAAAATAGAACAAAGAAACTTCTTTAAAATAGGAGATAAATTAGAATTTTTTGGTCCAAATTTAGAAAATACGCATATTATAGTTGAGGAAATAAGGGATGAAGAAAATAATCTTTTAGATGCTGCACGTCATCCAAAGCAACATATTTTTATGAAACTTGATTTCCCAGTTTCAGAATATGATATGATAAGATTAGTAATTGATAAATAATTGTTGCAAATTATTATAATTTTGATATAATGAATATAAAATTTATAGGAGGCAATAAAATGAATGGCAAACATCAATTGACGCAAGCCGGATTTGATAAACATAAAAGGGAATTGGAAAAGTTAAAAACTATAGATCGACCTCGCAACATAGAAGCATTAAAAGAAGCACGTGCGCAAGGTGATCTATCTGAAAATGCAGATTATGATGCTGCTCGTGATGAACAAGCGCGAATTGAAAATCGAATCAAAGAACTAGAAAATATCCTAAAAACTGCAATAATTATAGATGGTAATACAAAATCAAATTTAGGTAAAACACTTTATATTGAATTTGAAGATCCACGTCAACAATCGCGTTCCGGTGAATATAAACTAGTAGGTAGTTTAGAAGCAGATCCACTTAAAAGAAAAATTTCAAACGAATCACCACTTGGAAAGGCATTATTAAATGCAAAAGCTGGAGAACGTGTTCTTGTTAAGACACAATCAAGTCAATTTTATGTTGTTGTTAAGAGTATTGAGTAATTTATTGAAAATAAAAGATGACTGTTATATTAGTCATCTTTTTATCTTTTCTTCCGATTTTGATATTATATAAATGGGTTATATTAAAAGTAAAATATTCATTGAATTTATTTTATATTTGTGATAGAATATAAATAGAATTTTTTTAGGAGGTTTCTGTTATGAAGTATGTACCAAGTTTAGATAAAAACTTTAAACCTGCAATATTAGAGGTAAGAGATTTTATCAAACGCGTTGAAGAAAGCGGATTAGAAAATGAATTAACTATTTGCTTAGAAAGAACAAAAGGCTATAATTACTTTTATAAAATTAAAGTCTTTCAAGATAATAAAGGCCACGATGATGAAAACTTTGAAATAGTTGAAAGAATTGTAAAATCAATTTTATGGGTTGTAGGTGGTTTTCGCTTTTATATCGCTGGCTCTCATGAACTTGCTAAACGTTTAAAAGAAGCATATAGTCCAAATGGAATTCGCGCTTTCGATTATAATTTTATGTCAAGAGTATATGAAAATAAATTTGAAGTTATTGAATGTACTGTTGATGAATTACCAAAAGAAAAGAAACAAGAAATTGTTATTGAAAAAAATCTAAACGGTTGTCGTATTGGTTTTGATGCTGGTGGATCAGATCGTAAAGTTTCAGCAGTTATCGATGGTGAAGTAGTATTTAGCGATGAAGTTGTTTGGTTCCCAAAAATCAATACGGATCCTCAATATCATTATGAGGGAATTTTAGATTCGATGAAAACAGCTGCAAGCTATATGCCAAGAGTAGATTGTATTGGTGTATCATCAGCTGGTATATATATTGATAATAAAGTTGCTGTTGCTTCTTTATTCTTAAAAGTTCCAGAAGATGTATTTGACAAAAAAGTAAGAAATATTTATATTGATGTTGCAAAAGAATTCGGTGATGTTCCATTAGTTGTTGCTAACGATGGTGATGTTACTGCATTAGCTGGTTCAATGGAATTAAATGATGACAAAGTATTAGGTATTGCAATGGGAACTAGTGAAGCAGGAGGATATGTCGGAGATAATGGTCGCTTATTAGGATGGCTTAATGAACTTGCATTTGTTCCTGTAGACTTCAACAAAGACTCAATTGTTGATGAGTGGAGTGGCGACTATGGTTGTGGTGTTAAATATTTTTCTCAAGATAGCGTAATTAAGCTTGCTGAATATGCTGGAATTAAATTAGATGAAGACTTATCACCAGCTCGTAAACTTGCAATCATTCAAGATATGAATAAAGAAGGCAATCCAATTGCACATGAAATATTTGAAAACATTGGTATTTATTTAGGATATACACTTGCATATTATTCACTATTCTATGATATTAAACATGTATTATTACTAGGACGAGTTGTAAGTGGAAATGGCGGTAACACTATTCTAGCAAAAGCTCGCGAAGTACTATATAGTGAATTTAAAGAACTTGCACACATTGTTTTCCATCTTCCAGATGAAAAGAATCGTCGAGTTGGACAATCAATTGCTGCAGCAAGTTTACCAAAAATTGATTAATCGGAGTATTTAATGATATTTGAAATTCCCAAACCTTATATAAATAAGTTATCATTACTTGATACACAAATTGCAATAAAACTAGCGAAAGATACTTTTGAAAAAAGATTATCGCAAAACCTTAATTTAATAAGAGTTTCAGCGCCCCTATTTGTCCGTCCAGAAACAGGACTAAATGATTATTTAAATGGAAAAGAACTTCCGGTTAAATTTCATTTACCAAATTTAAAATGTGATGTTGAAATTGTCCAATCACTAGCAAAATGGAAACGATATGCTTTAGGAAAATATCGTTTCTCAAAGGGGCAAGGTTTATATACTGATATGAATGCAATTCGTCCAAATGAGGATACAGATAATCTTCATTCAATCTATGTAGACCAATGGGATTGGGAAATAATTATTGATGAAAAAGAAAGAAATCAAAACTTTTTAAAAGAAATTATTAATAAAATAGTTCTTAGTTTAAACGAAACAGATAAAGTTTTAAAAACAAGATTTCCAAAATTAAGTTTAAAAATAAATGAAGAAGTCTTTTTTATCACTAGTGAGGAATTATTAAAAAAATATCCAACCTTAACTCCAAAAGAACGTGAAGACGCAATTTGCCGAGAAAAAAAGCTTGTATTTATCATTGGGATTGGAGATATATTATCTGATGGTTCGGTTCATGATTTGCGTGCTCCTGATTATGATGATTGGTCATTGAATGGTGATCTTCTAATTTGGTATCCAATTCTTAATTGTGCAGTAGAATTAATGTCAATGGGAATAAGAGTTGATGCTAAGAGTTTAAGAGAACAGCTTCATAAAGCAAATAATCTTGAACGTTTAAGTTTACCATTTCATCAAGACGTTTTAAACAACAATCTTCCTCTAACAATTGGAGGTGGAATCGGCCAATCACGATTATGTTTAATATTACTAGAAAAATTTCATCTTTGTGAAGTTCAATCCTCAACATGGAAGGAAGAAGATATTAAAATTTTAAAACAAATTGGAGTTAATATATTGTAAAAACCTTGATTGCAAGGTTTTTCTATTTTTTAAGTTGCAAATATAATTTTGTTAATGCACGTTTTTCAATTCGTGAAACATAACTACGTGAAATTTTTAATGATTTAGCAATTTCTCGTTGTGTTTCAACACGTCTGTTGTCAAGGCCAAATCTACGTGATATAATTTCAAGTTCACGTTTGTTTAATACTTTTAAAGCTGCTCGAATTTTATTTTTGTTTTCTTCAAAAATGATACGATCACTTATTGACATTTGTGGATCTTCGATTACATCACATAGACGAATTTCATTACCGTCTTTGTCTTGACCGATTTTTGAATATAACCAAGTTGTGTGTTTTTTCCTTTTTGCACTGCGGAGATACATTAATATTTCATTTTCAATACAACGAGATGCGTAAGTTGCAAGTTTTGTTGGTGCATTAAAATCATAAGTATCAACTGCTTTTATCAAGCCAAAGGCACCAATTGATAATAAATCATCTTTATCTTCACGTGTATTTTCAAACTTCTTTACAATATGTGCAACTAATCTTAAATTATGTTCAATCAATTTATTCCGAGCATTTTCATCGCCTTCACTCCAAAGTTTTAAATATTTCTTTTCTTCCTCGGGCGATAAGACTTCGGGATAACTTTCGGAACTAACAGTTCCAAATAAAGGTAGAAATAACCATAATAATAATTCAATCATTTTATCTCCTTAAGATTAAAAATATGTGATATAATAATATCATGTGGAGGAATTTATGATACATTACTTATTTAAAATTGAAAGCTTCATTCCTTATGCTTGTCGAAAAACAGTATATGATATCGATTACAATAAATTATATGAACAAGGGAAAAGAATATTACTTATGGATTTAGATAATACTTTGCTTCCATATGATAAAGAATATCCCGATAGTGAACTGAAATCATTATTTAGAAGAATAAAAGATATCGGTTTTACTGTTATAATTATGTCTAATAATGTTGAAGCTAGAGTAAAAACATTTGCTGAAGCAGTAGAATGTGATTATGTTTATTCTGCTCTCAAACCATTAAAAAGAGGATATCAAAAAGCATTAAAAAAATTGGTTCATTATGATCATCGTGAAATAATATGTATTGGTGATCAATTATTAACTGATGTTCTAGGATCATCACGACTAGGATTAAAATGTATTTTAGTAAAACCTATTATGAAAAAATCAGAAAAATGGTATACTAAGTTTAATCGTACAATGGAAAGTCAAATATTAAAAAGATTAAAAAAGAAATATCCTAATGTTTATAAACAAATAATAGCACTTGAGGAATGATCAAATGAAAAGAAAATGTATTGGTTGTGGTGCAATATTACAAACAATCGATTCTGAGAAAATTGGATATATTGATGAAGAAATATTAAAAAGAGATGGTCAAGTATATTGCAAGAGGTGTTTTCGATTAAAACACTATAATCAAAATATTGATGTAAAACTTGATCATAATAATGATTTTTCAGAAATCAAGGAAAAACCTGGGTTAATTGTTAATATAATTGATTTGTTTAATTTGGATGGGGCAATAATACCAAATATTAATAATTTTTTTGATTCTGACAATATTATTTTAGTATTTAATAAATTTGATTTGTATTCGAAATCAATAAATAGAAATAAATTAAGAGTATATTTACAAGAATATTGTGATGAAAAACAAATTAAATATAAAGACTTAATGATTATATCAAGTTTTAAAAAGAATGATATTATTGATTTAATTAATAAAATCGGTAAATATCGTAATAATCAAAACGTGTATTTTGTTGGAATCACTAATGTTGGTAAATCTTCAATAATTAATCAAATTTTATCAATTTTTACAAACAACAAAGATTTGATTACAGTAAGTAATACGATAAATACCACACTAGGTAATATTTATATTCCTCTAGAAGATGGTGGATATTTAGTTGATACTCCGGGCATTATAAAAGAGGATAGTTTACATAATTATATTTCAAAGGACACTTTAGATAATATTGTTCCAAAAAAGATTGTTAATCCCAAATCATATCAATTAAATCCAAAGCAAACATTATTTATTGGTGGTTTTGCGAGAATAGATTTTCTTGAAGGTGAAAAATCATCGTTTGTTACATATTTTAAAAATGAACTTGTAATTCATCGTACAAAATTAGAAAACGCTGATTCTTTCTATCAGCAACATTTTCAAGATATATTAAAATATCCTTTAAAAGATGAAATAAAATTATTAGGAGATAAAAAAAATTATCATTTTTCCTTTACAAAAGACTCAAAAATTGATATTGTAATAAGTGGTCTAGGTCATGTTGCTATTACAGGTGTTGGTAAAATAAAAGTGACTACTTTTTCAAATATTAATATTATCAAAAGAAAGGCTATGATATGATAAATTATAAAGAAGTACTTTTAAAGAAATTTCAAGAAAGTAATAATCCTAAGGCAATTAAACGATATGAACACTCATTGTGTGTTGCAAAAAGAGCAGTTGAAATTATTAAAGAGCACAATCTAAATATTGATATTAAGAAAGCAGAAACTGCAGCTCTACTCCATGATTATGCTAAATTCTTAACAATGGATGATTTTTTTGAGATTGTAAAGGAAAATAATTTACCTTCAGAAATCTTAGAAAATGATTATATAATCCTCCATGCTTTACTTGGCCCATATGTAATTAAAAAAGAATTAGGAATTGAGGATCAAGAAATTCTTGATGCAGTTAAGTATCATACAACTGGTAAAGCAAATATGGATCCATTACAAGAAGTATTGTTTGTAGCTGATTTTACTGAAGAATTAAGACCGAATGTTGAAAATATTCGTGAGATTTCAAAACGTGATTATAAACGTGCAATTGCTTTAATTCTTGAGTATACGATTAATCTTTTAATTTCTCGCAAACGAAAAATAAATCCGCTATCATTGGAAGCTTTTGATTATTACCGAAAATATTTAGTTCTTGATTTATCAAAAATTAAAAAAGTAGTTAAAACGATTGAAGATGATCATAACTTAGTAAAGGATATAAAAGTATATGATGCACGTCAAAATACACCTTACTATGATTTTGTAATTATAGCAACTTCCCCTTCATTAAGACAAATGAAAGCAGCAGCAAATTATTTAAAAATGGAATTTGCTCCACGAATGATTGAAGACGGGGATTTTTGGGTTTTAATAGATTTAAATGATATTATTATTCATATCTTTTTAGAAGAACAACGAGAATACTATGGTTTAGATAAACTTTTAAAAGATGTTCCTGAAATTGAATTAGATTGACTTTATTCCATATAATAAGTATGGAGGTTGTGATTATTGAAAAAAGATGTAAAAAGCTTTAATGTCAATCACAAATACTTCAGTCCCTTAGAGAAGCAAAAATTTGCTGAGTATTTAAGGGAAAACTATCAAATTTATGTAAATGAGCAGAAGCAGTAGCATCTTGCTCATTTTTATTAATGATATTTTTTGATTATTCATCATATAATTACATGAGGTGAATACATGTTTTTACAAGATTTGCAATCAAAAGATGTCGTTAATGTAGTTGATGGTACAAAATTAGGAAAAATAACTGATTTAGAAATAGATAGTGCTACTGGAAAAATTATTGCTGTAATCGTAACAAATAGCTCTAAATGGCTTAGTTTTTTTACTGGAAGTAATCAAACTAGTTTACAATGGAATCAGATTGTTAAAATTGGTGGAGAAGTTATTATCGTTAATAGTTCATCACAGGAATAAAAAAATCTTTAAAATATACATCCATTATGATATAATATTGATATAAAAAAGAAAGAGGATTAAATATGAAATGTATTTTAGGAATAGACATTGGTGGAACAAAAATAAAAATTGGAAAATTTATTGAAAGTGAATTAGTAGAAATAGTTGAAATGCATACTAATACTACAAATCGTGGTGAACACATCCTAGATGAAGTATATGCAAAAGTTGATGAACTTGTTGGTGAGGATGAATTAATTGCGATTGGTATTGGGGTCCCAGGACCAGTAGTTGATGGTGTAGTTCTCGGGGCCCATAATCTTGGTTGGGGAAGAAAGGATATTCGTGCTGAAGTATTAAAACGATACCCTAATATTAAATGTACAGTATTAAATGATGCTAATGCTGCGACGCTAGGAGAAATGGCTTTTGGTGGTGGTCGTGGCTATAAAGATTTTGTTTTCATTACTTTAGGAACAGGTATCGGTGGTGGAATTGTAATAAATAATGAACTAATTGAAGGTTCAACAGGATCATGTGGAGAGATTGGCCATATAAGAGTAGGTTTCCACAATCACCGTAAATGTAATTGTGGTCTATATGATTGCGTTGAACAATATGCAAGTGCTACTGGAATTGTAAAGACTGCAAAAGAATTTATCATTGGACGTAGAACAAGGCTTCATGATGTTGAGGAATTGACAAGCAAAACAATTTTTGATATTGCTAAGGATGGCGATTATATTGCTAATGAAATTGTCAACGATATGGTTGAAAAGTTTGCAACTGCTTTAAGTCAAATTGCAAATACTATTAATCCGCAAGCATTTGTTATAGGTGGTGGAGTAAGTAAAGCAGGAAGCTTTTTACTTAATAAACTTGAAAAACGATTTAATGAATTAGCGTTTTTTTCCGTTCGAGGAGTTAATTTTGAGCTTGCAAAATTAGGAAATAAAGCTGGTATGTATGGGAATTTCTATCGCGTAGGGTTAGAGTTAAATGAAAATAATTAATCTTGTTTCCCCAATTTTAGGAACTAATTGTTATTTGATTATTTTCAATACTAAAGCGATTATTATTGATCCTAGTGTTGAATATGATTTAATTTTGAAGAATCTTGATGATTGTAAACTCGAAGGAATATTTTTAACTCATGGACATGCGGATCATTTTTCATTTTTAGAAGATATATATAAACATGAAAAAGTTAATCTATATATGCATGAAAATGCAAAAGAAAAATTAATCAATAGTTATAAAAATGGTTCTGAGTTATTTAATTATCCTCTTACTTTTAATGATTTAGAAAAAGTAATTGAAGTAGATGATAATCAAATAATCGAAATTGATGGTTGTTTGATAAAGGTTATTACAACCCCTGGACATACAAATTGTTCAGTTTGTTATCTAATTGAAAACCATCTTTTCAGTGGCGATACATTATTTTATCGTACTGTTGGAAGAACCGATTTATATTC
>DUOT01000162.1 GCA_012838705.1 Acholeplasmataceae bacterium
ACTTTATATAATAAATAAAGAATAATTTTAGATATTGACTTATAAGGAATTATAATTCAAAAAATAATCGAATATACTGATAATTTTGAATTATATGATGATTATTATAACATAATCAAGAATTATTATAATATATGTAGTGATGATAATGCAAAGCTATATTAAATTTCAAAATACTTTAATAAATATTTTTGTAAAATTAGGAGTGAAAAAATAGATGCGCGAATTTGATGAAATAAAAAAAGCATTGAATCTTTTTATACAGATTTAGCAGACTTAAACAAATTTCAAAAATTAATGTTAGAATATATATCAGCAATAAATAAACAGAAAGATGATATTTATAAAATATATACTGAAAATCAAGCAATTATACTCAAAATGACAAACGAAAATAAAGCATTTTTTGAAAATTTATTAGAAAAGCAGTTTGATCATATCTCAGATTAATAACATAAATTAGAAAAAAATCTAAATGAATTTACTAATGAATCGCGAAAGAAATTAATTATTCTAATAGATGAACTTACTCTAATTAATAATGAACATAAGAAGTTTTTAGAAGTGTTTACAAAAAAAATATCTGATTATTCAATTTATAAGTATATAGATGGTAATACAAAAAAACTTGATAGTTTAAATAAAATATTTAATTTTTATATTGTAACATTAATAGTAAATTTTATAGCTCTCATTGTTTTGACTACTTTGATGGTATAAAACTATTTTGTAATTGGTATTATGATATTGAATAATTCGGGAAATGATTCATATGAGTTATGGCCTAAAAAGGTACTGTAAATATGATATAAATGTAATTAAGAATGTCTTAAGAAGTGAGACATTGATATAGAATAACATAGTTATTCTATATCTTTTATATTTATATTTTTAGAGAAGTTATTATGCCTGTTCCAAATATATGTCAACCAGAAATTATAAATATTACCGAGGGAAAGGTATTGGAAAACTAGTAATGAAAACAGTAATTGAAAGATTAAGATACCTTGGTTTTAAGAAAATCTATAATTCTGCTGTTTACAAATGGAATATTGTTACTCAAAAAATGCATGAGAGTTTAGGATTTGTGGTTGTTGATGAAACTGAAAGAGAATATATTAATGAATTAAATTTATAATTAAATTAAAAATTAGTTTGCTACTATAAGTATCAAATTTTTTTTATAATAAATAATTATAAAAACTACCATAATTTGACAAAATATTAAATAAATGTTATAATTACCTAAAGAAAGGATGTTATAAGATGTCGATAAATGTATTTATTTCCTTTAGATATGCTGATGGTATAAGTTATAAGGAAGAGTTAGTAAAAATATTAGGTGAAAGTGATAGAATAATAGATTTTTCAGAAGATGAAGATAGAAGCGGTTTATCAGAAGATACGATACGTGAATATTTATATTCTAAAATTAGACGAACTAGTGTTACAATAATAATAATTACTCCACAAGCTGTTAATCATAGAAAAAATATATATGGTTATTATGATGATTGGATGCATGATGAGATAAGGTATTCATTAGAAGATAGAGATTCTAATAGAACAAGCGGATTAGTAGCTGTATATACAAATGATGCAAAAGATTCATTAATATCAATTGATAATCATACATGTGATAAATGTAACAAAATCCAACAAGTAAGTAGGATAATTGAAGTGGAAAACTTATTTCGTAAGAATATGATGAATGTCAAAAAAGAATATAAAAAAAACAAATGTGATAATTTATATGATTCTAGATATGATTCTTATTGTCAACTTGTGTCTTACGAAGATTTTAAGGCGAATCCCGAAAAATATATATCATTTGCATATGAAAAAAAACAAAAAGTTGAAAGATATGAGTTAGTTAAAAATTTGAATAAATATGGTGGATTATGATCAATATGGATGCTAAAATTAAGCATTTAGAAATGATTCAACAAATCATTAAGAGAATGTCATCTAATTGTTTACATATTAAAGGTTCGTTAATTGCAATTATTAGTGCAAGTTTTATATTCTTCAATAATGAATATTCCAAATTTGGATTTTTAGCATCAGTATTTTTAACAATAGGATTTTCATTATTTGATGCGAAATATTTACAATATGAAAGAAAATATAGAGAATTATACAATATTGTGAGAAAAAGTGAAACAATAGATTTTTCTATGGACATTAACATTGATGAAATAAAGAAAAACAATAAAACGAATTATATAAATTGCTTAAAATCATGTTCAATAGTTATACCATACATAATGTTATTTTTCTATAATATACTATTACTATTATTATCAAAACTTTGCTAGAACCATATTAAAAAAACATCAAAATCAGATTAATAAATTAAATAGCTAATTTAATTTGGGTTTAGATATTAATGAAATTGAAATATCTCATCTAAAAAGATTAGTGAAAATTATCATTTTAATGTCGATGCAAATGAAGAAAATTTAATTAAATGTATAAAATGAGAAATAATTTGGCACAACACAAGTATGTGATAAGGAATTAATTATAGATTTTATTAATTTAGTTAAGTGATTCTGTGCTATATTTCCTTAACAATACCCAAATAATAATAAGAAACCTTTTGAGTTAAAT
>DUOT01000163.1 GCA_012838705.1 Acholeplasmataceae bacterium
TGTCTACTTTAAGAGTATCATATTTTACCTTCTAAACTATGAATTTTATTATTACTTATATATATTACTAATTTTTTGATTAATATCAAAGATGGCCATATGCATGAAAACATCAATAGAACATGACATATCAACGTCTGTAACAACTACATCTTTATCGCCTAAGCCATCATTTAAATTATAAGTAACAACAAGTTTAATATTGTTTATTTGATCATTAAAATTATAAAAATTAGCAATACCTTTATTGACTCCAGCATTTTTCTTATCGATATAAGCTATACATTTTATTATTGCACCATCAGGATCATTAAATTCTACTTCCATAACTAAAGTTTTATTATTAAATTTGAGATTTGCAAAAGTTACTTCTGGATATAATTTACTCGTATAAACATAATCTTTAAAAGCAAAATCATCAAACTCATCACCTATTTTTTGATAGAATGTTGCAACATATTTTTGATTTCGATTTAAGTCTGTAAATGTTGCCTTACCATCTACAACTTCTTTTATTTCATCACCTAAACCAACATAAAGTGTATCAAAATCAAAACCGTTCTTATCAAGAACATTTGCATTAACTGTAATGCTATTTTCAGTGATATTTGTAAACTCATAATCTATAGCTGGAACTTTTGCTGCAATAATTAAGCAATTAGCATCATTGCGCTCTCGACCATCAGAAGGTGAATTTACTACTTGTAGCTCACCATCTTTAATAATAATCATAGTAGATGAACCACCACCATCAAGATTATATCCATCAACAGCACCATAATGACTTAATATTGCTGCCATTTCTGCTGCTGTTGCTCCATACATACCTTTACCACTTTGACGTCCATCTACAACAGTCATAATAATTGTTCCGTCTTCCTTAACACCTAAAAATGTTCGTGGATGACGGTCTTTATCAGCACCAGTAAAGTTCCCATCATATAATAGTGTTTCTCCAACACCAATAGCATCTTGAATATTCTCAAATTCACCAGTAAACTCATATTGCGCACGTATTTTTAATCCAACTTTTAGTGTTGAAGTAACTTCAGAATTTTTACTTACAATTGCAAATTGTCCATCACCAATAGTTTTATTTCCTTTTTCTGATATTACACCTAAACCATAAAAATCACTTTCGGAATGTGGTAATGCAAATTCTGCATTTCCAACAATATAGCCATCTTCAACATTTACAGGAACAGCTTTTTTGGTATTATCACGATTAGCATAATAAATAGCTATTTCACCTTCATTAGGCACTTCATTTACTTTATCAATCACATACTCTTTTATAACCTCATCATTTTCATTAAATAATGCAAGAATCATATTACTTGTTTTTGTGAAAGATTTATTTCCGATTAAAGGTTTATTAGAACCGTCATTTTTAAAACCAACTGTTCTTGTTGCTGATGATTTATAAAAGTTCCCATCAGAAACATGCACCCCATTAGGTGTATAAGGAAAATTATTAGTACCACTAATATCGAAAAAATCTCCATTAATTGCAGCAATAACTTTATATCCAGGATTATCAGTTTCAAAATCTTTTATCATTGATCTTACTGTTGATAATGTCCATCCTGAAGGATTAATATTTGCCCATGGTGTTATTTTAATATTTTCTGAACTTGGGATTTCTAAGACATTAACTTGTTGTGGATAATATTTATCAGAAACAAATGGTTCAGAATCACCATACCCAGCTGCTGTAGATGAGCATTCTTTAGCACTCGAAAAAGCTATATCAGTATGATGAATAATACCTTTTGATAAAATATTTTCTGTACTCTCCTCAACATAATACCTTGCTCCACCTACTTCTGTCACATCATTAGCATAGATATTTACATTAATTAAAAAAATTAATGTAATGATAATAATTGCACTAAAAAATCTTCTTATGGTCTTCATCCTCTCACCTCTTCATAAAATCATTATACCTTAATATATATGTATTTTCAAGAAAAAACACCGCAAATGCGGTGTTCATTTACTCAGTTTTCTAATTATAAATACTAGTAATTTTATCGTTTAGAGCTTCTTTTGTTAGGTATAGTATATCTTTAATGCCGCACCTTAATTCAACATTAGTAATAGTTTTAGTTGTTTCACCTTGACCATCATTTACATCATAAATTAGTTTCACTGAAACATCTGATAAATCGCCATCAAAATCTTCAAAGGTAGCAACATTACCTACAAATGTTTGCTCCACACCATTTACAATAATCACTCTAGATTTGATAGCATTTTGTGGGTCATTTAATTCAATAGTAAATTGAATGTCATCATCAACTATCTGAAACAATAGTTTTGAAATCGTTGGTTTTTTCTTAGCAGTTGATGCCCTTAAATCTATTGCTAAGTATTCATATTTTCCGTCTTTTTCACCATAAAGTTTTAAGTAGTAATTAGTATTTACATTTAAACCTTCTATAACAGCTTTATTATCTTTTACTTCAACTATTTTATCATCCACACCAACAAATAGTTTATCAAAATCGTGTCCATTTTTATTTATTAAATTAGCATTAACAGTAAATCCGGTTGTAGTAATATTAGATACACTTAAATCTATTTCTGGAATTTTAGCAGTAATTAATATGCAGTTAGAGTCGCTTCTTTCATATCCATCTGATGGTGAGTTCATTACTACATATTCTCCATCTTTTAGAATAACCATTGTTGATGAGCCACCACCATCAAGGTTATAACCTTCTACTGCTCCATAATGTTTTAATATAGCAGCCATTTCATATGATGTTGCACCATACATATTTTTACTACCTTGACGACCATCAACAACTGTCATAATTATTGTTCCGTCTTCTCTTACACCTACCATTGTTCGAGGATGACGAACCGTATCAGATCCTTTACGCTCGCCATTGTATAAAATTGTTTCACCAACACCTATTGCATCTTCAATTCCTTCAAATGCGCCAACAAATTCATATTGTGCACGAATCTTAACGCCAACTGCTAAGGCTTCTGTTAATTCTTGATTATTACTTACGATAGCAAATTGACCATCACCTAATGTTTCACTACCTACTTTACTAATTGTTCCCAGTCCGTAGAAATCAGTTTCTGAATGTGGTAATGCATAATCTGCATTTTCTACTATAAACCCATTTTCCACATTTATTGCAATTGGTTTTTTATTTGCATCACGCACTGCAAAATAAATTGCAATTTCATTAGCACCAGGGCTTTCATTTATTTTATCAATTTCAAATTCCTTAATAATTTCATTATTTTCATTGTAAATATCCAATTGCATCTTAGCTGTTCTTTCAGCTTTTACATTCCCCAATAATGGTTTATCTGAACCATCATTTTTAAATCCTACAGTATTAGTTGCTGAAGATTTATAGAAATTACCACCTGATACATGCATTCCACTCGGAGTACGAGGGAAGTTTTTTGTTGCTTGTATATCGAAAAAGTCACCATTAATGGCAGCAATTACTCGATATCCTGGATTATTTTTTTCATAATCTCTAATCATTTGCTTAACAGTAGATAATGTCCAGTTAAATGGTTCAACAACAGCCCATGGAGTAATTTTAATATTTTCATTACTTGGTACTTCAAGAATATTTACTTGTTGTGGATAGTATTCATTAGGAACTAATTGTCCACTTCCCTTATACCCATCAGCATTTCCACTACCGTGCCCCGGAGCAACACTAGAATAAGAAATATGAGTTTCTTGCTTAACACCATAAGCAAGCTCATTTGATTCTTTTACTGATTCAACATAATATTTTGTTCCTTCTAAATCAGTTACTTCAGAAGCGTTTACATTAACACTAATAAATAGTGCAAGCACAAAAAGCAAACTAGATATCAAAATTTTTCTTAACGATTTACGCATACTTTTTACACCTTCCCTTAATATTTTATGATTGGTGAATAATCATAATCGTTATCTATATTATAACGTAATTTATGTTAATTGTAAAGGTAAAATCAAAAAAGTTCAGAAGGTAAAACCTTCCGAACTTATTAAATAATCTAAGTTTTTAATTGAATAACCGTTACTCCTAATTTGATCAATCACCTCCGGCAATGCTTCGATATTACCCGCGGAAACAGTATGCAATAAGATGATTGCACCATTATGCAAATTATTAATAATTGCATCAACTACAAATTCTTTCCCACGGTTAACATCCCAATCACGAAATGCTATTGACCAAAAAAATGTCGTATAACCCAACTTTTCAACATTCTCTAAAGATTGTTTGTTGAAAGTTCCTTCAGGAGGTCTAAAGAATTTATACATTTCTTCACCAAACAACTCTTGATATCTATCCTCAACTTTAGTTAACTGTTCACGTAACTCTGTAAATGATAGTTTTGTGATATCTTTGTGACCCCAAGTGTGATTTCCGATAATATGTCCCGCTTCCACAATTTTCTTCAATAGTTCTTCTTCGCGAGTTATAAAATCTCCTGTCACAAAAAATGTCGCTTTTACTTCTTTATCCTCAAGAACTTTTAAAAGTTTTTCAAGAGTACCATTATCATATCCTACGTCAAAAGTAAGATATACTATTTTTTTATTTGGATTACCAATATAGTAACTCGAAGTACCTTCTATTTCTTGAGCATAAATTCCGATTTCTGGAGTTTGGTGATCATCGTTTCTTTTAAACCCCCAACCATAGGATTTAGCATTTACATTTGGAACGGCAATTAAAAACATTAGAGCGAATACAATAAAAAGGATTTTTTTCAATTTATCATCTCCTTTTGTATTCACTTATATTATTTACTTCGATTATTTTTTTTACTTATGAAAAATCCTTCCAAATTTATTTATGCGATAATTTATTACTATTCCAACTATTAACATCGCATTAATTATATATAAAAACAAAAATGACATTGATACAATTGTAAGAGCACTATAAGTAATATTTAAATTTTGATAAATATCAAAAA
>DUOT01000164.1 GCA_012838705.1 Acholeplasmataceae bacterium
ATTTGAATTATGTTGCTAGTGAAGATATTCATATTTATAGTATCGATGAAGCCTTTTTAGATATTACTCATTATTTAAAATATTATGGATTAAATGAAAAAGAACTAGCTATAAAAATCCTTAATGATATTTATCATGAAACTAAAATTACAGCGACATGTGGAATTGGGGAAAACATGTTTCTTGCAAAGGTAGCACTAGATTGTCTTGCTAAACATAGTGAAAATAATATAGCTTATTTAAATCAAGAATTATTTCACAAATATATATGGGATATAAAACCTTTAACTGAAATTTGGGGTATTGGAAAGAATATCGAAAAACGTTTAAAGAAAATGAATATTCACACTTTACGAGATCTTGCTCATACTTCATTAGAAAAGTTAGAAAAAGAATTTGGTATTATTGGAAAAGAATTATATGAACATGCTCATGGGATTGATGATTCAATTGTTAGTGAAGTTCGTAATTATAAACCTCAAGCTAAGTCCTTTGGATATGGTCAAGTACTTTTTAGCGATTATAATTATCATGACTTGTATACAATATTACTTGAATATATTGATGAAATTGCAACTGAACTTGTTTTGAAAAAACTCACATGTAAATTAATTAGTTTAGGAATTGGCTATTCAAAAGAAGTAGGTGGTGGATTTCATCGCCAAATGACATTACCAATTAAAACAAATAGCCGTACAGTATTACGGAAAGCTTTTCATAAATTATATTATGATAATGTTCAAGATTTACCTATTAGAAGACTCGATATTCGTGTTGGTAAACTTGATAAAGAAGATTTTGTACAAACGGACTTATTTGATAAAAATAGTAAAAAAGAACATGACTTATTTAAGGCTATTGGTGAAATAAAAAATAAATATGGTAAAAGTGCTATTAATATGGCGATTAGTTATACTGATAAAGCAACAAAAATAAAAAGAGATTCATTAATTGGAGGTCATAATGCAGAATAAAAGAAAGGGAAAATGGCAGCCATTTGATGCTTTATCAGGATATAAAGAATCTTTACAACAAGTTGAAAATGAAAGAAAGAAAATTCCCAAACCAATATTATCTGAAGATATGTTAGAAGAATTAAATTATAAGATACAATCCGTGCTTAATTGCGATATTGTTATTAAATATTATTATCGAGGATATATAAATAGTGTTGAAGGAAGAATTAAAAAAATCGATACAATTAATCGAGAGTTATATATCGATGATAAAAAAATCAAGATAAATAATATTATTGATATTATCGAAAAGGCATAAGCATTCAAATAGCCTATGCCTTTTTTTAATTTGGTCTTTCAATAAGAGTTGTGAATAGAAAACGATGAACATGACCATCATCAAAAGTAGTAGTACCACTTACTGGATGTACGTGTCGTCCATACCCGACATCAATCGCAGGTCCTGTATATAAATCTAAGCGATGAAAATGATTTGTATTATCAGTTCGTGTACAAATTTTATGTACATGACTTTTGAAATATGGGATTGCTGGTCCAGTTACACCTGCAAAACGATGATTATGAGGATCTTCTTTTCTCTCCGCTAGTTTTGTACTTCCTAAAAATTCATGGACATGTTGATTATGATATGGGATAATACGACAGCAATTGTTTTCATAATTATACATATATTTCCCTCCTTCAATACATAATATGATATTGATTTAAGATTGTAAATGAAAATTGTGGAAAAGGAGTGTTTTTATTGTTATATTAATGTTGCTATGCTATAATTATTTAAAGATAAAGAGGTGTAATATGGCTCATCATGATCATAATCATAGTCATGCAACTAAAAATATAAGTGTAGCTTTTTTCTTAAACATCTTTTTTACAATCATTGAAATGATTGGAGGGTTTTTGACAAATAGCTATGCAATAATATCTGATGCATTACATGATTTGGGTGATTCTTTTTCATTAGGGATTTCATGGTTTTTAGAAAAGGTTTCAAAAAAGAAACCAGATCGCCGTTATACATTTGGTTATAAAAGATTTTCTTTATTAGGTGCATTAATAAATAGTATTATTTTATTGTTTGGATCACTATTTATTATTATCAATGCAATCCCACGTTTTTTCAATCCTGAAGATGTTAATACTGAAGGAATGATTGCATTTGCTATACTAGGAATATTATTTAATGGTCTTGCAGTATTGTTACTTCATAAAGAAAAATCATTAAATGCAAAAGCAATTACTTTGCATTTACTTGAAGATGTTCTTGGTTGGGTTGCAGTTTTAGTTATTAGTATATTTTTATTATTTATTTATATTCCGATTTTAGATACGATTTTATCTGTCTTAATTGCAATATATATTTTATATCATGTAATTAAAAATCTAATTGCAATATTTGTTGTGTTCTTGCAAGCAGTTCCTAAGCATTTATCAATTGATGAAATAGAAACTGAAGTAAAAAAGTTTCCACTTGTAACTTCAATTCATCATATTCATATTTGGACTTTAGATGGTGAAAAAAACTTTTTAAGTGCTCATGTAACCGTAAAAGATAATGCTACGAGTGATGATATAATTGAATTAAAGAGAAAAATAAAGGATCTAATTTGCCTGAAAGATGTATGTCATTCTACTATTGAAATTGAATATGAAAAAGAAATTTGTTTAGATGAGAAGTGTCAAGATGAAAATCATCTTTCATCTTGATGTGTATTATAAAATGTATTGAAAAACGAAATCAAGGTATGCTTATAAAAACAATAGTATAAAGATGGGAAATGCCCATCTTTTTTTGACTTAAGTTTCATTGAATGAAGAATTCAAAAATGCTATAATATACACAAATATATTTGGGGAAGGTTATTATGGAAGCATTAATTGAACTAGTTTTTGAAATAATATTCGAAATTTTTGTAGAAATTATATTACATTTTGTTACTAAAATCTTTTCTTCATTATTCCATATTTATGAAAACAATAGTAAAACAAAAAAAGTTATTAAGCATACATTAGTATATATATTTTTTGCGCTTGTATTAAGTTTACTTATTTTCTCTTTATTTACGAAAAAAGGTTTATATATTAGGGTAGTATTAATTTACTTCATTATTAGTTTATTTGTTTACTTGTTTAAATTTTTTAATAAAAATATCTTTAAAAGCAAGTTTAATGTTTTATTGAGAATCATAACTTCTTTATTACATTATGCATTAGCAATTAGTTTAATCGTAGTAACTGCGATTAGTGAAATTACAAATAGTAGTGTAATTGTTATTGTATTTTCTTCTATTGCTATTATAATATTTTTAATGTTAGATATATTTAGAATAAGGGCAAGAAAAAATAAAAAAGCTCAAAACCAAAAACAAATGGAAGGAGATGTTCCATTTAAAACGGAGGTTTTAGATAAATTATTATAAGCATTTCGCTTGAAAAAATTAAAGAAAACACATACAATTTTATTCAGGAATAGAGGAGGGTTTTATGAAATTCAACTTAAACAAATTTCTAATATCTATGTCACATATTATTGATGCAATCGAAACAGATGTCTTTGGCACATTTTCTAACCACCCTTCAAAAGTGGCTTACATTTCTTTTATGATTGGAAAGAAATTAAATTTAGATGATAAAATGTTATTTGATCTCACTGCTCTTGCTTTACTTCATGATATTGGTGTAAGTAGCAGAAAAGTAATTAATATTTTGCCGAGAGAAACAGATTCTATTGTTGATCTTGAAGCGAAAAAAGAACATTGTGAATACGGAGAAGAAAATATTAAAAGTTTCCCCTTTTTACTACAACATAAAAATGTTATTAAGTATCACCACGAAGCGTTTAATGGAAGTGGTTTTTATGGACTGAAAGGTGAGAATATCCCCTTTTTATCCAGAATAATTGCTTTAGCTGAT
This sequence comes from Acholeplasmataceae bacterium, assembly GCA_012838705.1. Lineage (GTDB taxonomy): Bacteria > Bacillota_I > Bacilli_A > ML615J-28 > CAG-698 > DUOT01. Next base: position 3,891 of record DUOT01000164.1, read on the forward strand.
AATTTAGATTTAAAATTTGATTTAAAAAAAGTTTATTATAATAGGGAGCAAATACAAAATATTAAAGATTATGTTATTGATAACATTAATGTTTTGTTTTTTGAAAATATTTCACGTGCTTTTATTGAAGTCACGGATGATTTAATATTTTGGAAAAACTTATCTTTAGATAGTTATGATGAATTATTATTAAAGTTAACTCCACCTATAAATATTGATGTTACATATCGTGATATTAAAAAATTGATTGAAGTGTTTTCGAAAATTGTCGATTCAAAGTCTAAATATACAGCAAATCATACAACTGAATTAACAGCTAAAATTGTATATATAGCAAAGCATTTTAATCTTCCGAATATTGATATCGAAAAATTAATTATTGCTTCATTTTTACATGATATCGGAAAAGTAGGAATTAGTAATGAAATTCTAGATAAAGAAGGAAAATTAACAACTGAGGAGTTTGAGCAAATTAAAAAACATCCAGAAATCGGATGGAAAATACTTAAAGATATCGATGGGCTTGATGAGATTTCAGAATGGATTTATAGTCATCATGAAAAATTAAATGGTTCGGGTTATCCTCGTGGTTTGTCAGGTGATAAAATATCATTTCATACTAGATTATTAACTTGTGTTGATATTTATCAATCATTACGAGAGGATAGACCTTATCGTAAGGGACTAAGCCATGAAGAATCTATTGTTATTATGAATGATATGGTACGAAAAAATGAAATTGATGGTAATATTGTTTTTGAAATTGATAAAGCATTCAAAGAAATAAATACAGAATTAGTAAGTGAACTTAAACTAATATTATAATTGGTTATAGATCTGATGTTTGCCACTGTTAATCATTAATACGCAGTAACCTTTCGGTTACTTTTATTTTGTTTATTTGAAATTTTATGGTATAATAATTAAACAGGAGAGATGATATGATTAAACTAGTTATTTTTGATTTAGACGGAACTTTACTTGATACAATTGAAGATATTACTTATAGTCTTAATTTAGCTTTACAAGATGCAAACTTAAACCCAATTACTGTTGATGAGTGTAAATACATGGTTGGTAGTGGCGTTAAAGTTTTGATTGAAAGAGCAATACCAAATGAAAAGTATTACGCAAAAGTTTATGATAAATATATGTACTATTATGAAAAATATCAAAAAAATAAAACTAAACCATATCCTTTTATTATTGATACATTAAAAGCAATTAAAGATGAAAATCTAAAACTAGCTGTTTTGTCGAATAAGCCACATGACGATGCTTTACGTGTTGTTGATTATTATTTTGGCTTAGATAAATTTGATTTAGTTCTAGGTAAAAAGGAAAACAATAGACGTAAACCTCATATTGATGGTTGTCTTGAAATATTAGACACTTTAAAAATTAATAATAATGAAGTATTATATGTTGGTGATACTAATATTGATATGGAAACTGCAAATAATGCAGCGTTTATTGCCGTTGCAGTAAGTTGGGGTTTTAGACTTGCTAGCGAATTAAAAGGCTACGATTATTTAATTGATAATCCAAAAGAATTACTAAAAATAATAGAGGAACTTAAATGAATGGAATATTAGTTGTTGATAAAAGTCAAGGGATGACATCGCATGATGTCATTACGAAAATAAAACGAAAATATAAACTTGATAAAATAGGGCATGCAGGAACTTTAGATCCAATCGCAACTGGGGTTTTAGTTGTATTAGTTAATCAAGCAACAAAATTATCAAATTATATCCTCAATGATGATAAAGAATATTTATGTGAAATCACAATTGGCGCATCAACAACTACTGAAGATATTGAAGGAGAAATAATAAGCGAAAAAGAAGTAAAAAAGTTAAATAATGTTGATGAAGTTCTTAATTCTTTACTTGGGACGATTGAGCAAATTCCACCAATGTATTCTGCAGTTCGTCAACATGGTCTTAAGTTGTATCAACTTGCTAGAGAAGGAATTGAAGTAAAAAGAAAACCTAGAGAAGTTATAATTTATGATATTAAAAGAGTAAGTGATATTGTTTATCATGATAATAAAGCTTCTTTTTTCTTTCAAGCATCTGTATCGAAAGGAACATATTTACGTACTTTATGCGTAGAAATAGGTAATCGCTTAGGTTATCCTGCACATATGAAGTCATTAAGACGTCTTCGTTCCGGAGACTTTACAATCGAAAATGCAAGCACTTTACCACAAATTCTTGAAGGTAATTTTAAACTGATTAATATGTTAGAAGTGTTTAAGGATTATGAAATCATTGAAGTAGATAAATCAATGATTGATGATATTGATAATGGTAAAAAATTAAAATTAAAATGTAAAAACAAAACTGTTGTACTTTCTTATCAAGGAGATTTAAAAGCAATTTATGAAAGGGATAAATATTTATATAGAGCTAAAAGAGTATGGAAATAATAAAGTTAAATCGAACACAAACTATAACAATAGATGATAATATAGTTGTTGGTTTAGGACAGTTTGATGGACTTCATCGAGGACATTTAAAATTAATTGAGAAAGTAAAAAAAATAGGTAAACGAAAAGACTATCGAACTGCAATAATTACGTTTGACCCTCATCCTGATTATATATTAGGAAAAAGACAACATAATGGTTATATAACACCTTTACCAGATAAAATAAAATTATTAGAAGAATTAGAAATAGACTTTCTTTTTATTATTCATTTTGATCTAGAATTAAGTAGAATGGAACCTGATGAATTTTATGAAAGGTTTTTAAAAGCATTTCAAGCAATAGTTGTTGGTAGTGATTATCGATATGGATATAGAGGCAAAGGAAATATCGAAACATTAAAGCAAACCGGAAAAGAAGTAGCGGTTGTAAAACTATTGGAATTTGAAAAAGAAAAAATAGGATCAAATAAAATTAGAGATTTATTATTAGAAGGACAAGTAGATAAAATCAAAAGACTGCTTGACCGCCATTATTATATAATTGGTAAAGTAACTCGTGGTTCACAAGTTGGAAGAACATTAGGGTTTAAAACTGCTAATGTTGAGTTGAGTGAAGAATATCAAATATTAAAAAAGGGTGTTTATGCAGTTTATGTTTATATTGGTAGCAAAAAATTCTTAGGTGTATGTAATATTGGGAATAACCCTTCAGTGAATTTTGTGGAGAGGATGAGGCTAGAAGTTCATATATTGGATTTTGATGAAGATATTTATAATCAGGAGATTAAGGTAGAATTTCTTAAAAGAATTCGTGATGAATTAAAATTTGAAAAAATAGATGATTTAATAACACAAATCAAAAAAGATATTAATTATGTTATGGAAAGGTTTAAAATATGAAAATAGCAATTATTGGTGCTATGGATATTGAAATTAATTTCTTAGTTTCTAAATTGTTGAATAAAAAAGAAGCTAGACTTGGTAATTTTACTTTCTATCAAGGAAATATCTTTGATCATGATGTTATTATAGTTAAGTCTGGAATTGGAAAAGTAATGTCAGGTATTTTAATTGCAACTTTGATGAATAATTTTTCAAATATCGACAAAATAATTAATGTTGGAGTTGCAGGTGGACTTAAACCTTTACAAATCGCAGATGTAGTTATTGGTGAAAGTTATCTATTTGGCGACGTTGATTTATCTAGTATCGATGATGTTCCATATGGAAAAATGGCAAACTTTCCTTTATTAATACCTAGCGATAAAGAGCTTCTTGATTTAGCTCCAACAGCACATCGTGGTATTATTTGTACAAATGATAAATTTGTTGCTGATGTTGAGGTTGCGGAAGAGATAATTTCTAAATTTACTAAAGACTATAATATACTTTGTTTTGATATGGAATCTGCAGCATATGCGCAAAGCTGTTACTTTTTCAATATGCCTTTTCTTGCGATTAGAGCAATTAGTGATGTGATAGGAAGTCCCGAAGATGACTTTTATACAAACGTAGAAAAAGCTTGTATTGCAAGTAATGAATTTATTTTAGATTTTTTAAAAAACTTAAGTAAGTATGTCAATATCTTTTGAAAATTTCATTAAAAAAGAGTAAATATAAGTACAATAAGTTCTAAAGAACTTATTGTACTAAGCGTACATTCGCCTATACTGTCTTTCTTTAAAACTTTTGTAAGTCCAAGGATGACAATCTTTAGGTTTATGTCCTTTGTACTTAGGTTTCTTTTCTTCAC
>DUOT01000165.1 GCA_012838705.1 Acholeplasmataceae bacterium
AATAAAATCTTTTTTTAATAATTTTATATATATAAAATAACCTAAAAGAAAAAATAAAAATGTATAAATTGGTAAGTATCCTTTACTAATTACTAAGACAGCATTACAAATAATATACGAAAGGATTATCCAAAAGATAATTTGAGTAATAATATTTAATACTTTTTTCTTAAAATTAAAGACAAATAAAACATCAAGCATAATACTTAAAAATAAACCTAAAAGGATAAATTTTACCGCAATAGTTAATTGTTCGAAAAATGTATAAATCATTTAAATAATTTAGCGATAAAACTAGAACCATCTTTTTTTACTTTTATATTATCAGAATATTCTATTAAACTTATTGTCCCTGTTATTAGTAATATTCCTTTCGCAATATCAAGCTGCTGCATTTCTAAATTTGTCCCACCAATTTTCATCTTACCTAAAGTAGTTTCAACAATAAATTGTGTTTCATTTAACGAATATAATCTTTTAACACCAGTAATTTCTAGATCTTTACGATTTCTGAGAATAATTTCTTGACTAGTAATATCGTTCATCTTCCCACCTCATAAAATTATATGAGGACAAAATTTATTTTATGTTAATAATATCGTTAAACTCTTGGACAAAGCTTGCATATGTTGCAACTTTATATCCATAAGGCATATCTTTTACTGTTACAACATCTAATTCACTTTCATTTAAATATCTTAATACTTTTTCAGTATTAGGGTAAATCATAATTACTTTTAATACTTTTTTCTCGTCTTTTCTTATTTCTTTTAAGAAAGGTATGATTTCATTAAGATATCGATTTTTCGGATATACTCTTCCTAGTTTTTTTGAACTTCCACCCCAAGATAATCTCCATGTGTATTTACTATTAATCGTCACACATGAATTTTTCGGAACATGTAGAATTTTAATTAACATTAATATTTCGTCATTTTCTAAAGTAAAATCATAATTTCTACCTTTACAAGGAGTAAGTAAAAACTCATCAGTTTCTAATTCTCTTAGCATTTCATATACTTTTTTATTTATTATATTTGGTTCAATCACAACTTTAAAAATAAGCACACATATCATAATGCCTATAGCTATATATAATAATTCCATTATACCTCCAAACGATAAGATATTATTCCTTTATAGACTATTTTTCTTACATCTTTATTTTGCTCTAATAATTTATAAATTTTCTCTTTATCTTTACTATTACGAGATTCTAAAAATGCATTAAGTTCATACTGATTCATCGGGTGTCTTTGAATAATATTAATTATTGCCTCATAATCATTTTTATTCTCACTTTGAAAATATGAATTATGATCAATAATAGGTGTTGCCTTTAATCTATCTGCTGCATCCATGATAAACTTACTACTTGCAGTATTTACATATTTTTCTGCTGGTGGTCTAACAGGCGAGTTTAAATAGATACGATCACATTTAATTTTCTGTAATATTTTTTCGAAACTATCTAATGCTTCCTTATTATCATTATACCCTTCAATAAACATAATTTCCAGCCATAATTTCCCTGGAAATGAATCCGAAAATAGTTTTAAGCCTTGATATAAATTATCAAAACTTATATCTTTACTACCACGATTAATTTTTCGGAATGAATTTTCATTATAACAATCTAAAGATGGCATAACGATATCTGCATGATTTAAATCTTCTCTAACTTCCTCTATATGTAATAATGAACCATTAGTAATAACAACAATCGGTTTTGTTGTTAGTTTTTTTAGTTCTTGAATTAAGATTCCAAGATTACTATTTAATGTTGGTTCACCTTCTCCACATATCGTAACAACATCATATTCAACATTTTCAAGACTTTTAAATTCAGAAATAATACTTTCTACATTAACATATTCATCACGTTTATTTTCTAAATGTTTGGTTCGTCCAAGTTGACAATAAATACATGAATAATTACATAGTTTTGTCGGTACTGGACTCACACCCAATGATCTTCCGAGCCTACGTGATGGTATTGGTCCATAAATATACTTCATCTATATCATTTCCTTTATATAATATTATAACATGTAATATCAATAATTCAAATATAAATATTATTACTAAATATCATAATTTATGATAAAATATTTACAAGAGAGGTAATTATGTTTTTAAGTGATT
>DUOT01000166.1 GCA_012838705.1 Acholeplasmataceae bacterium
TGATGCAGGTGAATATATTTTTATAAATAATAAAGATGAAATAATATTTTATTTAAAATCTTTTTATATGTTTGATAGTAATTTTAACATATCATACGATATTAATGTATATGTAGAAAACATATCAAAAGATAAATACTTAATTAATATTAAACCAGATGTTAAGTGGTTAGAAGAAGCAACTTATCCTGTAACAATTGATCCAACAATTAATGGCAATAGTGAACATGATAAACATATGTATATTCATGATACTTATATTAGTTCAGGTACTCCTAATACAAATTATGATAATGCTGATTTAATGATACTTGCTAATAATGACAACTATGAATATCGTGGATTATTAAAATTCATGATTCCAGGTGAATTAGTAAGTAATTATTATTTCATTACTTATTCATATCTTACATTAACAGGGTCTTATGCTTATTTTGGAAATCAAATAAATATATATCGTAATACGGAAAATTACAATTATAGCACAGTTACTTGGAATACGAAACCAGATTATGACCCTAATATAGTAGATTATTATAAAATTCGTAAACTTCCTCAAGATGGTGAATATAATAAATATACATTTGACATTACAAAAGCTGTTAAATATTGGGCTCAAGTTGGGTTAACTAACATCCCTGGTTTTACAATTATTGATCATAACAATGTAAATAATATTAATGCAATTTATCAAAGTGGAAGTGGAAATGGACCTGTAATTGAAATTGGATATATTGATACTACAGGTATTAAAGATTATTGGACATATAACTCTCAATCAGTAGGTTTAGCTGGGACAAGTTATGTATGTGATTTAACGGGAAAATTATATTTATGTAGAGAAGATATAAATTTTACAACAGACAAGCAAAGTCTAAGTTTATCATTTATTTATAGTGCTGATAACAAATATAATAATATAGGATATGGAAATGGTTGGAGTACAAATTATCACATAAGCTTATACAAAAAAGGTTCTGAATATTCATCATATTATCTTGGAAATGCATTATATTATACTGTAGATGGTAGTGGAAATAAAACATATTATATAGAACTTGATACAGGAAAATTAATAGCAGAAGATGGTAGTGGAAATGAATTAACAGTTGATGAAAATAGATATAAGATAAAAACAAAAAATAACATACAATATATTTTTGATGCTGATGGATATCTTATTGAAATAGCTGATCTAACTAAAAATAAAGTAAATTCTAATAATAATTTAAAAAGAATAATTATAAATAGAAATTCATCAAATAAAAACTTAATTACTAGCATTGTTGATACAATAGGAAATAAAATTACATTTTATTATTCAAATAACCAGTTAGATTATATTATCTTATATATTAAAAAAGATAATGGAGAATATCATACATTAGAAAGAGTAAATTATTCATATTATACATATTCGCCTGAGCCTAGTGTTCAGTTTAGTGAGTTAAGAACAGTAGAATATTATAAAAACTATGATAGTGGTGCATATTTACAATTAGATGAAACAGTAAATTATTTATATGACTTACAAATGAACATGACTGAAGCATATGAAGTAAATGGACCAAAATTAAAATATTATTTTGTTAATTCTAAGGTATCAAAAATAGAAGCATATGAGAAAACTTATATCTTTGGAAAACTTGAATATAGTTATGATAGTGGTAGAACAAAAATAACTGATCAAGATGGGAATTATATTATTTATTCATTTGATGATTATGGACATACTGTAAATATTTTAGATAGTGATGGAATAGCACAATTTTTTAGATATTTGAATATATACAAAGTAATAAATGAACAAGGCTCAATATATACACTTCCAAATGGAATACCAAATTATAACAATAATCATAAATTAATTGAAGAATCAAAACCACAAAATACAGTATATAATCCTATTCGTAATAATGGTTTTGAATATGGATTATATGATGTTTATGGTTGGAATAAAGACATTCACAATGGTAATTTTAGTGATTTAATATGTGTAATAAGTAGTGATGAAAGTATTTATGGATATAATTCAGCAAAAATATCAACAGTTAATGGTGCCAAAGGATCTTTATATCAATATCTAAATTTAGACAAAGGTGTATACACAATTAGTGGATATGTTAAGAACAATGCAACGACAAATAATGTATATATAGATATAGAAGGTTTAAATGTAACTAAGATAGATAATATAACAAATGTTAGTAATGATGGAAAATGGCATTATATTGAATTAGGATTTAGAGTTAATAGTGATAATTCATCTATAGATGTTCATTTAGTTAATCATAGTAATGGAGATGTATATTTTGATAATATTCATATTGTAAATGGCTATAAGGATACGAGAAAAAATATTGTAAATGATTCATCATTTGAATTAGTTGGTATAAACTATTGGTATTTAAGTAAGAACACCACAATACATAATTTAAACGAAGATGAAACAGGAGTATATAAAGATATTTTAGGAAAAAGATGTATCAAAATGGTTGGATCATCAACACAAGAACGATTTGCTGTGGCAAACATCAGTTATGATTTAGATTCAACAACCGATAAAACATTAGTTATTGGTGGATGGGCAAAAGCAGAAAATGCTACACCAACAACATATAAAATTGTTGATGAGATAGAAGTAGATGAAGATGGTGATGGAAAGTTAGAAAAAAATTATATAATTGAGGAAAGACATTTTAGAATTTCTGTCTCTTTATTTGATAGAAATACACAAGAACTTATTGAAAATCATTATATTGATTTCGATCCGAGTGTTGAGGGTTGGCAATATGTATGTAGAGAGGTTACAATTAATCATGATTCTGATTTAGACATAAGGCTAATTTTACAATACCTAGGAGAAGGGATCGTATATTTTGATAGTATTCAAGTATATGAAGAAAAGTTTGGAGCAAGTTATACATATGATGATCAAGGAAGACTAAAAGTATCAGATAATGGCGAAGGAAAAACCACATCTTTTGATTATGTTAATAACGAAGATAATCGTATTAAAAAAATTGAAATAAAAGTAAATGGAGAGTTAATCGAAGATATTGAAACAGAATATTTAAATTCAGAACTACCACTAGAATTAAGCGGAATAGATTTTAATAATATCAAAGTAGGAATAGATTATACCTATGAAGGAGAAATTCTAAAAGAAAAGACAGTAACTGTTGGAGATAAAGGAGGAAGCCACTTCATCCTTTCAACAAAATACAACCTAAATATTGGTTTTGGGCAATATCTTGATTGTGAAATAGATGAATTTGGAAGTAAAACAACATATTATTATGATGTATTAACAGGATTACTTGAAGCTATTGAAAATGCTAAAAATCAAGATACACATTTTATATATGATAAAGAAGGTAAACTTATAGATGTAGTTAAATTAGAAGATTACAACGAATATGATGAGAATAATCCAAATTCATATGATCAAAGAGTTAAATATCAATATGACTCACAAGATAGGTTAGTTAAAATAATAATGGATAATAATTATTATTATGAATTTATCTATGATAGTCAAAATCGTATTAGTGAAGTGAAAATTAATTCAAGTACTCTTGTTTCTTATACATATCTAATGAAAAATGGCTATTATACTGATATGCAAGCTAGTCAAAAATATGGAAATGGAGATATAATAAAATTTATATATAATGATAAAGATTTAATTGAAAAAGTTCAATTCAAAGATAGTCAATCAAGCACATATTTTGATAAATTTACATATGAATATGATCATTTAGACCGAACTGCAAGTTTAAAAATTTGGGATAAAAATCGTAATGGTATAAATGAAGTTGTAAAAACAGAGTACTATACTTATGACATAAATGATAGACTAGTAAAGGTCACAGATGATAAGGGCAATTATATAAGATATCAATATGATAGTTTGGGTAATTTAATAAGCTTAAGTTTTGATATTAATGATGAAACCCATTTTGTAAATTATAATTACAATAAAGTTATAAATAATAATAGATCATCTCTATACGATTATACACAATACACTACTAAAAGTAATTATAACGTTGTAAAAGAATATATTTATGAACAAGGTGCTTTAAAGAGACTAAAGGATATAGACTTAAATATAGGCTTAAATTTAACAATCAAACAAGAATTTGCTTATTATGGTAATACAACAAGAATTTATATTATTAACTACAAAATTAATCAAATAGATTATAGGTATGAATATGATTATGATGAGTTAGGAAATATAGTAAAAATATTACATAAGCAAAATGGAGTAATTGTATATGAGGTAGAATATCAATATGATAACCTAAATCAATTAAAACGTGAAGATATAACAATAAATAAAACTGGTTTTAATATTAGTTATTTTAATGAATATCAATATGATAAACATGGAAATATAACAAGTATTTCAACTAATAAATCAGGAGTAACTGAGACAATAAATTTTAATTATAATCAAATTTGGTTTGATAAATTAAATTCATATGATATAATAAAAAATGGAGTTACAACAAAATCTGTTTCATACACTTATGATGGTCAAGGTAATCCAACATCAATAACTAATTTTTTATATAATGATATTATTTATGATAAAGCAACTTTAGAGTGGGATGGTAGACAGTTAAAGAAAATAAATATTATTGATGATGGTCAAATTATCTATAGTATAGAATATAAGTACAATGATGCAGGATATCGAATCAGAAAAGCCATAACAAAGTATGAATATCAATACTTTGTTCAAGATGAAGTAATATATAATGATGGAATAATAAATGGAACTGCATTAGTACCTAATACTCAAAATTTATTTAATTATTATGATGAAGTAACTGTATATATTGCAGGATTTGGATATCATACTTTCACAAGTTATGGAGATTTATATATTGAAAATTATTCTTTTCTAGGAGATTTATATCTTGAAGTATTTCCTAGTGGTATATATATTTACTCTCCACATAGTGTATGGAAAGTTACTGGTAAAATTCTAGAAGTAAATGTAACTGAAACATCTACTTCAACAAACTATACATTATCAAATGGTAAAGTAATACAAGAAACTGATGGAACATATTTAATCATTTATACATATGATTATGATGGAACGTTAATAAGTTTTTACTATGATAATAATATAAATGATAGTATTAACGGACAAGAATATTTCTATATTAAAAATCAACAAGGCGATATTATAGCAATAGTAAATCAATATGGACAAATAATTGTAGAATACATATATGATGCGTGGGGTAATATCATATATGTAACAAATAATGAAATAGCTAGAATAAATCCATATACATATAGGGGATATAGGTATGAGTGGGAGACATCATTGTACTATCTCAACAGTCGTTATTATAATCCTGAGATAGGTCGGTTTATTAATGCGGATGATGTAAGTTATTTAGAACCAGGTTCATTAAATGGTTTAAACCTTTATACATATTGTGAGAATAATCCGGTTATGATGGTTGATCCTAGTGGATATTCACCTGAATGGTGGGAGTGGGCTATTAGCAGTACTCTTATTGTGGGCGGAATAGCACTATGTGCAACAGGAATAGGTACTGGAATAGGTGCATCGCTAATTGTTGCAGGCGGTTCAATGATGGCATCCAACATAATGTCTGCTGCAGGTGTTGAGGGTAAGACAGCAAGTATAATATCATCAGGTTTAAATATTTCTGCAGGAA
>DUOT01000015.1 GCA_012838705.1 Acholeplasmataceae bacterium
TACCTATTATTAGTAATTGACATATTTCGATTTCATATGTATAATTTTTTATAAGGATGAAAGGAAGACTTATGAAAACAATTATTATTGGAATAGCTGGTGGAACAGCTAGTGGTAAAACTACAATTGCAAGAAAAATTTATGATGCATCATTAGCATATGGAAGCGTGACAATAATTAAAATCGATGATTACTATAAAAAACTTGATCATCTTACGTTTGAAGAAAGAAAAAAAATAAATTATGATCATCCTAATGCTTATGATATCGATTTATTAATATCACAATTAAATGATTTAAAACAAAAGAAAGCAATCAATAAACCAATTTATGATTTTATAACTCATAACCGAAGTAAAGATTGTGAGATTATTAAGCCTTCTAATGTTGTGATTGTGGAAGGTATTTTAACGTTTGCAATCCCAGAATTGAGACAAATGTTTGATGTAAAAATATATGTAGATACACCTGATGATGTTCGTTTTATTAGAAGATTAACTCGTGATATTAAGTTAAGAGGAAGAAGTTTAGATTCTGTTATCGATCAATATCTATCTACCGTAAGACCAATGCATTTAATGTTTGTTGAGCCATCAAAATTATATGCTGATATAATTATTCCTGAAGGCGGAGAAAATCAAGTTGCAATAGATTTTTTAGTTGCACGAATTGTAAACATATTAAAAGAATAGGGTTAAGAATTGAATCTTAACCCTTTTTGTTTGCTTTATTACTTTCTTTTATATATAACTTTTCCTTCACGAATTGTCATATAAACATTAAAGTCTTTATCCACAACAACAAAGTCAGCATCTTTTCCAAGATTGATACTACCTTTAGTATCATATATATTTAAGTTCTTAGCTGGGTTTTTAGTTGCAAGGTCAATTACTTCTTCAAACTTTAAGCCAGTTACTTCATATAAATTCTTAAGTCCATGATTCATAAATAAAGTTGAACCAGCTAAAGTACCATCAGCAAGTCGCGCTTCGTTACCCTCTACATATACTTCTTGACCACCTAATTGGTATTTTCCTGAAGGTAAATGTTTTGATTCCATAGCATCAGTAACAGCAATTATTTTTTCTTTACCTTTTGCTTTAAATAATAGTTTAATTGCTGGTACTGAAACATGAACTAAGTCAGAAATAAGCTCACAATATACTTCATCAGAAATCATCACAGCACCTAATGTTCCGGCTTCACGATGATGAATTGGACGCATCGCATTGTATGTATGAGTTGCACTAGTAATACCTTCTTTAATACCTTCTAATGCTTGCTCTGCAGTCGCATCTGTGTGACCTAAACTAGCAACAATATTTTGTGATTTTAAATAACGAACTAATTCTTTTCCGTTTTCTTCATAAGCAAGTGTAACTTGCTTTATCGTATCTCCACTTGCTTTTTGAAATTCTTTAAATAAATCTACATCACATGGAATAATACATTCTTCAGGTTGTGCACCTTTATATTTTTTTGATATAAAAGGGCCTTCAAGATGAACTCCTAAAGCACGCGCTCCTTCTGTATTGTGATTATTAATATAATCTTTTGCATTTTCAAGTGCTTTTGTAATATTTTCAACAGTTTGTGTCATTGTAGTAATTAAGAATGATGTAACACCTTCAGATGCAATAGTTGTTGCAATATTTTCAATATCCTTAATTGTTGGATACATGCCATCAGAATGATTAGCACCATGAACATGTTTATCAATAAAACCAGGAACTACAATTAAATCATCATCTAGAGAAAGTAAAGTATCGTCTTTTTCATCGTTGATTGCAGAAATCTTTCCATCCTCTACGTGTACACTCTTCTTTACAATCCCTAATCCTTCTACATATACATTTACATTATTAAAACCCTTAAACATAAATCCTCCTAAATAAATTTATAAGAATCTGAATCATCAATATTAACTTCATTATCTTCGCCAGTTAATTGATTTCTAATTTCGATAATTCCATCTTTTACTTTTTTACCTATAACTAACCTAAACGGGATACCAATTAAATCAGCGTCATTAAATTTTACACCAGCAGTTTCTTTACGATCATCAAACAATACTTCTAAACCTTTGTCTAAAAGCTTTTGATAAATTTCTAAAGCTAAATTATACTCCTCAGTTCCCTCTTTCACAAGCGGAATAACATGAATATCAAATGGAGCAACAGAGTTAGGCCATTTTACTTTATACTCGTCATGATGTTGTTCTAGAATCGCCATAATAAGTCTACTAATTCCGATACCATAACAACCCATAATAACAGGTTTTTTGCTTCCATCTACATCAGTGAAAAGTAAATTCATAGGTTCAGAATATCTTGTTCCTAGTTTAAAGATATGACCAATTTCTATTCCCTTAGCATGTTTGATTTTCCCTTTACCGTCAGGTGAGCTTGCTCCTTCCTCTAATGGATGTAATTCATAATTAGAAGCAAAATCACTTTCATCAGAATAAACAATTGTATCTTCACCTATATCACATAACGCAACAAATTCTTCACTTTCTTTACCACCAATAGCACCACTATCGGCCTTAACAATCCTATAATTTAAATCTAAACGATTAAAGATATTTATGTAAGCCTGGCGAATATTTTGATACCACTTTTCAAAATCATCATCATTAGCATGGAAAGAATATAAATCTTTCATAATAAACTCACGCCCACGCATCAATCCAAAACGTGGTCTAAATTCATCACGAAATTTTGTTTGAATTTGATATAAGGCTACAGGTAGTTTTTTATAGCTATTTACTAAGTCACGAACAACTGAAGTAATTACTTCTTCATGAGTCGGACCTAAGCAAAAATCTCGTTCATGACGGTCTTGAAGACGCATTAATTCTTTACCATATTCATCCCAACGTCCAGACTCTAGCCATAATTCTTTCGGTTGTAAAGCAGGCATTAACAGTTCACTACAACCGATTTTATCAAGTTCTTCACGAACAATATTTTCAATCTTTTTAATAATGCGATACCCTATTGGTAAATATGTATAAACACCTGCAACTTGTTGTTTTATATATCCACCTTTAAGAAGGATTTGATGACTGTATATTTCAGCATCCTTTGGAATATCTCTTAAAGTAGGAATAAACACTAAACTTTGTTTCATATTTTCACCCCGATATTATATCATTAAATGTTACATAAATCATTAAAGCAATCAGTAAAATCATTGTAATTCCAATTAGTGCTGTTTCAACTTTTGGATTAGGTTTCTTTCTAGTTATTGCTTCATATCCTAAGAAGACTAAACGACCACCATCTAACGCTGGTATTGGAAGTAAGTTCAATAAGCCGATATTAACACTTAAAAGTCCAATCCAACTTAGAATTGATACAAACCCAATCTTAGCAACATCAATCGTAAGTGTTAAAATACCAACAGGTCCACTTAAATCTTTTACACCAACTTCATCACTTGTAAATAAAACACCTATAGTATTTATTACCATAGTTGCAGATGATAGTGTCATCTTGCCTGAATAAACAAAACTTTTAAGAATATTGAATTCATGCGGTGGTGCAACCCCAAGAGCAACTTTTGCCATTGGAATTTCTTCACCAGATAAACTCATCTGAACATTCATTATTTTCTTTGAATACGGTTTTACTTTTACTTCTTTATTATCATTTACAGTTAATGTAACTACTTTTCCTTCTTCATTATTAATAAAAGCATTATATACATCTTTCCAAGATGTTACTTCTTTACCATCTACTTTATTTATAACATCATTTTGACGAAGTCCAAATTGATATGCTTTCGATTTTTCATCAATTTTACCAACTACAACTCCATCTTGAGTAGAATCACTAACAAGTCCAATCGAATAAATATATACTTGTGGACGTACTACAGCTTGAACGCTACTTACTTTACCATCACGTTCATACGTGATAATAATATTACTTGTCGGATATTCTAAAGTATATTGATCCATAAACGAGCTTAAATCTTCCCATTTATCAATATCCTTTTCAAGTAATCCGCTTTGCATATGAATTATACGGTCGCCATTGCGAAGACCACCAATATAAGCTGGTGATTCGGGACTTAACTCGCTTAAATATGCAGCTTTATTATAATTTGCAAAACCACCAATTAAACCTGCAAGCAAAAACACAACAAGTGCTAAAATAAAGTTCATAAGTGGTCCACCAAACATAACCATTGCTCTTGCTCTTTTTGTTTTTGAACCAAGTGTACGATTATATGGAGCAATTTGTAATTCCATTTTTTCAGTAACAAATAACGCTTGCGAGTCAACTCTAACTTCTCTTGGACCATTTCCATCATCGATAGTCATATATAGTCTTCCAGTTTGAGCTTCATCATATAAATCATAATTAATTAGTTTATATTCTGGTATATCTGAAAAAACTTCACATTCAGTATCTAAATAAATTTTATAAATAACGCCTTTTTTTATTTCAAGTCTTATCGTATCTTTATTACTTAAAGGATCATCTTCATATTCTTCCCCCGCGATTGCACAGAACCCGCCAATCGGAAACGCCCTTAAAGTATATAAAGTTTCGCCTTTTTTCTTTTTTAATAATATAGGTCCCATTCCAAAAGCAAATTCACGACATAGTATATTTGCTCGACGAGCAAAGAAAAAATGTCCGCCTTCATGAACAAGGATAATTAGTCCTATAGCAAAGATAAAGGCAATAATACCAATTACAATATCCATAAACTATTTCCTTTCTGCACTTATAATATCCTTAACTAGCTTACTAATTTGGAAAATATCATCAAGGGTTGGATTAGATATATTTTCTATCCTCCCCATCATTTCAAATATAATCTTCTCAATATCTAAAAAGCTTATTTTCTTTTCTAAAAATAATCTTACTGCTTCTTCATTACTAGTATTATAAACTGTAGGCATAACCCCACCTTGAATTCCTGCTTCATACGCATAACGTAAACACGGAAAGCGATCAAAATCCATCTTTTTAAAGGTGAGTTTATTCATTATATTAAAATCTAAAGATTTAGAAATATTATTTTCCATAGTATTAGGATATGTTAATGCGTATTGAATAGGTATTCTCATATCAGGAACACCTAATTGCGCAATTACCGACCTATCTTTAAATTCTACTAACGAATGTATTATGCTTTCATAATGAATAATAGTTTCAATTTTATCATAAGGAATATCGAATAAATAATGTGCTTCAATAACTTCTAAACCTTTATTAACCATTGTTGCGGAATCAATAGTTATTTTAGCACCCATATTCCAATTAGGATGTGCCAATGCATTTTCTACGGTTACATTTTCAAGTTCCTTGCGACTTTTGTCTCGAAATGATCCACCACTAGCAGTAATAATAATTTTACTAATGTCTTCTTTTGATCTTCCATCAAGACATTGCATTATCGCACTATGTTCACTATCAATCGGAATTAATTTTACATTTTTCTCTTTTACAAGTCTATTTATTATTTCTCCACCAACAACTAATGTTTCCTTATTAGCAAGAAGGATGTTACGCCCTTTATTGATTGCAGCGATAGTCGGTTTTAATCCGACCATCCCAACAACAGCATTAACTAATACTCCGCTTTCATCACCATATGTTGCAGCTTCAACTAATCCTTTTTCCCCATAAGAAAATTTAATATGAGGATAATGCTTTTGAAGGTTCTCTGCATCCTCTTTTTCTAAAACACAAACAAATTCCGGATTGAAGTTTTCAATGATTTCTTTTCCTTTAGGAATATTTTTACCAAAACTAATACTTTTCACACTAAAGCCATCAAGTGACTTTATAACTTCTAATACTTGGGTCCCAATAGAACCTGTTGCACCTAGTAAATGTATATTTTTCATACTACATTCCTATTAATTCAATAATTTGGATTAATGTATAAAAGACGATTCCAGAAAATAATATACTATCAAATCGATCTAATACTCCACCGTGCCCAGGAAAAATCTTTCCAAAATCTTTAATACCATAACTTCGTTTTAATTTTGAAGCAATTAGATCTCCGATCTGAACAGCTATCGAAAGTAATATCGAAACAAATAATACACCTATTATCATTTCCACTGATAAATTTACTATTTTTAATACAAAAGCAAGTATAGTTCCAATTAAAGCACCTGCAACTAATCCACCAATAGCCCCCTCTACAGATTTCTTAGGACTTATTTCCGGACATAGTTTATGCTTTCCAAACTTTGTACCGACAAAATATGCAAATGTATCAGTTGAAACAACAATTGAAATTAAATATGCGAAACTTCTTCTGCCCCAAGTTTCATTTACATTAGAAAAACTTTCCGGGGTCATATAGACAATACTAATAACAGCTCCCATAATTAACCCACAATACACAACCGTCATTAAGCAAGCCATCATATCATGAGCTGTTGACCCTTTTGTAAGAATTAATAAACTAAAGGATAAAATTATTGCAATTAGTAAAACAATTATCATCCAAAGTAAATAATCTGCATTATTATTATTTGTTGCTAAATAAATCAAATAAACAATTAATCCCGAAAAAGGAGGGATTATATATCGATAATTTTTTAAAATAGGACTTTTACTAGCAAACATATTCATCATTTCAAAGGAAGCTAATAAACTTAATGCTATCGCAACAAATAATAAATATAATCCTCCAAAATATACAGCAGGTACTAATAATAATATTAACACGATTGCAGTGATTAGTCTCTTTTTCATTTTAAGCCTCCAAAACGACGCTCTCTTTTATTATATTCATTAAGAGCATCATCAAAACACTTTTTATTAAAATCAGGCCATAATACATCAGTGAAATAAAGTTCACTATATGCTGTTTGCCATAATAAGAAATTACTTATTCTATATTCTCCACTTGTACGAATTAATAAATCGACATTAGGAATATTTTCTGTATATAAAAATTTCTCTAGATTTTCCTCATTTATTTCTAAATTAGATTGTGTTAATCTTTTTACTGCACTTACTATTTCTTCTTTTCCACCATAATTAAATGCAATAATTAGATTAAGACCAGTATTGTTTTCTGTGTTTTTTTCAACTTCAATAATTTTATTTATTAATTTCTCTGGTAATTTGTTTTTTGTTCCGATAATTTTAATTTTAATATTTTCATTTTTAAATTCTTTATTTGTTCGCTCTAGAAATTGAAAAGGTAAATTCATTAAATACTCAACTTCTTCTTTTGGTCTTTTCCAGTTTTCAGTAGAAAATGCATATACAGTTAAATATTTAATTCCTAATTTGTTTGCATAACGAACAGTTTTAAGTAAAGTTTCTGCACCTTTTCGATGTCCAAAATTTCTTGGTAGTCCTCTTTTCTGAGCCCACCTACCATTACCGTCCATAATTATAGCAATATGTGTTGGGATTTTCTTTTTCATTATATACACCTTTTAAAAAAGTATGAGTTTAACCCCATACTTTATTATATCATATTTAATCATATTTCCATAATGTTTTGTTCTTTTTCTTTTCCAAGGGCATCCATGTTTTCTATATACTTGTCCGTAAGTTCTTGCACATCATCCATATATGTTCGTAGTTCGTCTTCGGATATTTCTCCATCCTTTTCCAATTTTTTTAGTTGATCAATCATTGTTCGACGAATATTACGAACTGCAATTTTACCTTTTTCTGTACAAGTCTTAGCATCCTTTACAAACTCTTTACGACGTTCTTCAGTTAATGCAGGAAAGGAAATTCTTATTACTGTACCATCAGATTGCGGTACTAAGTTTAAATCTGCAAGTTGAATTTCTTTCATAATGTCATTTAAAATAGATTTGTCATAAGGTTTGATTACTAAAAGTTGTGCTTCCGGAACAGAAAGAGATGCAATTTGATTAATAGGTGTTGGCACACCATAATAATTAACTCTTACAGCATTTAAAACATTTGGATTTGCTCGACCAGTTCTAATTAATGATAATTCTTTTTTTAAGGCCTCAACAGCCTTAATCATCTTCTCTTCTCCATTTAAAATAATTTCTTCTGGCATTTTGTTCACTCCTTTTTATTGGTTATTAATGTTCCAATTGAAAAATCATCGACAGCTTTTTTAATATTGCCTTTTACATTCATATCGAAAACAATAATATCAATGTTATTTTCGCTACAGAGTGTTGCCGCTGTCAAATCCATGACATGTAAATTATTCTCCAATAGTTCCTTATGAGTCAATCTAGTATATCGTTTCGCATTTTTATTAATTCGAGGATCTGAATCATATACACCATCGACACCATTCTTAGCCATAAGTATTAGATTACATCCCAATTCTGCACTTCTTAGTGCCGCTGTTGTATCAGTTGAGAAGAACGGAATCCCATTTCCACCACCGAAAATTACGATTCTTCCTTTTTCTAAATGTGATAAAGCTTTTCTACGGATATATGGTTCTGCAACACTTGGGATTGAAAGTGAAGTCATCGCTCTAGTCTCTAATCCTAAAGCTTCAATTGCATTTTGTAATGCTAGAGCATTTAATATAGTAGCAAGCATTCCCATATAATCTGCACTTGATCGTTCCATACCACTTAACTCAGCATCACGACCACGCCATATATTTCCTCCGCCAACAACGATACATAGTTGAATGTCACCTAATTCATACAAATCTTTAATTTCCTTTGCAAGCTTTTTAACTTTTAAATGATCAATTCCTTTAGAATCTTGGTAGGCTAAAGCTTCACCACTTAATTTTAATACAACTCTTCTCATTTAGATCCTCCTATTTTTTTTAATAAAAAGGCACATAATGGTTGTGCCTAGTAGTTTCTTATGCTTAGATTAGCAGCATTTCTTTTCGATTCCTTCTCCAACTTCAAGGCGAATAAAATCTATAATCTTACTATTATTTGCTTGAACATATTGTAAAACTGTTTGATCTTGATTCTTAACAAATAGTTGATCTTCAAGACAAATATCTTTTAGATATTTTTTGATTCTTCCAGATACTATTTTTTCAACAATCTTCTCTGGTTTTCCTTCATTCAAAGCTTCTTGAGTAAGAATTTCTTTTTCTTTTTCAATTACGTCTTGATCAACTTGATCTTCACGTAAATATTGAGGATTCATAGCCGCAACATGCATACACACATCTTTAGCAACCTCTTCATTATCGCCTTCTAAAACTGCTAGAGAAACAATCTTACCTTGCATATGAGAGTATGCTCCAAAAACTTCATTATCATTTTTTTCATAAGCACTAACTCTACGCAAAGTTATTTTTTCACCAATTGTTGCTGTCGCATTAACAATTAAATCATTAATTTTTTGTCCATTAACTTCAACTTCTAAAGCTTCTTCAGTATTAGTTGCATTGCTATTAATTAAAACATCTGCAATTTGCGAAACAAGGTTTTGGAAGTTTTCATTTTTCGCAACGAAATCAGTTTCGCTATTAAGTTCAAATACTACAGCTTTATTCCCTTCAATTTTATATGCACAAACGCCCTCTGCAGCAATTCTGCTTGCTTTCTTTTCAGCCTTAGCAATTCCTTTTTCACGTAACCATGTAATAGCTTCTTCAAAATTGCCATTTGTTGCTTCTAGGGCTTTTTTGCAATCCATCATGCCTGCGCCTGTTTTATCACGTAACTCCTTAACAAGTTGAGCACTAATCATTGCTTTCCTCCTTATTTTCTTTTTCGTTTGTACTTGCTTTAACTTCTGTTACTTCTACTTTTTCACTTTTACTGCTTCTGCCTCTAGAACGTCTTCTATTTGTACGTTCACGAGTTTGATTTTCTTGTGTTGTTTCATCAGTAAATTCAATAATAACTGGTGTACCACCTTGAGCCTCAACAATCGCATTTGCCATTGTTGCAACAATTAATTTTACACTTCTAATTGCATCATCATTTCCTGGAATCACATAATCAACTTCATCCGGATCACAATTAGTATCAACTAAGGCAAAAACAGGGATTTTTAATCTACGTGCCTCTCTTACAGCATTTTGTTCAGATTTAGGATCAACTACGAAAAGAGCGTCAGGCATCTTAGTCATATCACGAATTCCACTAAAATATTTATTTAGCTTATCTTTTTCTTTTCGTAAAAGACTTACTTCTTTTTTAGGTAATAAATCAAATGTTCCATCTTCTTCCATCGCTTCTAGTTTAAATAAGCGATTAATACTTCTACGAATAGTTTTGAAGTTAGTTAATGTTCCGCCTAACCAGCGTTGATCAACATAGTATTGTCCAGCACGAATAGCTTCTTCACGAATAACATCTTGAGTTTGTTTTCTTGTTCCTACGAATAATACTTTTCCACCATTCTGAACAATACTGTAAAGTTTTTTATAGGCATCAATTATTAATTTTTCTGTTTTTTGTAAATCAATAATATAAATGCCATTTCTTTCTTCATAAATATACTCTTTCATTTTTGGGTTCCATCGGCGAGTATTATGACCGAAATGAACTCCAGCTTCTAGTAATTGTTTTTTTGTTACTATAGTCATATTTTCCTCCATTTTTATTTTGTTTGGCCTCCACTATCGTCATCGAACACCGCCCCATAATTAATGGACTTGACGACATTCTCTTATAGTGTGTGTATTTTTTGCCCGTTATATTATAGCACAAGAATCGATGAAAAGCAAGGATTATTTTTCCTACAGTCAAAAATCCGAATATATTTTCATATTATTTTTTATCTGTACTACCAATTCCACCTTGGCGAATATTTGTTGCAGCATCATTATCAACTGTCAAGTATTTTAGAAAAATTCCTTGAGCAATTCTTTCTCCAGCTTCTAAGTTAATAGTCTCGCTACTTTCATTTTTTAATGCAATTTTAATATGCCCACCATTTTCAGGATTATTATAATAATCGCTATCAATTATTCCAACAGAGTTAACGACTCTTAAACCTTTCTTGATTCCCATACTACTACGAATAAATATCGCCAGAAATTCATCATTTTCCATATAAGCTTTAATATATGTATCAACTACTTTAATCTCATTTGGATTAATCGTTATATTTTCAGGTAAGTAAAAATCATAACCAGCACTACCTGACGTACTTCTTTTTGGAATTATTCCTAGTTCATTTATTTTTTCAAAACCTCTACCCATCACTTTCAATCCTTTCTTTTAGCTCTTGGAAAATACTCCATATATGCATTTTTTAATTGTTCTTTTGATACATGTGTGTATATTTGGGTTGTGGAAAGATTTACATGACCTAATAATTCTTGAACTGTCCGTAAATCAGCTCCATTATCTAATAAATGTGTTGCAAAGGAATGTCTTAACATATGAGGACTAATTTTAATATTTTTTGATGCACGATCATTAATATTATTGAGTATTACCCTAACCCCCCTTGGGGTTAAAGGTGTCCCTTTATAATTCAAAAACAATATATCACAATTAGAATTTTGCGACTTAGCAAGTAACTTTATTCGCGAAAATTCCAAATAATCTCTCAATGCATTTTTAATACTATCATATATTGGTAAGTATCTTTCTTTATTTCCTTTTCCAGTCACAATAATATTATCGTTATAAAAATCAATATCACTAATTTTTAGATTGCAGCACTCACTTACCCTTATTCCAGTCCCATATAATAATTCAAGTAAAGCATAGTCTCTTTTTCCAATAATCGTATTAGTATTAATACATGTAAATAAAGCATCAAGTTCTTCATAATATATAAACTTTGGTAATGTTCTATCTGCTTTAGGTGAAGATATTTCAGAAAAAATATTTAGCTTAACAATTTCTTCTTGTACTAAAAACCGATAAAAACTTCTTAAACTTGAAAGTTTTCTTGAGATACTACGAGGATTAAACCCTTTTTGATTTAAATATGATAAATAATACCTTGTCGTGTTTTGCTTACAATTTGTTAAGTTTCCTAATTCATTTTTAATCAAGAAATTTTCAAATTCTTTAATATCACTTATATAACTTGATATCGTATACTCTGAATAATTTCTTTCGTTTTTTAAGTAATTTACAAACTTAACAATCATATCAAATTTCCTTTATTAATTTATCTAAAACTTTATCACTATTAAACTTATAATAGTCGCTTTTCTCTGATTTTTTTAGTCTTCGATTAGGCTCTTTGAATATTCCAAAGTTAACATTCATCGGGACAAACTTTCTGTTTTCGCGTGATATATAATTTGCTAGTGCTCCGATTCCAGTTTCATTTGTAAAGTCTACCATCTCTAAATTATTTACAAAACGATATAAATTAATTCCTGCAACAAGCCCTGATGCAGCACTTTCTACATATCCTTCAACACCAGTGATTTGTCCAGCAAAGAATAAATCTTTTCTTTTATTAGTTTGATAATATTTATTTAACACTGTAGGACTATTAATATAAGTATTACGATGCATCACTCCATATCGTAATATCTCACAATTTTCGAGTCCAGGAATCATTCTTAAAATCCTTTTTTGTTCTCCCCATTTTAAATGAGTTTGAAAACCAACAATATTATACATTGATTTTGCTGCATCATCTTGACGCAATTGAACAACAGCATAAGGTCTTTCCCCTGTCCGTGGATCCTCTAATCCTACAGGTTTCATCGGACCAAAAAGGAGCGTCCTTTTACCTCTTGCAGCAATATCTTCAATTGCCATACAACCTTCAAATACTTTTAATTCATATTCTTCCGGCATAACTTTTTCCGCATACACTAAAGCATCGTAAAACAAATTAAATTCTTCTTCAGTCATAGGGCAATTTAAATATGTTGCATCACCCTTATCATAACGTGATTTTAAATACACTTTTGATTTATCAATCGATGCTTCACTAATTATTGGTGCTACAGCATCATAAAAATATAAATATTCAGAACCGCAAAATTGTTGGATTTCACGACTTAAACTATCACTTGTCAGTGGTCCTGTTGCAATTATCGTTGGTCCTTCAGGTATTTTTGTAACTTCTTCATTAATAATATTTACTAAAGGATGATTTGATAAAAAGTCAGTAATATATTTACTAAATCCTTCACGATCTACAGCTAAAGCACCACCTGCAGGAATTTCATTTTTTAATGCTGCATTAATAATTATTGAGTCCAAACGTTTCATTTCTTCTTTTAATAATCCAACAGCATTAGCAATTGATTTTGCGCGGAATGAATTACTACAAACAAGTTCAGAAAACAAACTTGTCCGATGGACTTCAGTTTGTTTTTTTGGTCTCATTTCATATAAATTCACTTTAATTCCACGTTTTATTAATTGATATGTTGCTTCTGAACCCGCAAGTCCAGCTCCAATTACATTTACTTCTAACATATTAACACCAATAATTATTATATCACAAAAATCATAATATTAATAGACTCAAAATAAAAAAGCCTTTCCATAAGGCTTTATTTTACATATACTGTCATTCCTGGTTTTATTAAATTATCAATATTCGCATTTATAAATTCTTCTTGAGTCATATTTGTATTTCTCAGAATCGTAGATAAGCTATCACCATCTTTTACTGTATATACTTTATATCTTGTTGGGATTGTTAGAACTTGCCCCTCTGCTAGAATTAATTTAGTTACATCGTTGTAACGACCTATTTCTTCAGTAGGTACATCAAATTGTTTTGAAATTTTTTCTAATGTATCATCCTTTGTCACAACATATTCCATAAAATACATAGCTCCACTTGGAACTGATTTCGGAATTACTAAGACTTGATCAGGATAAATTAAAGTATTATGTAAATCATTAATTTTCATCAAATCTTTTACAGTCACACCATGATTCTTTGCAATATTATACAGCGTATCCCCTTGTTTTACTACATATTCTGTTTGTCTTATTGGACTTTTACGATAATAATCAAATAAATTTACTCTCATTTTTCCACCTCACAAGTATTATATGTTGGAAAATAAAAAAGGTTATGGGTTAATTCCCATAAGTCTTTTATAATGAGAGGAGTTTCGAAAGTTTTTGAGTTCTTCATCAACTTTTATATATTCAAATAATCTTCTATTTTTATAATATAAATATACAAAACAATCATATGCATTATCGTAATCATTTAATAATACGTAAACACATCCTAAATTATACCATATTAAATGATGGTTTTCATTCTCTTTTATACCTAATAAATAATATTGTTTAGCTTTTTCAAAATCATTAAAACTATCTTTATATAAAATACCTAGATTATAAAATGTATCTTTATATGGACTTTCTTTTTCTAATTCTTCTAAATAATACTTTTCTGCTTTTTCCGCATTTCCTAACTTACTATATACAACACCTAAATTATAGCAAATCATCGGCATCGCATTATCAATTTCATAAGCTTTTAAGAAATGTTTTAAAGCGTACTCATTTTTATCTAAAGATTCATAAATTGCACCTAAATTAACATGAGCCCAAAAATAATCATCTTTTATCAATATTGCCTTTTCATAATAATCTATAGCCTTATCATATAATTTTAGCTCTTCATATAAATAAGCGCAATCAAAGTAAAGCATTGGTTCTTTTTTCTCAAGAGTTATAGCTTCTTCATAAAGACTAATTGCTTCATCTTTATTACCAGTATAATCATTTACTAATGCTAGGCCATAAATCGCCTTAGCATTAGTTTCAAATTCTAAAACAACATTAAACAACTCTTTAGCACGAACAAAGTTTTTTAAATCTAAGTAAATAAATCCCAATGTTAGAATATCATTTGTATTAATTGCTATTTGTAATGCACTTTCAAAATAGTTAGCTGCTTCTTGGAGTTCATCTTTTTTGAGAGCATCAATTCCTAATTTAATTAATTTTTTATATTCTGCTTTTTTCATACGGCAAATATCGCTAATAAGTTATTTAAAAAGTGAACTCCAATAGGTACATAAATATTATTTTTTGAAAATGCATAACTTAATGTAATAACAATTGATAAAGCTAAATACGGAATAATAAAGATAATTTCTTGGAAATCTCCAATAACATGAACAAACGCAAAGACAAAAGCAGAAATACTAAATGCTACCACTTTATGCAAATGCAAAGTTTCAATTAAGAAACCTATTAATATTTTTCGAAACATTAACTCTTCAAGAATTGGAGCTAAAATAACTACTACAATTACCATAAATGGACGCATATTAGAATTAAGCATTTCTCGAACCGCTTCTTCATTTGCGGAATCTCCTTTAATTCCTATCAATTGATAAAATAATGTTATTAACAAATTAACAAGGAGGATAGCAATAAAACCACCAACAATAATAACAATGTTTATTGGTAGATTTTTTGAAAACTTTTTTGCATCCCCTATTAAATAATTCTTTAAGAAACTAACAATTAATACAATCATTATTACACGAGAAACTACTTCAATAATAACCGAAAATATTAGAATTTTATTCATTATATCCGGACTTGAATTTTGTTGGTCAATAAATATCGACATTACTGTTAAGAAGTCATAATCAGTTTTAGTTACAATTAAGAAAATAAAGGGAATTAGTAAGATTACAGGAATTATAAAATATGAGAGGAATGTTCCCCAAAAAGAGATTTGATATACATCTCTATTTCTTATTTCTTTAACTAAATTCATTTTAACTCCTTAAATTTTTCACCTGTTCACAAGTAAAATTAATAAATTCATCAATCGACATAACAAATGTATCTTTGCTACCATATTTGCGAATTGTAAGTATATTTTCACTTACTTCTTTATCACCTATTACAAGTTGATAAGGTATTTTCTTAGTTTGTGCTTCGCGAATTTTATAGCCTAATTTTTCATCTCGGTCATCTATTTCAACACGAATACCAGCTTTCATAAACTTCTCATGTAATTTATTTACAAATTCTAAATGATATTCATTGTTTACTGGAATTAATTTAACTTGTACTGGTGCTAGCCATAATGGAAACGCCCCACCATAATGTTCAATTAAAATTCCAATAAATCTTTCTAGTGAACCAAAGATTGCTCTGTGTAACATAGTTGGGCGACGACGTTTGCCATCCTTATCAATATATGTAATATCAAATCGTTCCGGCAAGAACATATCTAATTGGATTGTTCCACATTGCCAGATTCGATTCATTGAATCTTTTAATTTAAAATCAAGCTTAGGACCATAAAATGCTCCATCACCTGGATTCAATTTATATTCACGACCAACCGATCTACACGCTTCTGCTAATGCTGCCTCAGCTTTTTCCCAAGTTGGAATATCTCCAATATATTTTTCTTCAGGTCTTGTAGAAAGTTCGATATGATAATCAAGATTAAAGATGCGATAGAATTCATCAAATAGACGTAATAAATTTGTAATTTCAGGTACTATTTGATCTTCACGCATAAAAATATGGGCATCATCTTGAGTAAAGTTACGAACTCTAAAAAGTCCTGTCAATGCTCCACTTGCTTCATGACGATGAACTAATCCTAATTCACCAATTCTTAATGGTAAATCTTTATATGAATGAAGGAAATTTTTATATACTAAAATTCCTCCCGGACAGTTCATTGGTTTAACAGCAAATTCACGTTCATCAATTTTTGATGTATACATATTTTCACGATAGTTTTTCCAATGACCTGATATTTCCCATAACTCTTTATTAAGCATAATTGGAGTTTGAATTAAATGATAACCTTCTTCAATATGTTTTTGATACCAAAAGTTTTCTAATTGTCTACGTAAAATCATACCTTTTGGTAACCAGAAAGGGAATCCAGGACCATATTCACTAATCATAAATAGTTCTAACTCTTTTCCTAATTTACGATGGTCACGTTTTTCTCTTTCTTTTAATATTTCTAAATGATTCTTTAACTCTTCAGCTGTTGGAAAACATACGCCATAAATTCTTTGTAATTGTTCATTACGAGAATCTCCACGCCAATATGCACCACTAACATTTAATAATTTAAAATGTTTTAAGAACTTTGTTGATGGGACATGTGGTCCACGGCATAAATCAATAAAGTCTCCATTTTGGTAAAGAGTAATTATAGAATCTTCAGGTAATTCATTAATTATTTCGATTTTATATTTATCATTTTTAAATTTTTCTAATGCCTTGCTTTTTGATACTTCAATACGTTCAAATGGCTGATTCTCATTAACTATTCTATTCATCTCTTTTTCAATATATTCTAAATCTCCATCTGTAAATTTAATATCATCTCCTGGATTGATATCATAATAAAAACCTTCCTCAATCGCAGGGCCAACCCCAAAAGTTGCTTTTGGATATAATCTCTTTACAGCTGAAGCAAGAAGATGGCTACATGAATGATTAAAAACTTCAAATGCATCTTCAGCCATTTTTAATATTAAACTAGCATCATCGTTAATTGGACGATATAGATCATAATCCTCTTCATTTACTAAAGCATATACACATTTCTTCGCAAGCGAAGGCGATATACTTTTTGCAATTTCATATGCATTTGTTCCTTTTGGATATTCTTTAGTACTTCCATCTAAAAATGTAATTTTAATGTTCATATTCATATCTCCTTACAAAAAAAGTCCTTGCTAATTAAGGACTAGAATTTTTCCAGCGGTACCACCTTTATTTGTATAAAAATATACACACTTAATTTCTTTAACGCAAGAATTACGGGGAAATCTTTCGAACCCAACTCCAAGGTAGTAATTAATTGTGCCTTATTAGTAGTTCGCACCATTCCTACTTCTCTGAAAATAAGGTTAACAATAATCATGTCCTTTTCATCGCTTTTAAAATATTATAACACTACTTAAAATTATTGTCAATTAATTAAGTCGATAATTTTTGTCTATTAATTCTACTACTTTCATCATAAATTTAATTCTATCAATGATACGCATACTTTTTATTTGATCAACTTCAGTTTTTGTTTCCATGAAATGTATTCCTAATTGATCTATATTATAATTAGAAGTCATAAACGTCGGCATATTACCTAACATTCGATATTGAAGTATTGGTCCTAATACTTCATCTCGAATATAATTAGTATTATTTTCTCCCCCAATATCATCTAACATTAAAACATCTGCTGTTTTAAGTTTATTAACAATATCCTCAACTTTATTATTAACAATACTACTTTTAATATGCCGTACTAAATCAGGATAATATACAAAAACAACTTTTAATTTTAACTTTGCAAGTTGCTTTGCAATCCATAATAAAATAAATGTTTTCCCGGTTCCAAAAGCGCCATGAATAAAAATCCCTTTATTTTCCTTCGGGTTTTGCATATATTCATTTATCGCATTTATAACATCTAAGCGCTCAGGTGTATCAAATATTTTTCCTGTGATTTGTGTTTCTGGGAAGAAAAGCATTTCTAAAAAGTCTTCATTTACTTTATCAAGATATGGGCAATGAATGTATTTTCTTGTAATAGTTCCATAATTATATTCTAATTTACTTTGCATTTCATATACATCCATCTCGCAAGGCTTTTTCCCTAAACAAGCATTACAAATGTCATTAGCAAGTTTTTGCTGATAAAAGACATTAATATATTTAAGAAATAGTTCTTCAGAAATTTTATGCTTTCTAATGAAATTTACTATTTCCTTATCTTTCAATATTTCGTTTTTTATATTTTCAATTAATTTTTCCATCTCACTCCAACATTTCCTTTACAATATCTAACAATTCTTGTTTTTCAGTAGACTTCATTTGTTTTTCCTTTTCGAGACTGGCTTGAAGTTGTTTAGTATATTCATGATACCAATCTGGAATAGGTCTTTGCTTTTTCGGATATACTCTAACTTGCTTTTGCGTTTCTTCCTTCTTTTTATTACGATTTTCAAGATATTTTAACACATCATATGGCGTTTTAATTTTTGCTCGTGCCCATGTGTTTGCAATTTTATGAAAATAATTATACCCAGGTAATTCCCCATTCTTTTCATTGCTAACAATTAAAATCATCATATTAATTAATCCCGGTGATAGATGAGTTTCATTTATTAACTTTTCAAACATCGCAATTTCACTAACTGAAGGTTTAATTCCTGATATATTTTCTAAGACATCAGTTACTTCCATATTTTCTACCAAATTAATAATCTTTTTCCATTCATCATCCGCATTACTAGCGATGAACATATCATCATGGGTTGTTTCTAGGGTTGGCTTATCAACTTGATATTTCTTTTGGAATACATAGCAAGCATTTTTTGAAATGCTAGCATATTCAAAGTCTTTATCAACCTCAATTGTTTTTACAATCACATCTTTCATTTCTTCTTCAGAAAGTTTATATAAATAACTAATTCTTACAATACGATTTCGGAAATCATCATCATCAAGTAAATCTTCACTAAGAATATTTTCCGAAAGCAACTTAAAGAGCGGATAATTAAAATCTTGATTTTCTACTTTAATACCTGGTTTAACTAAGCCTTCTATTGTTTTTGTTACTGATTTTGTACTTGTTTGAAAAACTTCATTAAAGTTTTTCGTAATATCTTGATAACCAACAATTTTTACACTTAATCTTTTTCTTAATTTGTCTACTTCAATTTCACCAATATGACTTGTTAAGTATTCTACTAATAATTCATTATCAAAAAATTCACGAAAAGAAAGTGGGGGATAAATTTCATATAAAAAACCTTTTTTACTTGAATGATATGATTTAATTAATCCTAGTCCTTCAAGTTTATAAAATGCTTTATTTAATGTATTAATATTTATGATATTTAAAGTATCAAGCAATTTCTTAAAAGTATACGTTTCATTATCATCTAACGATATTAACGCATGGTAGGTTGCGAAACTATCAATTCCCATTAACGGTAAATACAATGATGAAAGAGACAATATATCTTCACTATTTAAATATTGCCTGATCCTAACTTTAAAATTATCATAAACTAACTTCTCCATCGATAATACTCCTATTCTAGCGATATAAACCTATCCCCTTAAACGGTAAAAGATTATCAAGTTCTTTATATAATCTTTCAATTATTTTAATACCTTTACCAAAAGGTAACATAAAAAATGTTAAGATTTTAAAATCAACAGCAGTTTCTCCAAAACTTGGACTAACCATTGTTGCTGTAACTGTATATTTTGATGTTTCAAATATAATTTCATAACGTTCTTCATCAATATATTTAATAACAGCTTTTTCCTTTTTAGCAAGTTCTAAAACTGCATTCATCGCATTTTCAATGCGACAGCGATAATAATGACTTCTTAAACTTTCAATATGATGATTATCTCTAGTTTCAAAGTCGTTTGCGAAATAGTCTCTAAATTTCATGTTTTAACTCCCGTAAAAAGTTTTCTACTTGCTCTTCAGTACTTTGTTTAGTTCCCTCATTATTAATAATGAAATCAGCTCTTTGGAACTTTTCTTTTAATGGAATTTGTGAATCAATTTTTGTAACCGCATAATCCCAAATAATTTTATCGCGGTCCATTAAACGTTCAATTTGTGTTTGTCTTTCTACATACACAACAACAATTTTATCCATCATATCTTCCATCTTTGCTTCATAAAGTAAAGGAACATCAACAAAGACAAGATCTTCATCACGGTGCTTTTTAAGTTCTTTATTAATTGCTTTTCGTACTTTTGGATGTATAATAGCATTTAATTTTTTTTGTAGTTTTTTATCATAATAAATAATTTTTCCTAAAGCATCGCGATCTACTTTACCATTCACGATAACTTCTTCTCCAAAAGTTTCAGCAATCTTTGAAACAATTTTGGGTTTTTCTAATAAATCATGAGCGATACGATCTGCTTCAATAACAGTATAATTTTTTGATTTTATAAAATTTGATACTAACGTTTTACCGGAAGCTATTCCGCCTGTTATTCCAATTACTTTCATAGTTTTCACCTTACCTTAGTGGTTGGCAATCAGGACAATAATATGTTCCTCGAGAGCCAACATAAATTTTCGCTACTTCCTTTCTACAATTTGGACATGTTTTTTTCGTATGTATTAAAAGTTCATTTTGGAATCTTCCCGAAATGTCATGACTACTAACAAAACTTCTTATTGTTGTTCCGCCAAGGCTAATTGCTTTTTTTAATACTTTCCGAGATGCATTTAATATTTTTTCTACATCTTCCCTTGAAAGTTTGTTGGTTTGCGTGAGTGGATTTATACGCGTACTATATAATACTTCATCAGCATAAATATTACCCAAACCAGCAATAATTTTCTGATCAAGCAAAGTAGTCTTAATCGGTTTTTTCATTTTCTGAAATTTATTATATAAATTATCGATTGTTAAACGATTATCAAATGGTTCATACCCGACATTTTTTAATGGTAATTCATCAAAGATATTAATATTCTTTTGATATAAATGCATTGTTCCGAATTTTCTCGTATCATGATAACGCATATTAAAATCATCAAAAGTAAAAATTATGTGTTCATGTTTATTTATTTCTTCTTCATTTTTTATTAAATATTTACCTTCCATTCGCAAATGAGAAATTAAATAATAATCATTTAAATGAAAAATTAAATACTTCCCATGACGATCAATATCTAAAAATGTTTGTCCTACTAAAGATGAAATAAAATTCTCTTCTGAAACATTTTTTATTATTTTATTATAATTAATAGAAATAGATCTAATCGTTTGATTTAATATAATTTCTTTTAAGCTATTTCTAACAGTTTCAACTTCTGGTAATTCGGGCATATTTAAATCTTCTCGTAAAATACTCTAGATTGATCATAACGATCAACAAAATGATTAGCATCTTCTTTTTCTGGATAACCTAAAGCAATCATTGAATATAATTCATATTCCTCAGGTACATTACAAATCCTTCTGCAGTTTTCAACTTTTGTTTTCGTTTTATTATCTGCAGAATACAAACCTATCCATACTCCACCTAAACCTAAGTGTGCTGTTTCAAGTAACATATTTTGCATTGCTGCACCCATATCACTTGCAACCATTCCAGGAGATACTAAATTTTCATTTTTATAAAGTAGAAGAATAGCACATTTTGCTTTTGGTAATACACGTGACACTGCTTCTAATTCTTTCATTTTTTGCTCGTCTTTAATAACAAGAAAATACCAAGGACGTTGATTATTGGCACTAGGTGCTTGCATTCCAGCTTTAAGTAACATTTCAATCTTTTCATCCTCAACAGGTAAATCTTTAAATTCTCTTACGCTTCTTCTTTTAAAAATAATATCCATTAATTAATCACCACCCTTATAATTATATCAAAAATTATTAGGTTTGTTAAGAATTTAACCAATTATCTCCCCAACTAATTTGCGCAATCAGAGGGACTTTTAACTTGATTACATTTTCCATACTTGACTTAACAATCTCTTTTACTTCTTCAAGTTCATCTGGATGACAATCAAAAAGTAATTCATCATGAACTTGAGCAATCATTTTTGATTTCAAACCTTTCATTTTATCAAAAATTATAACCATTGCATGTTTAATAATATCTGCTGCACTACCTTGAATTGGTGAATTCATTGCTGTTCTTTCACCAAAAGATACTAAAGCTTTATTGGAACTATTTAATTCCGGAATATAACGTCTACGATTATAAATCGTTTTTGTATAACCATCTTTCTTAGCACTACTTACAGCATCATCTAAATACTTTTTAACTCCACTAAAAGTTGCAAAATATTTATTGATATAATTTTCTGCATCCTGAGGTGTTACTTTTATTGCTTCACTTAACCCCCAAGCACTCATTCCATATATAATTCCAAAATTAATAGCTTTTGCTGTCCTTCGCATCTCAGGGGTAACACTTTCTGTATCATATATTCTTTGCGCTGTTTGCGTATGGAAATCAACATCATGACTAAACATTTCAATCATGTTTTGATCTTCTGATATATGGGCAAGTACTCGTAATTCAATTTGCGAATAGTCGCAACTTAATATTTTCCCATCTTTAAATCTTGAAATAAATGCTTTCCTTATTACTTGCCCTAATTCAGTTCTTATCGGCATATTTTGAATATTAGGTTCAACACTAGATAGTCTACCTGTTGCTGTCAATGCTTGTTTATATAAAGGATGAACAAAGTTCTCACCACTTAAAACTTCTAAAAGTCCATGTAGGTATGTTGAAATGAGTTTTGATATTCCCCTGTAATCTAATACTAATCTACATATTTCATATTGTGATAATTTTTCTAAAACATCAGAACTTGTGCTATATCCTGTTTTTGTCCTTTTACCAGCAGGAATTCCTAACTTCACAAACAAAATTTCGCCTAATTGCTTAACAGAATTAATATTGAACTTTTCTCCTGCAAGTTCATAAATTCTATTTGCAATTTTTTCTTGCTCAGCAACAAATTCTACTTCAACTTCTTCAAGTTGTTTACGGTCAACTTTAAGACCTGTAATTTCCATATCCCCTAAAACTTTTGAAAGCTTTAACTCAATTTTTAATAATCTTTCCTGATTATTTTCTCTAATTCCACTTTTTAATATCGGTAGTAGCTTTTTCATCATTATACATTTGTCAATTGCATGTTTTGCATAGACATTTATTTCTGGAATTTTTGCTTTTGTATTTGCTCCATAAATTGCATCATCATAATTTAAATTATTTTGAGTTATATTATCTGCTACCTTTTTCAAATCATCAAAAGCAAAACTAGGATTAATTAAATATGCGGCAAGCAAAATATCAAAGACAACTGAATTTATTTCGATATTATTAGCTTTTAAAACAACATATAATTTTTTATAGTCAAATGTTACTTTTTCTTTTTCACTTGCAAGATATTCATGTAAATATTTATTTTTTAATACTATTTCTTTCGGAACAAATAAATACTCTTTATCATTTATTATTCCAAGACCTAAAAATTCACCTTTAAGATAATTTGATCCAAATACTTCAATATCAATAAAGGTATTCGTAAGTTTTGTAAAGTCATAATTAGTATCATCAATAATTTTATAATCGTAAGTATTTTCATTTATTTTACTTTCAAATTTATTTAAAAATGATGAAAATTCTAGTTCAGTAAATAGTTGACGCAGTTTTTCCACATCCGGTTCTTGTACTTTCAAATCATCTAAAGTAAAGTCAAATTTTATATCATCAACAAGCGTTGCAAGATATTTCGTTTTTTGAGCTATTTTATAGTCTTTTTCAATTAATGTTCCTACTTTCCCCGGAATCAAACTAACATTACTAATTATATTTTCTAACGATTTAAATTGCGATAATAATTTAATCGCAGTCTTATCTCCAACTCCTTTAACTCCTGATAAATTATCTGAAGCATCACCAACTAACCCCTTATAATCAGGAACTTGATGAGGATAAATATTCATTTTCTCATAAAAGTTTTCTTCATTATATTCATCTAATAATGAATAACCTTTTTTAGTTATAAAAACTTTTATATTGCCACGAACTAGTTGTAATAAATCTTTATCACCAGTTACAATTTTAATTTCATCAAAATTTTCTTTTTCTGCTAAGCGAGCTACACTTGCAATTAAATCATCTGCTTCATAATTTTCTGTTTCATACCATTTAATATTCATATAATCAATATATTTTCTTATATAAGGAAATTGCATTGCAAGTTCTTCAGGAAGTTTTTTACGTGTCCCTTTATATTCCTCATATTCTTGATGACGAAATGTTTCTTTTCCCATATCAAATGCAACAAAAATATGAGACTTTTCTTCTTCAATTAATTTTTCTAAAATCATACAAAAGCCATAAATTGCATTTGTATATAGACCATGTTGATTTCTCATCAATTGTCCATATGAAGTTGCATAGTAGGCACGAAATACTAAACTATTTCCATCGATTAATATTATTTTTTTCATAATGTCACCTTAATTTATTTTAACACAAAATTACTAAAAAAGACATATATATTTTTCTTTTTACAAATACTATTATCATGAAGAAATTAATTATCTTTCTAATATTTTGTTTTATTATATTAATAATAGGAAGTAATAAGCAAAATAGTCTCGATACATTTTTAAAGAAAAACAACCTTTCCTATGAAGATGTATATCCTTATTTAAACTATTCAGGGTTTTCTCTAGATGACTATTTTGAAATCGAAACAATAAGAGAAAAAAATAATTATACTCATTTAATGGCATTAAATAAATTTAAATATCAAAAAGAATCACCTGCAATATTTGCTAATACTAATTTAATATTAGTTAATAAACTTTTTTATGTTGATAAAACTTATATACCAGAAGGACTCGTTAATCCAAAAATATATGGTGCAAATGTTGCAAATAAAGATGTGTTACTTCCCAAAGAAGTTGTATTTTCTTTTCTTGAAATGGTCAATGATTTAAATCTTTATAACCTTTATATCTTTTCTGGTTATAGAACATATGAAAAGCAAGTAGCACTTTATAATTATTACAAAGATGATAATTATAGTGCTAAACCAGGGTTTTCAGAACATCATACTGGACTAGCAATCGATATCTCTACTTTAGATACAGGACTTACTGACTTTTTCGCAAGTACCCCTGAATATCAAATTTTAATAAAAAACTGTTATAAATACGGTTTTATTCTAAGATATCCAGAAGGAAAAGAAAGTGAAACAGGATACTTTTATGAACCATGGCACTTCCGATATGTCGGAATAAAGCATGCAACTTATATTATGAAAAATAATTTAACACTTGAAAGGTATCTATTTGAAAACTTTGAATTTTAATCACAAAATCACTAAATTCTCATAAATATAATATTGAAAGGAGAAGTATATTATGAACAGCAACATTTATGATATTCATCCAAGTCAATCTTGGGTACGTCATGACGATGGTCAAAGATTAATTCCGTTTTTAACTGGTGCAGTTGTTTCCGCTCCATTCTGGTGGGCTACTCGTCCTCCTGTACCGTTCCCTTATCCGTTTCCACTTCCTTATCCATATCCAATCTTTCCACGATTCCCTCGTCGATTTTATGGAAGAAGACCATTTAGACCATATAGACCATTCTACTAAAAAACATCACGATTATCGTGATGTTTTTTTATAATCATTACAACTTTCATGACATGAATTGCATCCCTTTGGACAGCCTTTAGTTTTAATAGATTTTCCTATTGCAAGTAATATTAATATAACTAGTCCAATCGAAATTAATATTGTTGGCCAATTATTTACTTTTATAATAAGTAAACCAATTAAATACACAATTAAAGATACAACATATGCTGTCCCTGTTTGAAATAAAATTGTAAGTGTCGTTTCTTTCCATGAACCTAATTCTTTTTTAGTTGCACCAATAGCAGCAAGACACGGAGAAGCAAGTAAAATAAATGTCATAAATGCATAACCACTAATAGGAGTAAAGATTTCTTGTACTAATACAGTAGCTTCTCCACCTAATATTCCAAAAGTTGCAACGACATTTTCCTTAGCAACAATCCCAGTAAGAATAGCAACTGTAGCTTGCCAATTTCCAAATCCTAAAGGCACGAATATCGGTGCAATAAATTTTCCAATCGATCCAAGGATACTATCCTCAGGATTTACAGATTGTAATGTCCAAGAGTATGATTGCATAAACCATATTATTGCACTAGCAACAAAAATAATTGTTCCTGCTTTGACTATAAATGCTTTAATTCTATCCCAAACAATTATCACAATATTTTTTATGCTCGGTAAACGATAATCTGGTAATTCTAAAATAAATGGACTTTCAGAACTACGGAAATATTTTAATTTCTTTAGAATTATTCCTGCAATGATTACAATAACAATTCCTAATAAATACATAGATACTGAAGCAAGCGGACCAAAGAACACTCCTATAAATAATGCAAAGACAGGAAGTTTAGCGCCACAAGGAATAAATGGCGTCAACATAATTGTCATTTTTCGATCACGTTCATTTTCAATCGTTCTTGTTGCCATTATTCCCGGAACAGTACATCCAGTACCAATTAACATTGGGATAAATGATTTTCCACTTAATCCAAATTTACGGAAAATATTATCCATAATAAAAGCAATCCGTGCCATATATCCACTATCTTCAAGAAGTGTTAATAGTAAAAAGAGAATAAACATTTGCGGTATAAATGTTAGAACTGCACCAACCCCACCAATAATTCCATCAACTATCAACCCTTGGAGCCAACTAGCAACATTTATACTTGCAAGCACTTCTCCCACTTTTGTTCCAATTATGTCAAATAATTCTTCCATAAATACAGTCGCAAGATCACCAATTGAAACAATCGAAATATAATAAATAATAAACATTACAAAAAGAAAAATCGGGAGAGCTAAAAATTTATTCATCACAATATTATCTATTTTATCAGTAAAGCTTTCACGATACCCTTTGTTATCAACGCACTTTTCTACAATTCTTTCGATAATTCTATAACGGTCTTCCACAATCGCCGATTGACTGTCGGTTTTTGTTTCCTTCTCATATATAGTAATTATTTCATTTATTTTTTCAGAAAATGCATTATATTCTTCTAAATAAATTTTATCCTTATCAAGTAGTTTTAACGCTAGAAACTGATTATCTTCATCTATACAATTTTTAGTTCTCTCTATTGCTTTCATTGTTGAGAGTGTATAAGGAAATATTGTTGCTTTACGTTTTGTATTTATTTCTTTTAATAACACATTTTTAAGTTCGTCTAAACCTTCGTTTTTTAATGCTGATAATAAAACAACAGGGCAACCAAGTTCCTTACTTAATTTTTCAGTATCAATTTTAATACCACGTTTATTAACAACATCTAGTAAGTTTAATGCAACAATAACGGGTTTATCTATTTCAAGAACTTGAGTTGTTAGATAGAGATTCCTTTCGATATTTGTTGCATCAACAATATTTATAATTAAATCAACATCATTATCTAGTAAATAATTTCTTGTAATAACTTCTTCTAAACTATAAGGGGATAATGAGTATATCCCTGGTAAATCTGTTACAATTATATCTTGTAAATCTTTGATTCGGCCTTCTTTTTTCTCTACTGTAACTCCAGGCCAATTTCCAACATATTGATTGTTTCCTGTTAGTTGGTTAAAAAGGGTTGTTTTACCTGAATTCGGATTACCAACTAATGCTACTTTTTTGATCATAAAATCCCCTATTCCATTTTTATTCTAGAATTATATTTTCTGCTTCTTTTTTTCTTATTGATAATTTGTAACCACGAACACAAATTTCGATCGGATCACCAAAAGGAGCAATTCTTTTTACTTCAATAGTAGTACCTTTAGTTATTCCCATATCCATAATACGGCGACGTAATGGACCTTTACAATTTATGCAATTTACTTTACCTCTTTCACCGCAACGCAATCGATGTAAACTTCTCATGATTCCTCCTTAGTTAGTGTATGCTAACTTAATACATTATATATTGTAAAAGGGAAAATGTCAATAAAATTTTTGAGAAAATCGCTTTCCAAATTACTACTATACAAAAAACAATTTATATTGTATAATTAAAATAAGAGGTGAAATATGAAAAGAACTACTGAGTCTCGTGAAGACTATTTAGAAACAATCTTCATATTGGGTAAAAGACATAAAAACGTACGTTCAATTGATATTGCTAGAGAATTAGGATATAGTAAACCAAGTATTAGTAGGGCTATGGGAATATTAAAAAAATCCGGATTTATAAATATTGATAAAAATGGTTATATTACTCTCACAGAATTAGGACTAAAACGAGCTCAAGAAATATTTGAAAGACATTCAACAATAACTAATTTCCTAATTCATTTAGGGGTAGATGAAGAGATTGCGGAAATAGATGCATGCCGTATCGAACATATAATTAGCGAAGAAACATTTGAAAAAATAAAGGCGAAGGTTGAAAATGAAAACTACAAAGGTTGCATTAATTAATTGTTTTAATTATGAGTTAGAAGAATTAAAAACTAAAATTAAAGATGCTTTAGATTTAATCGGGGGATTAGAAACAATTCCACAAAATGCAAGAGTATTAATTAAACCTAATTGTTTGGGACCTTTTCACTACTCTCAAGCAATTACAACACATCCTGTATTTGTTCAGGCTGTTATTCAGATTGTAAAAACGAGAACAAATAATATAATTGTAGGTGATAATCCCGCAACAAAAAACCTCATTTATACATTAAAGAAAAATGGTATTTATGATGTTATTGAAAATGAAAAAGTAGAGATATTAAAAGGAGATATCTTTACAACTATTTATAACGAAGAAGGTAAAATTTATCATGAATTTGAAGTATCCAAACAAATGATTGATGTAGATATTATGATAAACTTACCAAAACTAAAAACTCATGCTTTAATGTATCTAACATGTGCACAAAAAAATCTTTTCGGATTAATCTATGGCCTTAATAAAGCTAGTTGGCATGTGAAAGCACCAAATCCGCTGGTATTTGCGGAAGCTTTTAATGATTTTTATGGAGCAATATTAAATAGTTATCAAAACAAAAAAATAATTAACATATGTGATGGTATTATAGGTCTAGAAGGTGAAGGACCAAGCACTTCTGGATTTCCAAAGGAAGCAGGAGCAATACTAGCTTCTTTTGATGCAATTAGTCTAGATCGAGTAGCAATTGAGATTGCTGGGTTAGAATATGATAAATATGTATTAAATCAAATTGGATCCAAACGTGGTCTAGGTGTAGGAAATCTTAAAGATATAGAAATCGTTGGTGAAAAAATTAATACTTTTGAAAATATTAAATTTGTTCCTGCAACAAACCCACTATCAATTAGATCATTAAGATTATTAAAATTCAAAAGACTACGAAATCTTGTATTAGAACATCCAGTTATCGATAAACAAAAATGTATTAAATGCGGAGAATGCGCAAAAATATGCCCTCCAAAAGCACTAACAATTAAAAAAGGGTCTTATCCAAAATTAAATAAAACTTCTTGTATTAGATGTTGGTGTTGTAGTGAAGTTTGTCCTCAAAATGCAATAAATAAAAGCGAAAGACCATTATTAGGAAAAATATTACTTAAAAATTAAAAAAGAACCACTTGGTTCTTTTTTATTTGATAGACAAAAAAAGCCTAACCAAATAGACTTTTTAGTACAATCTTCTTGGATATACATAAACAGGATATACATATTGTGGGTATACATAACTTGGATATTGTACATAAACAGGATAATAAGGTACCATTATTGGTCTAACTTGAGGCCTTTCATCACTCTTAGTTTCTTTTATTTCTTCTTTATCTATTTCTTCTGGTTTCGTTTCTTCTTTTTCTGTTACGATAGGATCTACATTTGTTTGTTTGATTTCTGGTTCCTCAATTTTTTCTTCACTGTGTTCATCATTATTTTTTATATTCTCTTGTGGCGATAATTCATAAAAATGTTCATGATTAGAATTATTTTCTACATTACTTCCTAAATTTAATTTCGGATAATAGTTTTCGATAAACGGCTCCATTGCTTCCACATCTTGATCAACGGCTTCAGGAATTACCGGAATTTTTAATTTTGTTCCTGGAATTAATTTATCCCAATAACGTATATGCTTGTTCTCTTTTTTTAATTCTTCTTCTTCCAAGTTATAAGCAAACGCAATTTGACTTAAAGTTTCACCATTTCGAACAATGTGAAATTTCATATTCTCCCTTCTTTCAAAAAATCGTTGTTAGCCAACGATTTTTGATTCATCAATGAAATTCTCGTTAATTTCATTTTCGAAATTATCATCGACAATATCTTGGGGTTCACTACTAGTAGTTGCAAACACGGTTATCATCATTTTTGTTTCCCCAATTATTTCCGCAAGAACTTCGAATACAATTTCAACATCTATTACATTATTATTAATACTAGCGTTAGTACATGTTGGTTGCTGTAAAATACGAACGATGACATCACGAGAGTCGTCGCTAACATCTTTTACAATCTGGCGAGTTTTTACTTTTTCGCTATATTTAAACACTTGCCTTGCAACATCAGTTCTTGTATTATTATCGTATGAATACCAAATATTTACTTCTAAAGTTCCATCAATTTGTACATTTCTATCACTTAAACTAGCTTCAAATTCATGATTTATAACCCAGCATCCCAAAATACTGAATGCTTCATTTTCGGGAGTCACTGTATTATTAAGACGAATAATTTTTTTGCCTTTTCCAACGATTGCTTTCGTTACTATTTCACGAATTTCATTCATACTAATCCCTCCTCAATAACAATATATTCAAAATCGAAATGAATTGCTACTAAGATTTAATCTATTTAAATATATGAGGGATTTACTAAACTATGACACCTTTAAGATGCCAAGTATACGCTTTTTCAACCTTAACATCAACAATTTTACCTATTAAATCTTTACTACCTTCAAAATTAACAAGTTTAAAATGAGGTGTATAACCAGATAATACTTTATCATTTTTATTACTTACACTAGTTACAAGTACCTTTACAACATCACTAACAAATCTCTTGTTTCCTCGTGCATAACCTTCATTAACTATCTTATTTAGTCGTAATAAACGATCTTTTTTCTCTGCCAGTGGCGTTTCATCAGAAAATTTACTTGCTGGTGTACCTTCACGAGGAGAAAAAATAAATGTAAAGGCACCTTCAAAATTAGCTTCTTCGACTAATCTTAAAGTTTCTAAAAAGTCTTCTTCAGTTTCTCCTGGAAATCCAACAATTATATCTGTTGTGATTGAAATATCAGGAAT
The DNA here is from genome assembly GCA_012838705.1 of Acholeplasmataceae bacterium. GTDB lineage: Bacteria > Bacillota_I > Bacilli_A > ML615J-28 > CAG-698 > DUOT01. The sequence goes on from DUOT01000015.1 coordinate 31,719, forward strand.
TAAACTTCTTAATTTTTGTATTTTTTCTAGGTAACTTTCTTTTGTATATTTACGATTCATCGCTTTAAGGATTCTATTACTTCCAGATTGTACTGGAAGGTGCAAATGAGGCATAATATTTTTTCCTGTTGCCATTACTTTTATTGTTTCATCATCTAAATCACGTGGATGACTTGTAGTAAAGCGAATTCTTTCAATATCTGTTTTTTGTAAATCAGAAAGTAAATTTGCAAAGGTATAATTAATATCAGTAAAGTCCTTACCATATGCATTAACATTTTGCCCTAATAAAGTTACTTCTTTATATCCTTCACGAGCTAACTCTTTAATTTCATCAATAATATCTTGAGGTCTTCTTGAACGTTCTTTTCCTCGAGTATAAGGAACAATACAATAAGTACAAAACTCATCGCAACCATACATAATATTTACCCAAGCACTATATTCATGGGCACGTTTCTGAGGAATATTTTCTACTATATCCCCTTCATAACTAAATACTTCTAATATTCTTTCTTTATATAAATATGCTTCATTCAAATATTCTGGTAATTTATGAATATTATGAGTACCAAAAACAATATCTACTTGATTGTATTGATCTTTAATTTTATTTACTGTTCCTTCTTCTTGTGGCATACAACCACACACAACAAAAAGCTTATTAGGATCAAATACTTTTAAACCTTTTAATCTTCCTAATTCACCAAATACTCTCTTCTCTGCATTATCTCTGATTGCGCAAGTATTTAATATTATCACATCAGCTTCTTCTTCAGTATCAACTTCTGTAAATCCTAATACATCCATTATCCCAGCAATTTTTTCGCTGTCAGCTAAGTTGCCTTGGCAACCATAAGTTTTTATAATATATGTTTTATCATTTCCAATACCAATTAATTTTTCATCAATTTGATATTGAAGATTTTGTGTTTCTTTTGATAATCTTTTTCTCGCATCTTTTAAAGATGGTGCAAAATATTTACTATAATCTTTCATATATTCACTCTTCCTTTTTAATAATACATATTATACCATAACATATTATATTTTTCAATGTAACTTGTTTCCATTAAAATTTTATGAATAAAATTTGATTTTTGTTACATAATATAATTGAACTTAAGGAACCCTTAAGTTATAGTTTAGATTGTTTTCTTTAAAACAGTCGTTATTGGGAGCCACTTTTGGCTCCTTTTCAAATTAAAAAAAGGAAATTATTCCTTTTCATAAATTATCTTTTCAATCGTATAAACAATTGAAGGTATTATTAATAATTGTAATATTATTCCGATAAAACCACTAGCAAACAAAGTTACAAAGCTTGCAATGAATGCTTTCTCTGGTAACTTTATAAAAATATGCGGTAGTATTGTCGATACAACAGCAAACACAATTCTTCCAGCAAGCATTGCAATTATTAAAGCAAAATAAAGATTAAAAATCTTTTTATTAAATACTTTAACTTTATGATAAAATAACCCTGATAATAAACCATAAATTCCAAGTTCAAATGCCATCGTTGTTGCCATTGGAAGAAGTGGTGGTCTACCATTAATAAAGCTTGCAAGAAGCGGAGTAATTACTCCACATAATAAACCATACTTATATCCGAGAATTAAACCACATAATAAGATCGGAAAATGCATTGGTGAAATAGCACTTGCTACTTCTTGACCAAATCCATGAACAACCATTGGTAAAATAATACCTAAAGCTATAAATAAACTTGTTAAGACTATATTCTTGATTTCTTTATTCATATATATACCTTCCAATTTAAATATTTTACCATAAAAACATTGTTAATGCAATTGAAAAATTAATCAAATTATGATAAAATAAATAAAGTTTTGGATTTTTAAGAGGTATTTTATGATAATAAAATGGCATAAAGATAAGTATCCTTTATTAAATAATGAAGATTTATATTTATTAATATATGAAAGTATCTTCGCAACAAACTATCTATGCAATAGTGACACTAATATTTATCAAGATTTATATGAAGAAATAAGCTCTAATCTTGTTCGCGTAAATATAAATACATATAATAAGTATAACCTTAGAATAGACGATTTACACAAATGGCATGATGAAACTATTAAAAACAATAAAGGTTCTTTGCAAAAGTTTTATGAAAAGCTAAATAAATATAATCTTCCTTTGCCTAAAACTTGTAATTTTGATCATAGTGAAGATTATAAAGAAAACTATTTTCCTAATTATGTAATCATTGATAAAAAGTTTATTAATGATGAGTTAAAGTATATTCAAGCTTATCATTTTTTAAGCAATCTAAATAGTGGCATCATTGCACTAGAAGGAAAATGTGGAGCTGGAAAAACTACACTTTCAAACAAAATAGCACAACAATTAAATATTACTATTATTAATATTGATGACTTTTTCTTACCACCTCATAAAAAAACTCCAATCAGATTAAATGAAGTTGGTGGAAATATCGATTATGAATCTATTAAAGATTTACTTAATAAAATAAAAACAAAAGAGGAAATAAAATATCTAAGGTATGATTGTACAAATAATGAATATAAACTAACTACAAAAGAGAAAAATAGTTTAATTCTTCTTGAAGGTGTGTATAGTTATCACCCATATTTTAATAGTTTCATTGATTATTTAATGTTTTTAGATATTGATGAACATACACAATATGAACGACTAAAAATAAGAAATAATTTTCAAAGATTTATTGATGAATGGATTCCTTTAGAAAACAAATATTTTGATACTTTAAATATCAAATACAATGCTAATATTATAATATAAAAAAAGGCTTTTAGCCTTTTTATTTTTCGAGTAATCTTTCTAAACTATATATCGCTTTATCTAAATGATTAATATCAATATCCTCAATTCTGCCTTGATCACATAATAATGCAAACTTTGGATTAAGTGGAACCTTTGCAAGTACCTCTAATCCATAATCTTCCGCAACATTATCAACATTACTTTTACCAAAGATTTTCATTTGATGATGACAGTTATCACATTCAAGATAACTCATATTTTCAATTAAACCTAGTGTTGGAATTTTCATCATTTGCGCCATTTTAACCGCTTTAGATACGATCATAGATACAAGCTCTTGCGGGGAAGTAACAATAATAAGTCCATTAACACTTAGACTTTGAAAAACAGTTAAAGGAACATCTCCCGTTCCAGGAGGCATATCTACAAATAAATATTCAACATCATCCCAAATCACATCACTATAAAACTGCTTTACAAGACCTGCAATTATAGGGCCTCTCCATACAACAGGATCAGTTTCATTATTTAGTAAAAAATTACTTGAGATAATTTGAATACCCGTCTTTGTTTTAAGTGGTATTAAACCTTCATCTGTACTATATATTTTCCCCTTAACATCAAACATTTTTGGTATCGACGGACCAGTAATATCAGCATCTAAAATAGCAGTATTGTAACCTTTTTTTCGTAACAATATCGCAAGTAATGAAGTAACAAGTGATTTACCAACTCCACCTTTACCACTTGCGATAGCTATTACTTTTTTGATTCTGCTATGTTTATTTAATGGAAATATATTTATTCTTTTATCGCAATCTTGCTTACAATCATTGCAATTATGATTACAATCACTCATGTTATTATCCTCCTACGATAAGTATTTAATTTTATGTAATGAATTTTGATATAATTTCATATATTCTTCATCAGTTATAGCATAAGCATATACATCATGAATCGAACCATCATATAACATATATCCTTTTTTCCTAACACCTTCAAACGTTAATCCTAATTTCTCACAAACCCTTTTCGATTGATGATTATTTACAAACGTCGTACATTCAATTCTCGACAAACCTAACTTCATAAATCCCCAATGCAAAAGGGCTATAGATGCTTCTAAAGCATAACCTTTTCCCCAATACTTTGGATTTATCGTATAACCTAATTCAGCTTTAAATTTTCTTACATATGAATGCAGTTCAACGGTTCCAATCATTTTATTTTCACTTTTCAATACAATTGCAAAGACACCTAATTGACCATATTTTGTTTTATTTAAAAAGATTTCAATTGTTGCTTTCGAATCATGAATTGTTCTATGTGGTTCCCAACCAGCATTCGGTCCTACATCAGGTAATCTAGCATATTCAAAGAAATCACTAACATCAGAATAGTTAATTTCACGCAAAATTAGTCGCTCAGTTTCAATAATTGGCATTTTAAAATTCATTTTATTCACTCATCCCAATATATTCATATACATTATATTATATAAAATTAACATCAAAATTACAATATCATTTTAAGCATTTTTAAAAGCACTCTTTACGAGTGCTCTTTTAAAACTATTTTCGACATTCAACAATTAACTTAATGGCAGTTCTCTCCTCGCCATCAATAATGATATCACTAAATGCGGGAATACAAATTAAATCTTTTCCCGTAGGTGCAACATAACCACGAGCGATCGCAACGGCTTTAATTGCTTGATTAATTGCACCAGCTCCGATTGCTTGAATCTCTACCCCTTGCTTATCTTTAAAGGCATTAGCAAGTGCTCCTGCTACCGAATTTGGTTTTGACTTTGATGAAACTTTTAATACATCCATATTTTTTCCTCCTATTTTTCTGGTCATAAAATTATATGATAAACAACTATAATTTATGCCTTTACGAGATTATTCTATCACATTGATTTTGTCAATATTTGTTGCTTTAAGGGTTTTTTCATTAATTTCTACAATTATGCCATTAAATTGTGTCCGACCTTGATTTTCAGGTTCAAAGCGATGTTTATTCTCATCAATATAGCGGCCAATAATTGTTTCCTTTTTAACTCCAATAACACCATCAAGAGCACCAGTCATACCTACATCTGTAATATATGCAGTTCCATTAGGTAAAATACGGGCATCATTTGTTGGGACATGAGTATGTGTACCATAAACCACTTGAATGCGTCCGTCAAAGTAATGTCCAAAAGCAATTTTTTCGCTTGTTGCTTCACCATGAAAATCACAAATATAGATATCGCTTTTGACTTGTTTTAATAATTCTTCTGTTTTTAAAAATGGTGAACTATTTCCCTCTTCCATAAATACATTTCCTATTACTTGAAATATTGTAATCACGATACCATTGTAATTAACCGTAACATACCCCCGCCCTCTTGATCCTTCTGGATAATTATAGGGGCGAACAACATTATTGACATCGTCAATAAAGTCGAAAATGTTTTGATTTTGATACGCATGATTGCCAAGAGTGATGACGTTCACACCTAGAGACAATAACCATTTATAATGCTTTTCATTCATTCCTTTCCCGTGTGATATATTTTCCGCATTAACAATTATAAAGTTTACTTTTCGTTCTTCTTTTATTTTTTTGAGGTTTCTTTCAAGACTAGCACGACCAAGTTTTGAAAAAACGTCACCTACTATTAGCAAATTCACTAGTATCACCTTTCTAATTATATTATACCATATTATTTTATTTTTTAAAGTAGTATTTGAAAATATTTGGAAAAAAAGAAGCTATTTTTCAATAGCTTCTTATGGTCTATTTAAATTATCCTACTTGAGGTGCTACTTCATATTTTTCAATTGTGAATTTTAGACCTTCTTTGAAGATAATCTTTTGTAGTCCAATAGGACCAGCATATCTAGTACAGATCATGAATCCGCCCGCAGGTACTTCTAGGTAATCTGGTAATACATAAGGATTTCCTTCGCCAACTTCTTCTTCCATTTGAGCTTTTAGTGCGTTTTGAATCTTAGTATCTCCAGTAGTCCAAATAACTTTACCTTCAGCATCTGCAACCATTGCAAAGTAGTAAGCGTCTACTGCCATACCGTTGCGGTCTAATCCAGATCCATCTGCGTTCTTATCTAATCCTAATTCAAATGTTACGTTTTCAGGAATTTCAGCTACATGATATGCCATTGGGAATTTTAAGTCTTCATCTGTATCATTTACAAATAAAGTTTGACGGTTAGTTCCACCATGGCCAGAAACTGATAGTAATCCACCTTGAATAGCATTTTCATCAGTTAATGTTAATTTGCTTAAATCATCAGCATGAGATGTATACCATCCAGCATGGAACCATTGATATCTTACACCATCAATGTCAACATATGTTGTAAATCCAGACCAGCCATATACATTTAGATTTGAACCAGTTTTACCATTCGGACCATCAGATGTTTTTAATTGATGTAATTCATCCCATGGTTGATCTTGGTCACCTGATCTACTATACATATTTCCACCAATATACATAGTATTATCAAGTTTAGAAACACCAACGTTTATTGCAACTTGACCTGTTGCTGTATCATCACCAACAGTAACACTGTAAGTTAATAATACTTCATGATAACGTAGATATTGTTTTTGGATTACCCATTCTTCATCGAATAATCCTTCTTCATTTACAGTCCAAGTAATTTCAGTTCCTTCGAAATCTCCTTCTTCTACCTCAAATGGTAATGGAATCTTGTTACCTTCTACCATACCATATGGGAAGTAATGAGGGAAATCTTCTGCTTCAAATTGATTGCTTAAGTCTAATGCTAATTTTTGTGCATCATTTGCTGCAGGTTTAACAGTAATTTCAAATTCAATTATTTCTTCGAAATCAAATGCATTATTAGAACTGTCATAAACGATTGTAGCTGTTAATGTAACAACTTTTTCTTCTTCTAGATAAGGGTTCATTTTACCATTGATACCTAAAGTATCTGCATCATCAGATTCCCAAGTAATAGTTGTTCTAAATTTAGAATCACCAATTGGTAAAATGATATTTTGACCTTGGATTTCTTCTGGAATAATTAATACATTTTCAAGTAAGTATTCTAATTTTTCTTCTTTGTTATAACCTTTTACAACAAAGTCATGACGAGAAATACCACTATTATCTCCAGATAAGAATACAATTTCAAGTCTTACATTTTGATCATCATTTGGACGATGATAAACAGCTGCTTCGTCAGCTATTGAAACTAGATGAGTACCTAGTGACTTCCAAGATAAGAATACTTCTTGACGAACTTCTGTATCATCTTCTAATGCTTCATATAATTCAGTTAATGTCATTGGTAGATCAATGTCAGCAGTGATTTTATTATCTTTATATGTTTGTAAGAATTGATCTAATGCTGCTTGAGCTTCTTCAATAGCTATGAAATCATTAAATTCTACATCGCTAACAACTTGAATTGTAACAGGGAATTTAACTTCTTCGCCATCATAAGCTAAACGGCACTCTAATTGTACATATGTATCTTGTACATAATTAACACGATAGATATTGTTTGCTAATTTAACACCATCTACATCATAGTATTCAACTGTTACTAATGTGTTAGCTGGGCTTGGTAATTCAATATCATCATCTACATATTTAGGTAATTGCGCTTTAACGCTATCCATTGCAGCAACTAAAACTGCAGTTGGGTTTAAACTTTCAAGAACCTTAACTTCAAATGTATCTTTAACACTGTCGTCAAGTTTTGAAGTGGCTGTAATTACAGTAACCCCGCCCTTCTTACCAGTAACTTTTCCGTTTGCGTCAACTTCAGCAATTTCAGGTTTTGAAGATGTCCATTCTACTTCTTTTGAAGCGTTTTCTGGCTTAACTTCAACACTTAAATACATTTCGCCACCAACAAGAACAACTTTATCGCCAACGTAAACGTCAACACTAATTGTTAATTCTTCTGGTGCAACTTGTTTTGGCGTTTTCTCACCACATGCAACTAATAATAATGCAACAAAAGCCAAAACAAAAGCTACAAGCCATTTTTTTGTTTTAGTTAACATTGAAACCTCCTCAAATTCTTTCAATATTATGATTTTTAAACTTGTAATAATGGATTAAAGCATAAATCCACTTATATTTTAAACTATTATGGCTAAAAAGTCAATACTAAAATCGAAAACGTTTGCAAATTTCATATCATTGAAAGGGGAAATATAAACAAACTAACATTTTAATTTTTTATGATATTTAATTTGCAACGATCCAATTTTAGATATTCCCCTTTTAGAAATAGTTTAAAATTAAATCACTTTATCAGGATTTAATATTCCCTTAGGATCAAAAACCTTCTTAATTCCCCTCATTAATTCAATTTGGGAATTCCCTAACAATTCTTTCATATATGCCTTCTTGGCATATCCTATACCGTGTTCACCAGAAACTAGTCCGCCCATTTCTTTTGCTTTGTCATACATTTCTTTGAACACATCATTTAAAACCTTGTTCCATCTTTCTTCATCAAGATCGTCTTTACAAATATAAATATGTAAGTTTCCATCTCCTGCATGTCCGAAAGAAGGGATTCTCACTTGATATTTTTCACTCAACTTATGAGTAAAAGCGATATACTCAGCAATTTTATCCCTTGGAACAACAACATCACATTCATCCATGAAAGTCGTAGATGCCTTAATAGCTTCAAGGAAAGCACCTCGAGCTGTCCAAACATCTTCTTTTCTTTCTTGAGTATCAACAATTAATACATCTTCTGCACCTAAATTATCTAAATATAAGTCAGACGCTTGTTTTAATTGTTCTTGAATTTCTTCATCACTCATTCCATCGAACGTTAGTAATATGTATGCATCATATCTTGTTTCAGGGAATTTTTTTCCTAAGTAACTTTCTGTAAACACAATTGCGTCTTTTTCAAAAAACTCAATTGCTGTTGGTGTAACTTTTGATTGCAATAATTTTGGAACACTTGCTAAGGCAAGATTAACATCATTAAATGGAATCAATATACTAATTGCTTTTTCTGGTAATGGAGCTAATTTCAAGTATAATTTTGTGATTATTGCGAGAGTTCCTTCAGAACCAATAATCAAATCTTTTAATGAGTAACCAGTAGAGTTTTTCGCAACCACTCTACCGAATTGTGTTATTTCACCATTTGGAAGAACAACTTCCATAGCTACAACCCAATCTCGAGTTACTCCATACTTTACAGCACGCATCCCACCAGCATTAGTTGCAACATTACCACCGATTGTTGCAGTTTTTTCGCCTGGATCCGGAGCATAGAAAAATCCTCTCTTTTCCACATACTCATAAATATCCATAATTAACACGCCAGGCTCAACTTCTAATACCATGTTTTTATCATCAAGATTTATAATTTTATTCATTTCAGTCATGTCGAGAACAATACCACCATATAAAGGTACGCATGCTCCTACAAGACCAGTTCCACTGCCACGTACAACAACTGGAATTATATTTTCATTTGCGTATTTTACAATTTTTGATATTTCTTCAGTTGTTTTTACCTTGATTACGATTTCAGGAGCGTTTTTTATCGTCCCTAATTCATCTTTGTGATAATCTTCAATAATTTGGTCACCGAGTAAAATTCGTTCTTCCGGAATTATTGATTTAAAATATTTCACATCATTACTATCGAGTTTTTTATACATCATTGTAACCCTTTCATTTCTTTAATGCTTTTTATTAACTCAGGAACGATTTCAAAAACATCACCGACAAGTCCATAATGTGATACATCGAATATAGGTGCAGACTTATCTTTATTAATTGAAAAGACAACTTCAGCTCCTATCATACCAGCAGTATACTGAACAGCACCACTAATTCCAAGATTAATTAATAGTTTTGGAGCTACCGTACGACCACTTAGACCGATTTGTTGACGTGCATCAGCAAATCCCGCTTCAATTAATGGTCTTGTAACAGCTAGTCTACCGCCTAATAATTCAGCAAGTTCTTCAGCCATTGCTAATTCTTCTTGAGTTTTAAATGCTCTACCGCAAGCAACTAAAACTTCAGCTTCACTAATATCAACTTCTTTTGCTTTTGCTTTAATATCGATAAGTCTCATTGAAGAAGATAAATCAAAATCAACATTCATTTTGATAAGCTCACCATGAGGTTTTACTTTCTCAGGCATTTTAAAGATTTTATATCTTACTGTTGCCATTTGTGGTCTTGTATTAGGACAAACAATTGATGCCATAACATTCCCACCAAAGGCAGGTCGATTTTGAATTAAATCTGTATTTTCTTTCATGCCTAAAATTGTACAATCGGCTGTTAAACCTGTTCGGAATCGAGCAGCAACACGAGGTGCAAAACTACGACCAGTTGCAGTTCCTCCGTATAAAATTACTGTCGGCTTGATTTTGTTTATAAAATCTTCCATACATGCAGTATATTTTTCTACATTAAAATGAGCTAGTTCTTGGTGCTCATAAACGTATACCTTGTCCACTCCGTATTCCAATACTTCTTGAGCAAACTTATCTGCTTTATCACTAATAATTATAGCAAGAACTTCGTGTTTAATTACATCAGCAAGTTCTTTTGCTTTTCCAATTAATTCAAAGCTAACAGGATGAATAGTATTGCCATCATGCTCGATAAATACAGTAACACCTTTCCACTCGTTTTTATCGATTTCTTTTACTTCATCCTCTACATATTCAATACAACCTTCAGGACCTTTACGAACACAAATCTTACACATTCTACAAGCAGAGTTAATATCTAATTTACCATTTGTAAATTCAATTGCTTTAAACGGACATATATTAATTAGTTTTTCAATTTTTTCTGGTGTTAATTTATCATGATTAATAACTAGTTTTCCCATTCTACCACCTATAGCAATTTAAGTTCTTGCATCTTTTCAAACATTCTATTTGCAAGATCCTTTCCTTCCCACATTTCCTTGTCCGTATTTTTTGTTGGCGGGAACATTTTCTCTACTTGTGTTGGAGATCCTTTTAGCCCATAATTGTTTTCATCTTGGTCTTCCATATCTTTAAAAGTGAATACTTTTACTTTGAAATCATCTAGTTCACGTTTTCTTTTATATGAAGGTAATCTTGGAGTAAAGATTCCTTTATCAACAGTAATAAGACATGGAAAATCAATTTCCCACACTTCTACTGTTTTATCCATAGTTGTTGATACAACAATAGATTTTTCCTTTATTTCAATAATTTTATCAACATAAGAAAGATGAGGAATTCCTAAGTGTTCAGCAATTTCAGGTCCTACTTGTGCTGTATCACCATCAGTTGTTTGCTTCCCACAAATAATCAAATCAAACTCACCTAGTTTTAAAATCCCTTGTGATAATGCATATGATGTTGCAACAACATCAGCACCAGCAAATTTACGGTCAGTTAATAATGCTGCATCATCACACCCCATCCACAATGATTCATTCAATACTGCGATTGCGGAAGGTGGGCCCATTGTGATTGTCTTAACAACTGCCCCAACTTTCTCTTTAATTTTTAATGCGGTTTCGATTCCATATAAATCATATGGATTCATTTTAGTATTACTTCCGTCCCGTATTAATACCCCTGTTACCGGATCTATTTGTACTTCCGAACTGGCTGGGACTTGCTTTATACAAGTAATAATATTCATATCTTTCCTCCCAGCTAATAAGTAAAACTTGTTAGCGTTTTCCTTTCCTCGTTTATTTCTAGAGTTTCATCAATAATATTATACCATATAACTTAAGTTTTTTAAATATTATTTAATAAAATTCAGTGATTTAGAAAATAATTCCACCTTTTCATGATAGCGATCATAGCCATGGCCACATTTGTCAATTAAGTGTAAATTAGCATTTTGAAAATAACTACCATATTTTACACTTGTTAAGTAGTTAACTGCTAGATCTTCTCTTCCATGAATTATCATAACTGGATTTGTGAATTTTTCTGCCTCTTTGAAAGGGTCATACCCTTTCATTGATTCAACTAATGACTCAGTAATAATAAACCCGGGGATATACATACTTCCATCATCAAGTTTATTAGCTTCGTCAAACCTTTTTCTTAGTTTCGTATATAAATCACTAGCAGGTGACCATAATAATAACTTTGATATTGGCCTTTTATTACATAAAAGTGTCGCAATTAATCCACCCATGCTAAAGCCTAAAACTATTACATTTTGAAATTTGCTGAAAGCATAATCTAGCATAAGTAAAGCATCATCTAAAGCGTCATTGAATAAGAACTCACTAAATTCACCATCTGATTCACCATTACAACTATAATCCATCCTTAGGCTAGCGATTTTTTCCGCGCTTAAATCACGAGATAACGACCTAAAATGTCCATTATGTTCGGTTTTATTTCCTGTGTAACCATGAAACATAACGACGATTTTTTCTGCACCTTCAGGATGGTCTAAGTATCCGCGTAAAACTTTTCCTTTTTTATTTATTATCTCTACATGTTTAATCATTTTACAGCCTTCAATGCATTACGTAAATGACCTTTATGTTCATTTAATATTCTTTCAACTTCTTCTTTATTTTCAATACCTGAAAGAATTGCAAAAATAGACTTCTTTACTGTTCCAAATTTATCAATATATTTTTGTGCTTCTTCAAAGCTCACACCTGTAGCTTCAGAAACCATATTTTGTCCTCTTTTGATTAATTTTTCATTTGTTAGTTGGAAATCAATCATTAAGTTACCATATACTTTTCCAAGCTTAATCATAGAAGCTGTCGAAAGCATATTACATATTAATTTTTGTGCTGTTCCTGACTTCATTCTCGTAGAACCTGTAATTGGTTCACTACCTGTAATTGCTTCGATTGGATAATCAACTTTGCTAGCAATTTCGCTATTTGGAGATGTTGTAATACATCCAGTTTTACATCCAATACTCTTAGCATATTCAACACCAGCAACAGCATAAGGAGTTCTTCCACTTGCTGTTATTCCAACAACTATATCGGCTTTTGTTAAGTTAATATTTTTTAAATCATTAACTGCAAATTCACGTGAATCTTCTGCGCCTTCAACTGCCTTAATAAATGCAGTACTTCCACCTGCAATCAAACATTGAACAGTTTCATATGATACTGAGAATGTTGGTGGACATTCAGCAGCATCTAAAATTCCAATACGTCCACTTGTACCTGCACCCATATAAATTAATCTTCCGTCGTTATCAATTACCTCCGCAATTGCATCTACTAAAGCTGCAATTTGCGGTAATGCTTTTTCCACTGCATATGGTACTGTCTTATCTTCTTCATTAATCATCTTACAAATTTCAAGAGTTGAAACAGTATCGATGTTCATTGTTCGGGGATTTCTTTGCTCTGTACCTATTTTTTTAAGATCAATCATTTTTCTCACGCGGGCTTGGAGTGATATTTCCTAAGATGACATCGCTTTTTGCACCAGTTGCACTTCTAACATTACTTGGCTTATTTTGTATTGTCATATAACCAAGGATTGCGAAAGCGACTGCCTCCTTAGCATCACTATTAATCCCATACTCCTCTCCAGTCAATATTTTAATATTTGTAAAGTTTTCTTTTAATCTTTTCATAATATATTGATTATGGCTTCCACCGCCACAAACAATGGCAATATCAATATCTTTTAAAAACTTTTGATAATTATAAGTAATTCCATAGACCGTAAATTCAGTTATTGTAGTTATAATATCTTTTTTATTGTATTTATCAAAATCTAACCTTAAAGCTAATTCTTCCATAAAACTTTGACTATATTGTTCTCTACCAGTCGATTTCGGTGGGTTTTTATAAATAAACTCATCTTTATTTAATTCATCTAAAATTTCATCAATTACTTTTCCACTTAAAGCAATTTTACCATCTTCATCATAGGGTTTTCCAAAATATTTTTTTGTAAAGTAATCGATCATGATATTCCCAACACCGCAATCAAAAGAGAAAACATCGTCAAGAGTTCCACCTTTAGGTAAAAACGATAAATTACTGATTCCACCAATATTTTGGAGAACAATATTTTTATCATCACTTTGATATAGATAGTATTCAGAAAAAGGAACTAAAGGTGCCCCTTCACCACCAGCAGCTACATCCATTACTCTAAAATTAGATATTGTTTTAATATTTGTTAAGTAGCTAATAACACTAGCTTCACCTATTTGTAGTGTTGAAGGTGGATTACCATTTGGATCGTGCCAAATCGTTTGACCGTGACTAGCAACAAACTCTATATCATCATAAGTATAACCAGTATCCTCAAGCACTAAATCAATTGCTTCTTTAAACTTATAACCAAGAGCAAAATTCAAATTACAAATTTCATCTAGTCTTGCAGTATCTTTGTTTAGATTACGGAAGATCTTTTTTCTAAAATCTTCATCATATTTTAATAATGCATATTTAATTAGCTTTACGTTTTTCCCTTCAATCTCAACTAAAGCAGCATCAACACCATCAAGTGATGTTCCACTCATTAAACCAATAGCTAACATATTAATCCCTTCCTTTTAGCTAAGTAATATCCACCATATAGAGGATTTTCATCCCCCTTTACAACTCGTGGATTATATCCATTTTCGGATAATATTAAAATTAGTTCCTCCCTTAGAATTGGAGCATTAGCAACAAAACCACCTCGGAAGCCTATAACCGCATCAGAAGACAAATTTAACGCTTTATATGCATTTTTAACATCCCTTGCAAGATCTCTTGCCCCTTGTTTTAGTAAAGCAATAGCATCGGGATTACCCTTATCAGCAAATTCAGTTATAAAGCTTGCATACTTAGCAATATCTTTTTTTGTTTTCGGATAGACGCAAAGTTTTATATCTTCCATTCTGTTAAGATTATAACGTTTGAAAAATTCTTTGCCTAAATCTGTTAATTCCTTTCCTAACTCATAATTTAATATTAATGATTTAAAAAAGTCACGAACAGTAGTAAAAGCAGAACCAACTTCAGTTAAAATATGCCCCCATCCACCAATTAGTCTTGTTTTCGTATCCTTAATTCCCATTACTGCTGAACCAGTTCCCGAAAGAACTAAAATACCTTCATTATATTTATCAGTTACAATTGAATACACAGCAATCACAGCATCATTTTCTATTAATACTTTTGCATTATATTTATTCTGAAAATAATCAACATATTTTTCGCGATCAGCAACACTTTCAATCCCCGATACTCCCATAACAATTAATTCAGGTTTTACCTTTTTATATGCTTTTTCTAATCCTTCATCAATATTTGCAAATGCTAAATGTTCATCATTTAATACTGCGGGACTACCACTACCGGTTTTGAAAACGTCAAGTATATTTTTTTCATAATCAATTATTGCTGTACGTGTACTTGAGCCACCAGCATCGACACTAATTATAACTTTATTCATTTATTGTTCCTCGAATTCTAAATCTAAATTTTTGTCTAGGTTTCATATTTTGTAGTAAAAAATCACTAATTAATGCCTTACCAACAACATTAACACGATGATCTTTTTCTAAATCCATTCTCATGATTGCAACTTCACCTTGATAACGTAAAAACTCACGGTTATCAATTGTAATTGAATATTTACTTCGATTTATCGTATTGAAAGGTGTAATTTCATTTATTTCACGATGTGATGAACGAATAAAATAAATACTTTGATCAGCACGATTTCTATGAATTTTATTTAAAATTTCTTTTTCAGTATCGCATATACTATCATAAATGTATATTGGTATATTAATGATTTCTAGATCAAAATTTATTGCTGCTTCTAATTCTTCATTACTAGCATAAGCATCACCAAAACAAACTTCATCAACATCTAAAAGCGTCATATCAGCAAGGATGCTATCTAGATCTAAATTGCGATGTTCCTCAATTGTTGGTAATCCTTCATATAAAGGTGGTCTTTTTCCAACACTTGAAGGAATGTAAATCATAATATGCATGCCATAGCTTCTAAACAGTTTATTTTTCTCAAGTACTGCTTCATAAGATAAACCAGTATAAGGTTTCGGATAAAAATTATGGCTTACTCTTAACTTATTAAAATCAAGGCCACGAGATTTTAAATCTTCTAATGCACTTTGGGTAATTGTTGAGGCATTTAATTCTAATAAAAATGGATAATTACTTAACTCTATAATATCATCATTACTAAATCCCCAATCAAGTCGTAATGAATAAATATTACCTATTATTCCTATTTTTTCTAATGATGGTTTAGAAATATCTAAAATAATTTCCATATTAAGTTTATTTGCTTCATCAATTAATCCTATAAGTTCTTCCAAAAATGTATCTTTTACTTCTGGCATATGGGCAGAAATAAAAATTCTTTTTATGCCGATATTAGATAAATTATGAAGGTATTCAATATTTTTTTGATATGGATAATCATCTAAACCAACATATATAGATGCTACTGTTTTCATAATTTTATTGGGAGTTTCCCCTTAGGCTCAATTTCGCCTTTTAAATACTTAACTATAGTTCTTACAGAATTAGGTGTATATTCATATAAACAAGCATAGTTTTCCGCATTTCTAATAAATAACAAATCATATGGATTTCTCGTGGAAAGGATAAATGTCTTTTTAGCCCTTTTAATAATCATATTAATCATTTCTGCTTGTTTTTCAAAATTTGAAGCATTGTAACTACATACGACTACTTGATCATATTGATCTAATTTTTCTAAAAGACTTAAATCAATATCTTTCATTGGCATTTCTAATGTATCGATTTCTGGAACTTCTCTTTTAACTGCATCGATAATATTTCTTGTATCAAGTTCATCTTCCACAATCGTTGTTGCATACGGGATTGTTGCTAATAGAAGTGTTTTTCCTTCTAATTTTAACTTTTCACCCTTAACAATAGTTAGTGAATCATCAACTACTTTTTGAGCAAACTCCTTATTTTCAGGTTCTTCAAAATATTTTAAATTTTCTTTATTATCAAAGAAATATTCTTTAATTGTCTTATATGTTTTTTCTTTATATTTTAAAATTCTTTCAACTTTTTGATCAATTTCTTCCATCGAAATTTTACCAAGATTAATTAAGTTTTCTATTTCTTTTAAAGCCCCGATTTGTTTTTCTAATGTATGTGATACAAATACCATATCTAGTCCAGCATGAATACCTAAAGCTACTCCTTTAGCGGTTGTATAATGATCATCAATAGCTTTCATTTCCATACAATCACTAACGATTAGTCCCTCAAATCCTAACTCTTCCCTCAACAAATCAGTCATTACCTTACGAGAAATAGTTGCTGGAATGTTTTCTTCTTCATATGCCTTAAAGACAATATGAGCACTCATAATTGCATCAACACCACTAGCAATAGCTTTTTTAAACGGATATAGCTCAACTGTATTTAATCTTTCTTTATCATGTTCTACAATCGGTAGTCCTAAGTGACTATCCACTTCAACATCTCCATGACCTGGGAAATGTTTTGCTGTTGCGATTATCCCTTGTGATTGTAATCCTTTAATAAAGTTTACACCTAACTGGCTTACAAGTTCAGGATCATCGCTATAACTACGAACACCAATAACAGGGTTTTTTGGATTGTTATTGACATCTAATGATGGTGCTAAGTTCATATTGATGCCTAGCCTAGATAGTTCCTTACCCATTATTTCCCCTACTTTATAACTATTTTCGGGGTTTGTTGCAGCTAAAGTCATATTTCCAGGACAGAATGTAGCACCACTCATAATTCTTGTAACAATTCCACCCTCTTGGTCAATTGCAATTAGTGGCATTAAACCAGTATTCTTTATTATTTCTTCGTGTAATGTTCGATTTAATTCACTTAACTGTTTAATATTTTTTATATTACGAGCAAATAAAATTATATTTCCTACTTTATAATCCTCTACAAGTGTTCTAATATGATCATTATATTCATGACCACTAAAACCAACAAATAGTAATTGCCCTAACTTTTCTTTTAATGTCATATCTTTTAGTTTTTTCATCATGCACCTCTAATATATTAAATATTTTTCTCTTATTCTAGCAAACTCTTTTGTATCTTTTTCTAATATTTCAAATTGCTTATCTAATGAATACTTTTTATTTGTAATATAATCACAACCAGTATTGTATTCAAGCATTCTCTTTCCGCCTTCACGATAAGGTTTATTTACCTCAAATCCTTCATAAGTACGTATTACATCAAGCATTGCCCAACCTGTATGAACTGGCTGAAAATCTTTTCTTGAAAGTACATGAACTTGAACTCCTCCACATAATACTCCTGCATGTTTTGAGAATGTTGGTGTGAAATATAATGGTCTAAAATATACACCTTTTAAACCTAAAGAATTTAACTTATTTGCTAAGTCTGTAGGATTAATAAATGGTGCACCAACAAGTTCAAATGGTTGCGTAGTACCTCTTCCTTCTGATACATTAGTACCTTCAAAAATACATGTTGCATTATATAAAACCCCAGTTTCTACTGTTGGGAAATTTGGTGACGGCGCTACCCATAATAAACCAAGTTCATCATAATATTTATTCCTGTCCCAACCTTCCATTGGGATAATTTGTAAATCACAATCAATACTATATTCTTTATTAAAAAGTAGTGCAAGTTCCGCAATCGTCATTCCATGTCTTTGAATAATTGGATAATATCCAATAAATGAACGAAACTCAAGATCTAAAATATTACCATCTAAATCAACACCATTAACAGGATTAGGACGATCAAAAACAACAAATTTTTTATTATACTCTTTACATGCTGCCATCGCATAAGCCATTGTATAAATGTATGTATAAAATCTTGAACCAGCATCTTGAATATCAATGCATAAAATATCAACATTATCAAGCATTTCTTTAGTAGGTCTTCTCGTATCACCATATAAACTATAAACAATTACACCTGTTTCCTCATCAACATATGTGTCAAGCTTTTCTCCTGCTTGTACATTACCTCTAACACCATGCTCTGGAGAAAATAGTGCAACTAAATTCACTTTTTCATGCAAAACTTCAATAGTTGATCTAAATTCACTATTAATTCCTGTTGGATTAGTAATTAATCCGACACGCTTTCCATTAAATAAATGTAAATATTTTTCAATATTATCAATCCCTAATCTCATTTTCTTTCTCTCCTTCATTTTGTTTTGATTGATTTATTATTTTCCAATAAGTTGATCGTGAAATTTTATAATTAAAATATAAACTAAGACTAATACCAAAAAATATACACATTGGTCTCATAAACTCAAAGTATAATAATATAAAAAATACAATCCATGGTATTAGATTAAGAAAACTATTACCTAAATATTTAAAACTAACATATATAGCAAATCTAAGATTATCAAAGGTTCTAAAATAAAAGTATGAATATACTATTGGTAATTGAATAAAAACTATAATAATAATAATTAAACTAAAGAGTGAAATATATCTACCGATGCTAAAGATTGTAATCCATGTAGGTGATGTATTTTCATCCATATTTAATATATTTTCATAGTAAAACATTAATGCAAAACTGAAAATCACAACAAGAACTATAATAATTACTCCGATTATTACTGATCTTTTAAAACAATCTCTAAAATTTTGAAAATATAATTTAAAAACACCTATATTTGAACCATCCTTATAGTCTTTAATTGATTGAAAACAAGCAGTAAAACTTGTAAGGATAGTAATAATTCCTAATGACGTAAATAACGTAAGAATATTTAAAATAAATAATTTGAAAAGCCAATCAAAAAAATGAAAGACTTTATTACTAACGACTTTATCCACATCCATATATGCCGAGCCTCCACTTGCCTATTATACCATATTGACTACAAAATAACAACATTCAGAAAACAAAAAAAAGACTAACTCAAAATGAGTTAGTCTTAAAAGCAAGTTATTAAGAATAAGCACTAGTTAGATTTTCTTGTAAGTATTGTCTGTGAGTTGCAACAACTTCTTGATATGTTTCAATATCACCTTGAACATATTGACGCATTGCAACTGGGAAGTCACCTGACCACATGTTAGTGATAGCATTTGTAGGTAGTGACATTGGATCGAAGAATCCTGTTACTTTAAATCTATCAGACATATATAGTAACGCTTCAACACTTTCATCAGATTCTGTGTATCTTTGTGCGAATGCTAATCTTTGCGCTTCTTCATCTTCACTTGGCATTTGTTCTAAGAATTCCTTAGTCTTATGGAATGTAGTAACGAATGCTAAGTATACATTTTCAGATGTACATTCAGGACCATAAGCTGAGTAATCGCGACCAATTGGCATTGCATATGTTGCTGTACCACCGGCAGCTACACCTTGTTGTTCTTTAGAAATGTCATCTGGACGTGGCCATGGAACATAACCATATTTAGTTTCTTCAGGAGTTCCCCATAAATCTTCTGGCCAACGAGTTGCATTGTTAACAAACCATAAGTCGCCAGCTGCAAATAATGCTCTTTGGTCGTTCCAAGCTGTCATATATTGCTCAACCATGAAGTTAGGATCGAATGCACCATCATCAAAAACTTCTCTTAAGATTTCTGCAGCTTCAACAGCATATGGATGATCAATATTAAGTTTTAATGTTGCAGGTTCTGCAGCAGCTACTCCACCAGCATTTAGCATACCAATCCAATAATATGCAGGGTTACCAGTTAGAGCATATTCACTGTCGCCTAAACGTCCTTGTACGTCTAGAACATATTTTTTGAATTCAGAATACGTCCAATTGCCTTCGTTGAAAATTTGAGCAGGTTCTTTAATACCTAATTTTTCAACCATACCAATGTTATAATACAATACGTTATAAATACCAGCAGTTCCTTCAGTCATTGAATATAAGCCACCTTTATAGCTTCCTGATTGAAGATATACTGGGTCCATATAATCATTACCATAAGCAGCATACCAGTTACTTACGTCGATTAATACGTTACCTTCAACTAGCATTCCGATGCGGTCATCAGGAATAACGATAATATCATAATCTGATACGTTACGAGCTGCTTGTGCAATTAGGTAATCCCATCTTGGTGGTCCCCATGCATATTCTTGAGGATAAGCAACTACTTTAATTTCACAGTTAAAGTTTTCTTTTACAAAGTTCCATGCTTGTTGTTTAGCTTCCTTATTTGTTTGATTATAATCTTCATGGAAAGGATCTATTTCATAAATAGCTGTATCAGATTGAGCAATTACAATCTCAAGTCCACCTAAATCAGGATAGTCAACTGCTTCAGCTTGAACTGTAATACTAATTCGTCCTTCAACTTCTTCATCAGCAGTTGAAGTAGCATAAATTAGTGTTGTACCAGCAGAAACTGCAGTTACTAAACCATTTTCATCAACAGATGCAATACTATCAATAGCAGAACGCCATGTAACGCTTTGATCAACCTTTGCAGGTTTAACAGTTGCTGTTAATTGAACAGTTTCCCCAACTGCTAGAGTTGTTTTATTGCCTGCAGCAGTAATTTCTACAGATTCTGGCCCTTTGCTTTGACAACCAACTAAAACAACTGCAAAAGCAAACATTAGCAAAAATGCTAATAATTTCTTCATTTTTTCTTTCCTCCTCGAAAAATTTTTTGTTAGTTTGTTTATATCACTTTAGAGTAATGACTCATAAAGCCCCTAAATAAACATGTTTGAAAATGTTTACACTACAATTATACACTATATTTTTCTATTTTGCAAGACTTTTTCTACTGATTTTTTGTCTTTGGCACAAAATAAATGCCTTGATTTTTCAATCAATTAATTTTAATTATAATAAAGAAGCAGCTTCCTCATCAATTATTACAGTTACATTCGGATGATTTTTCAATGCGGAAGCAGGAAAATCTTCTGTAACTTCACCATTGATTAATTTATTTATTGCGTCAGCTTTATTTTTTCCATTAGCAATCAGAACAATTGCCTTAGCATCTAAAATATTTTTTATCCCCATAGTTATTGCATATTTTGGAACTTCATCAATGGAATTAAAGAATCGTTTATTATCTTCTCTTGTCTTTTCCGCAAGTTCTATAATTGATGTTTGACTTGTAAATGATGTTCCAGGTTCATTAAATCCTATATGACCATTAGCTCCTATTCCTAATAGTTGTAAATCAATTTTATTTGCGTTTAATACATTATTATATCTTTCGCATTCTTTTTCTAAATCCTCTACTTCAGAATTAGGAATATTAATATTTTCTGGAGATACATCAACATGGTCAAATAGATTACGATGCATGAAACTAAAGTAACTTTGCTCATGGTTTCGTGGTAACTCGCAATACTCATCTAAATTATAAGTCTTAACATTTTTAAATGATATTTCCCCTTTTTTATAACTTTCAATTAATTTTTCATATAATCCTAGTGGACTACTTCCAGTAGCTAAACCTAAGTTGCAATCCGGTTTTTCTTTAATTAAATCAATAAAGATTTTACTTGCTACTTCACTTAATTCTTGATAATCTTTAACTTTAATTACTTTCATTTTCTCACTCCTCTAGTATAATTGGCAATTTCCCTAAAAAATTATTATCAAGTAATTTTTTACTTAATGCTTCTAATACTTCTTTTGTACAATCATAAGTACAAATATAAGTATTTGGTCCTTTACAAAGATTAATATCATAAGGTGAACGTAAAGCAATAAGTATTGTTTTTTCTTTATTTAATAATTTATAAACTTTTTCTTGATAATCATCTTTCTTAACGTTGTAATTTGCCATTATTATTTTATCATACTCGCTTTCATTTTGCACTATCATTTCTAAATTCATATTATCTTCACTAATGATAATTTCCGGATAATTAAGATATTTACCAAGCGTTTCAGTAGTATTATTTTCATTATCAACAAGACTTGCTAGCATAATTTTAGGAAAAATGATTAATACTTTTTCATCATTAGCAAGTGGTAATAAATTGCCGAATACTTTTGTAATACTTTTATCTATTAATGTTTCTGATAAATTTGTTTTAGATGTTATTATAGGCTCACCCTTGCAATATTTTTCTTTTAATGCAAGAATTTTCTTTACGCTTTCGTCAATTCTAGATTCGCTTATTTTTCCTTCTTTAACTAAACTATAAAAAGTATTTATTATTTCTTTTTGTTCTTCTAAATCAGCTTTCCCGCAAAAAACTAAAATATCATTTCCTGCATTAACTCCATATTCAATAATTTCCGCGATCGAATATGTTTTCCAAATCGCTCCCATTGTTAAGGAATCTGTTGTTATTAACCCTTTAAAACCTAATTTTTCTTTTAATAGTTTTGTTATTACATTATAAGATAGTGATGATGGAAGTTTGTCATCTAGTTTTGAATACAAAACATGCGACATCATAATTCCATCAATATCACTATTTATCGCCTTGATAAATGGGATTAATTCTAGATTGAATATTTCTTCTTCGGTTTTTGTTACGACAGGGAGGCCAAGATGACTATCAACATTTGTATCGCCATGACCAGGAAAATGTTTAGCTGTTGGCAACATTTTCGCATCCTGAATTCCTTTAAAAGCTTCTAATACGCATTTTGCAACAAAATTAGGGTCATCACCATAACTTCGAGAGTTAATGACAGGATTTAAAGGATTATTATTAACATCAGCAACTGGTGCATAATTAATATTAAAACCTAAAGACTTTAAGTCACAAGCAGTTTTATAATTAATATGATAAATATTTTCTATTTCATTAGTTGCTGCTAGACTCATTGCTCCTGGTAAATATGTAATATCATTCATTATTCTTCTAACCATTCCGCCTTCTTGATCTAAACTAATAAATACCGGAATATCTGAATGATTTTGGATATCATCATTTAATTTTTTCACTTGTTCATTAGATGAAATGTTACGTGCAAAATGAACAATTCCCCCAACTTTATACTCTGTAATTAGAGTTTTAAGTTGATTGTTGAAATGTTGTCCATGAAAGGCAAAACATAACATTTGCCCGATTTTTTCTTTTAAATTCATATCCACCTCAAAAGAAAGATGTCACTATATAGTGACATCTAATTTTTTACATACCTGTTAGTCCCGTTCTTTCAATACTTTCTACAAATGCTTTTTGCACCCAGAAATATGCTATTAATAATGGTAACATCATTAATAAAGCTGATGTATTAGCAAGTAAAGCATGGAACATTGGGTCTTCACCAATATCGTCACCATATTCCACAAATATCTCAGGGAATGATGTTCGGAGAGTTGCCGAAACATTTCCTTTGATTGTTGAAATTTTATAAGATAATAAGGAATGATGTGATTGATATCTAAATAAATTTGCCCAATAATAATCATTATATTGCCATACGAAAGCAAATAACGATACAGTAACTATTGCACCACGTGCATTTGGTAGCATAACACTCCAAAATGTACGAATAACGCCGGCACCATCAATTTCCGCAGATTCTTCTAATTCTACTGGAATATTCCTAAAGAATTGTCTAAATAAGAATATAAAGATAGCAGATCTTAATCCCATACCAAATGCAGACATAATGTAGATTGCAAAAGTATGAGCTAGTAATTGAATACCAAAGAATTTATTATAGTTAAAGAATAAGAATCTAGCTAAGTTCAATGTTTCATTAGGAACAACTAGTGTGAAAATAATTAAGAAGAATATAATATTATTTCCACGGAAACGAAGACGTGCAAATGCATAACCAGCAACAGCAGTAGCAAATACTTGCACAACCATCGATACTCCAGCTAATACTACTGAATTCTTTAATGATTCAAAGTAATTCAAGTAGTTCATTGCAATTGTAATATTATCAGTACTGAAAATATCTGGAATCCAAATTACTTGTGGATTTGTAATGTCGAATGGTGAACGGAATGCAAATGATATTTTTTGAATTATTGGTAATAAAATAACAAATGCAAGACCAATTAGAATAAATGTTCTAAAGAATATAGTAACAACTCTACCGATTTTACGGTTACGAACTCTTTTCTTAACTGGATCTTTCCAATCTTCTTTAAATTGAGCCCATCTTTGCTTTAATTGAGCAAGGAACGGTTCCTTTTGTCTTACTTCTTTATTCGTCATAGTAGAACACCATCCTTGAGAGTATTAATAAGGTTAGACCCAATATTGCTAAGCTTACCAAAGCAAATATCCATGACATCGCAGCATTTATTCCATATCCACTCAATTCCCCAAATCGTGCACTAGAGAATTTATCAGGAGTATAGAATGTATTAATAATTGAAATTAATGGAGATGTCAAGAACGAGTCAACAACTGTATATACAGCAGCAGTTAACATCATTGGCGACACCATTGGGAAGGTTATCTTCCAGAACATTTCGTACTTTGTCGCACCTTCAATTTCTGCAGCTTCGTATAAATGTTTCGGTACAGATTGTAACGCAGCTAAGAAAATTAATATTTGAACACCAGAATAAGTAACAATTTCATAGATTTTTGCGGAAGCATTTCCTAAGAATCCAACAAGACCAACTGGAATATTTGCGTTGAGTAAGAAAGTTTCAAAGTTAAACATGCTTTCAAATAAATCCGCAGTACTATTTTGAATTACTAAGTCTAGTGCCTCACCTTCACTACCTAATGCAATATCAATTGCTTGTGAGTTAAAGATAACAGGCATGAAGAAGATTGCTCTTGCTAAAGCACGACCTTTAAATTTAGTATTTAATACAACTGCAATAATTAAGCTAAAGATAAGGATAACTGGAATATCAGTAGCGATATCTATTATCGCAGTTACTAAGTGTTCCGTAAATGAACCATTAATATCAGCTGCTTCAGTAAAAGCATAAATATAATTTGATAAGCCAATATAGGTAGATATAATACCACCTTCCGTAGGCTTGTTCTCTACAAATGATAAACTATAAATAATTGAATATCCGAAGGGGATTAAGAAGAAGTAAACAAAACCGATTAATAGAGGGATTAAAAATACAAATCCCCAGATGACTTTTCGTTTACGATATGGAATATGATCAGCTAAAAATTTTGGTATAAATGTTAGTCCGTCTTTAATTGCTCTCATTACTTTTGAGTCCATTATTTTGTAATATAGTTTTCTAATTTTTGATAGAATATTTCCAAAAAATTTAGTCATCTTACTCCCCTCCTTCCTTTATATAACTATATTGTTCAATAACTTTTCCATTATAGTTATAAGATTTATTTGAACTATTTACAACTAAGACAAGATTTTCTTCACCTGGAATTTGGTAAGTAACTTTTGATACGTTCGCATCAATATATTCATGATCTATTAATCTTCCTCGATGAATACCAATCTCATTTATACGGTTATTTAAGTTAACAATTGTATCTTTCCAGTTTTTATAATATGCTTTATAGTACATTGTATAATCTGTATCAAGTAATACATTTGGATCTTGATATGATAACTGGAATTGAATATTTGATCCTGTTTCTAATGCCTTAGCAAAATACCAATCTGCACTCTTATCACTAACACCGTTAATATAATCAGTTGTATAGTCTACTAATCCACTTACAACTAATTGATAGAATGGAATAGTATAATCAATAATTCCAAATTGAGTTGTATCTAATGGAACATCTACAATCAAATCAGCATATTGTAGTGCATAATCAAATGGAGCTGATAGTTTCAATTTACCAATTTCATTTGCTGCAATTTGTAACGCTTGTAGTTGATATTCAGTTCCAGTGTGAGCATAAATTTCATTTTTCTTACGATAACTTCCTAATCGAATATTACCTAAATCAGGAATATACGCTCCTCCTACTTCTAATTTCTTGTAAGATGGTAACATATTTTCCAATAATGATTTGTAATAATTAGGTGATAAGTAATATGTTGGAGTCATCTTCTTATCTGGCATTAAAGTTGCTAGATCAAACGGATAATGACGTGCATATGCATTTCCAACACCACGAGCTGTATATTTATTATTTCCAAATGGATATTTATACCCCTTAGTAGAACCAACATTAACTACAGGATAAAAATCGATATTTTGTGATTCTAAATATTCATTTAATTCTTTTAGACCTTGTGCTTTACCTAGTACTGGTGAGACCTTGAATTTTCTTGATGCTTTAGGTTCCATTTCATCCTTTGTCCAGCTATGATAACTTACACTAATCGTATTAACTCCACTTGTCAATAACTCCTTAACAACTTCTTCAGCTTCTTTAAATGTTGTTAAGCTATCATCTTTCATATATTTAATTCCTAAGAACATATCATATCTTTCAAACGCTCCAAGGAAATCAAGATTAACTAGGTTTTCCGTAGTGTTATCTTTTTCAACTAAACCATATTTAGTCATTAGATACTCACGGTATCTATTAGCTAATCCAACATAATTTAGTTCATCATCTTCAAGGAAAATATATTTATATACTAAATCATTTTTATATATTTTCTTTGTCCATTTTGGGAATGAAGAAACGTTCCAACCTGCTCCCGCTTCAACATCTTCTTTTTGTCTTACGCGAGAATTAAAATAAATTACGTTTCTTTCTAACCCTGTTCGAGCAGTGTCAGCATAAATAGAAGATTGAGCAGCACCTTTTTCTAGAATAGCTAGGACACCTTTATTTTGAGTATTATCGATATAACCGAACATATTAAACATAATCGGCATCATCGCAGGTGATGCATTCTTCTCTACAAATGCTTTTTCCTTTCCATATATATCTTTATTATATGCACTATAATTTAGTAAATCTTTTTTATTATTAAATTTGATTACAGCACCACTACCATCCGGAATAACCATCATTCCTTCTGCTTCGGTGTCTGTTGTTTTCGTTAATTCCGGAAGAACATCAATTGAAGTTAATTGGAAATTATGTTGATAATTTGGGTCATTTTTTCCTTCTTCATAGTCTTTTAATGTTTCTCCCATAATCGTTGCTTCAAGACCATCATCAGTTAATTTAAATTGAATTCCAACTTGGAATCTTTCAAGTGTAGTTGATGATTCAACACCGAAAATTAAATTATCTTTCGCAACTTGCTCTAATGAGTATAATTGTTGAATTGGTTTGTCATCTTCATCATATAAGAAATTACCATTTTCATCAACTGCATGGAATCCACCACGCATAACCGGATTTCCTTCTTCATCAAAAATTGGATATTTTGTTGTAATGTCAATTTGTTGATGGTTTGTATAAAGCATGCGATATAAGCTTTCTTGTTCTTGCGAACTTCTTAGCCCTCTTAACCAATATCTAAAATCATGATTTTGGTCTGGTGTCATAATTCGATAATAAGATTGCATTTGAGTCCAATATTGGTTAGAAAAGAATGGATTAACATATACAGGTGAGTTATGACTATTTAAATGAGTACCATAACTTGTATATAAATCTGGATCTAATATAGTTAGTTCCCAAAAGTTTCCACCTGGTGATTTTTGTACTATCGCTAGTCCATTTTCTTCTAAATATTGAGCTGCAGCAGGTGAATATGTATATCCTTTTCCTGAATATTTTAAAGTCGCTGTTTTTGTTGCACTATCTCTTATAATGTCATAACTAAATGTTGTATTACCACGTAATCTTCCATCTAGTGTTAATAGATTTGCTTTGAATGCGGCTCTATCACCATTAAAGTCTTCCATAGTTTCATCTTCAAAGACTGCAGCTTTAAATTTTTCTGGGAAATAGTCTCTATTAGCACTAAATCTACCAATTTCATATAATACTTGAACAGCATCTTCTAAATATCTTACTTTATAATGTCGTTCATTAATACCTGTTAATGTATTTTCAAAGTTAATACTATTATCGAAAACATTCATTTTTCCAGCAGGTCTACCAGTTGAAACGATATGATATGTAATAATTAAATTGGAAGCTTCATGACCAGTAGCACCTTTTTTAGCTGTTGTGAAAATGACCTCTCCAGCCTCAATATTATTTGGCTGTGTTGGATCTAACTCCACAATCGAAACAATAGTACTTTCTTCATCAAAAATCATTGCATATTTTGCATTCTTAGCAACAACTTTATTATTATCAAACTCAAAATCTACGTTGATTCTATTTCCTTCTTCGTCATATTGAACTGTATGGAAATTGATAAATTGACTTTCATCAAATTCTAGATTATTTGTTTCAAGGTAGGAAACTTTTAATCCTCCAATGAAATACAATCCTAATAATACTCCCACAAAAACGACAATCAATGAGGGAATGATAAATTTTAATCTCAGAAATTTCATATTAGTTCCCCCTTAAAATAAATCCCTTAGACTAATTTCTTGATATATTGTGTAGAAGAAACCATACATTTTTTGAAATAAGTCATAGAATAGAATTAACATAAATATAATAATCGCTGCAGCAAGTACTGTTGCAATTAAGGTGATAACACATTTTGCTAATCCGTATTCATGTATCGAAATCATTCCCATGAAAATTAAATAACCCATGAGGAACGCTCCAATCGACATAACAAGATAGTAAAATGCAAGTTCTTCACCTGTTAAGAAATTACTTAGTATAATTCCTAAACCTGTTGCCCATAACATCGGATAAAGAGAATAACCAATCATTAAAAAGATTTCTTTCATTTTCCCTTTACCATCAAATAAGGTAGTAACAGACCAGTTTGCTACTGTAAATAGTACAATCGGTGCAATAATATAAAATATTTCTGCTATACTATTTAAATCTTTTAATTCATTATCATTTACTTCAAATCCAGAAAACTGGAAACTTAATATATTTAATAGAATTAATATAATAATAAATGTAACTGCAACTGATACTTTTGCACGCTTTTCTCGTTTAAATTCTTCATATGCTTTTAGGGGATGAGATAGCATATATGCAGGAAATTTAATAAACTCCTCAACAAAATATATATATTTTGGTTTTAGTTTTTCTACAAAGTTTTTAATTTTATTTCCAAAACTTGTTTTTGTCTTTTGTGATGTCATTATTCATCCCCCATTCCTGTTTCTTCTTCCTTTGGTAAATGACGGTACTTCACCTTCTTATAAATAGATAAACCTCCAAAGACAACAATTAATGTAATTGCAACTGGTGTAAAATATTTTCTAATTGCAACATTTCGGTGAAGTTTATAAGCACGAGAATATAGTTCACGGTCATAACCAAACTTGAAATATTCCATTGCTTTTTTATAGTCTTTATTATTAAAGTACATTCTACCAATACCAATGTAACCATATTCATAGTTGGCATTTTGTTTTACAACTTCTTGCCAATATAAAGCAGCTTCATTTAAGTTACCTTGATATTCTAATTCAACAGCACGATTGATTAATTTACCAATATCAGACAGTTCATATAATACAATACTTTTTGTAGAATTATCTAAAACTGCAACATTTTCATGTACATATGCAAGTGATACTGGATTACTTAATACTGTTAATTGTGTATTTCCAATATTTCCATCTGAATATCGTGAATTTCCAGACACATATAATAGGTTACCTTCATTATCATAAGTAAATAGTCGACCCATTTTACCGTCTACGACAGTATATACTCCATATTCATTTACAGTAATTCCTGCAAATTTTGAAGGACCATTATATAATGCTAGAACTTGACCAATATGATATTTAACATCTCCCTTTGGCGGTTGATATCCATTACGACGTAAAATATCTTTACCTGTCGGATTAATTCTTTTAATCATATTGTTATCATCAGTAACTATATTTCGATCGTTAGTAAGGGCTTGAGATGTCGCATAAATAAACCCTTCCTTATCAACTGCCATACTTGTAAATGAAGTATTAATAATTGATTGTTGTTTTTTCAATTGTTCTTCAGTTGAGAAGTTTCTCCAGAATACTTCCCAAGGAGTAAGTGTTACATAGTTAACACCTGTGAAACGGTTAAATTCACCTTCACGACTGAATTGCATTATACCTTCATTTACGTTACTTGCGATAACATATATTCTTCCTGCTCGGTCAGTAACGATATCTATTGGTGTAATGTCACGACCTTCAAAAGTATATTCATCTTTAGGTGTTCTTACAATACGAACTACTTCATAAGTCTCACTATCGATAACGATAACTTGATTATTATTTCGGTCTGCAAGATATATAAGATCTTCACGTGTTGTAGGTGTTACAGCACGATATACTCCGTATAAACCATTTGCATGTAATTGAATTGATTCTTTACTACGTAAATCGGCAAGAGTAAATCCATAATGTTGTTCTTCGATTACTGGTGGTTCTGGTTCGTTTGTTACAGTAACTTGAATTTTAACTGTAACAATTGGAGCTACTTCTTTTTCTTCATCATCTTCTTCGTTTTGCTCAATTGCTTCATATAATCCACCATTAATTGTTACTCTTCCTAATCCCTTAGCAACAATAAATGGTTTTCCATCACGAATCTCAATATCGGCAATACTATCATTTGTTGATGACCATTTAATTTCATAATCAAAATCAATGTCACCAAGTTGATATGTTATTTCTTGTTCACTTAAATCTTCAAATTCTTCATTATCATAAACTAGATTAATGAATTCCATTTCATGTGGTATTGAAAACAATACATCACGCGCAATTAAATATTGTCCACCACTTTTATATTCTTTTAACTGATCATCAGTAAATTTGCTTGGTTTTAATGTAAATGATGATACTGTTTTTAATAACTTAAAATTATCATCAAAAACAAATAATTTATTTGAATTTGCGTCAACAACATAAATTGTTTTATTTCCTTCACTATCAGTAAAAGTAAATATATCTCTCGGGTTTGTAAAATCATCAAAGGCAATTCCTAAATCTTGTGCAGTATACGGTTTTTGATTAATTGTAAATCCTACAGTTGAATAAATAGGATCACCACGATGATCATATGTATAACCAACAGCAGCCTTTATATTTATTGCCGTTAATGTAACCATAAAGGTTACTATGGCAATTAAAAATTTTATTCCTTTTCTCATAATCTCCTCCTACTTCATTCCCGAATGAGCCATCGTGTCCATAATTTGTGTTTGAGATAGTACGAAGACTGTCACCGGAACTAGTATCATGATAAAACTTACAGCCGCAAGAGTACCTTGACGAGCTGGACCCGCTGTTGCAATTTGGCTTAATGCATAACCAACCATCTTTAAGTCTTCACTATAAATATATGTTGAACCCGATGTTAACCATAAGTATTGGAAACTTAAAATGATTAGCGTTAACCATGCCGGCTTTACAAGTGGCATTATGATCTTCCAATAGATTTTAAACTCACCAGCACCATCAATTTTTGCTGATTCAATTAAACTAGTTGGAATATTTGTCATAAATTGTTGCATTAAGAAAAGTCCTAAAGTAGAAGAGAAAGCTGGTAATATTAATACCCAATATGTATCAATTAAACCAATTTCATTAAAAATTAAATATAGTGGAATAGCTGTAATAGCTGGGTTAAATAGTAATGAATATCTAATCAAACCAGATAAGAATTTTCCACCAGGAACATTTCTTTTAGCTAATGGATAAGCACACATTGATGCAACAATAACATGTCCAACAGTTCCTAGAAGCGTTACGAATATTGTATTAAAGAAGTAACGTGATACTGGTACTAATGAACTTCCTAAAATATTTGCTAAGTCAGAAAAGTTTGTTAACGTAGGGTTACGAACAAAAATACGCGGTGGGAATAAGAATATTTCATCTAGTGGTTTGAAGGCATTATTAACTGTTAGAATTAGTGGTAATAAACTAAATGTACCACATACAGCTAGAAATACAAATAATGTAATATCCCCTTTTAAAGTTCTATTAACACGTTTCTTTCTTTTAGAACGCCTTTTTATTGTAAATGCATTTATTTCCGAAAAAGGACGTGAATCGATTCTTTTTGCTCTTATTACGTTTTTATCGTACTTTTTCTTTTCCTTTTTAGGCTTTTTAATTTTTTGCTTTTTAATTTCTTCAGTCATTCTAATCACCCACCCTACTAATAATTTTTCTTATAAGTTTATTTAGCAGAATCGCTGCAATAAATAGGATTGTTGCAATTGCTGATGCATAACCCATTTCAAATCGTGTTAAACCATAGTCTGTTAAGTGGTTAACGATTGTATGACCTGCATAGTCAACAGTAGGGAAGCCAGCCAATAATACTGTAATACTACCGATACCTAATGTATTTGAAATTTGAATTACGGCACTAAATACAAGTTGTGGTTTCATTTCTGGTAATGTAATGTACCATAATTCTTGCCAACGATTCTTAACACCGTCGATTGCTGCTGCTTCATAAAGTGTTTTATTAACACTTTTAAGTCCGGCAAGTAGTGATAAGAAGTTCACCCCTAAGCTCATCCATAATTGAACAATAATTATGATTGGTAAAATATATTTTGTATTTTGGAGCCAGGTTATCGGTTCATTTATGAATCCCCAATCCAAGAGGAACGCATTCGCATATCCATAAATATCACTTGAGAAAATGATTGTCCAAATGAGAATACCATTTCCCGCTAGTGATGGTGCATAGAATGCAAGAGTTACAATAGGACGAATTTTTGGTGGTAATTCATTAATTAACCAAGCGAAAACGAATGCAAGTATATATCCAATTGGACCAGTAATTACAGATAAAATAAGTGTATTTTTTAAAGCAGTAATAAAGATGTCATCATTAAGAAATAAACTAAGATAATTACTAAACCCAACAAAACGGGGCGCTTCGAGGACATTGAAGTAAGTAAAGCTTAGTAATAAACTCATGACAACAGGTACTACTGTAAATAATGTAAATAGAAGTAAGAATGGAAACATCATTAAGTAAAGAGATCTATTTAAATAGAGTTTTCTTCTTAATGGTTTCTTTCTACTCCATTGATCAATTTTTTGGCTAGTTCTTTCTTTCCACTTTTTAAATTTATCCCATTGGCGTGCAAACCAATTTTTATTTGTTATAGTACTTTGCATAATATCCTCCTACTCCCCAGTTGGCACTGGTAGCCCAAACTCTTCGCGTTTTCTAGTAATTTCATGATTAATCATAACGATATATTCTTCAAATGTTTGGCGTGGATTAATGTTATTATTAACAACTTTACGGAACGCATTTTCAAGGTTACGTCCTGTATAATAACCACCTGGAACTTCAGGTACTCCAACAGTCCAAGGGAATTGGGCATTTAATATTTCTAATTCTTCAACTGTCCAAGGTAAACGTGAGAATGCTTCAATGTTTGGAGTTGCATGACGTGCAGCAGTACCGATAATTGATTCAAGTTCACGGTTATATGCTGTTTGTGTATCAGCATCTGTCCACCACTTCATAAATTCCCATGCAGCTTCCGGAACATTTGTAGTTTTAAGCATGATAACTGCTGTTCCACTTGTTGCAGTTGAACGGTCAATAGTTCCATCTTCTTGACGAGTACCAGGCATATTTGCAAATGTCCATTTACCTCTAATTTCTGGAGCTGATACCATTAAAGTATTGTAAACATTGTAATCACTAATACCAATTGGCATCTCACCAGTACGGAAACGGTTGATAAATGTAGCCCATGTAATCGTTAATTCGAAACTATAATTTGTATAGAATTCTGTCCAGAATTCAAATGCTTGCATTGATTCTTCTGAGTCAAAATTGGAGATTACATATTCTTCACCACGGTCATTTAATTCTGTACGATAGAATGAACCTCCAGTTTGGAATAATCGCGATGCGAAAATACCATTTACAACACTTGCAGCACCTAGTGTATTTAGTGGCAAGTAGAATTTCATGTTATGAATTTGTAATTCTGGTATTAAGTCAATTACTTCTTCCCATGTATCAGGAACTTCCCAACCATAATCTTCAAAAATATCAGTACGATAAAAGATAACAGGGAAAAGTTGTGTATTTGGTAATGCATAATACCCTTCATGTCCTGTACGATCCTTATATGAATACGGTACGATAGCACTAGGGTAGAAGCGTTCAATTACTTCTTCAAAATCATCAAATTTTGTTAAGTCCATAACTGCTCCACGAAGAGCATAGTTTACAGGAATACCATTAGCAACGTTTATTGCAACGTCAGGACCACGACCAGCTAGAGTCGCATTTAATAATACTTCCGGTGCAACAACTTTCAATTCAACATTAACATCACTTTCAAAAGTAGAGTCGATTAATGTACGAATTGAGTTTCCTTGTTCACGACCAACTGATGGGTCAGTTAAGAACCATACTTCTACAGTTTCATCGTCACCTTTTTCTACTGTTGCTCCAATAGCTGAATAATCAAAGAAGAATGATTTAAAGAAGCTTTTCATATTAAACCATGTTCCAACAAAGAAATTAGGATTTGCTTTTGGTAATTTATAATCATCACTATGAACTAGTAAATAGTCTACCGTTAATGCTTGTTCACTTACAGTAAGAACCCAAGTTCCAAGTGAAGAAATATTTGTACTAAATGAACGCATATTACGTTGAATCTTACGTGGTTGTTTGATAAAGTCGCGTAATTGTAAAGCCATTGTTTCTAGACTCGCCGACTCACCACTCTTTTCACCACTTATTCTTGTAATTGTTTTCGCTACATCTTCAATTTCTACTATACAATGTTCAAATGTTGGAATTAATTCAGGAATATTATCTGTTAATCGATAATCGATATATTTATCAGGGTTAACCCCAATCTTAGCAATTATCGCACGATACATTCTATTTAATTCATCAATTACTTGTTGGATACGATTGATTTGTGAACCATAATCACCTAATGTAACTTCAAGAGTGATAGTATGTGTACCTTCTTCTAAGTAGAAATAGAATGGTTCATCTTCAGTACCTAATGTTACAATGTTCCAATCACTTGCATAAGTAAATTTTGCATTTTGTGCTTCCGCAAATGGAATTTTATCATCAATATATACTTTACGTGTTGAGAATAAACCACGGTTAGAACTTTGACGAGCACGTAAAGAGATATTATAAAGTCCACTTTCCGGAACAGTAAATTCCCAAGTAATCCAGTCACCTGGAGTTGACCATTTTGCTCCACCGATTGAGTTTAATATAACCTTTACAGGATCTGCAGGTGAGTTGTAAGCACTTGAACGGTCATGAATTGCATAGATTGTAGAAGAGGAACGATAAACAGAATCTTCACCTTGGATTTTTGGATCTCCTTCAACGTAATATCCTGTTATTCCCCCAGTAACTTTTTTATATCCTTTAGCTTCATATTCAGCTTTTACTTCTTCATATGATTTATATTCTTCTTTACTTGTCACATGAATATTAAAGATACTCATTGTTTCACGAACAGATTCAAATGTAATAGTGTTTTTACCTTTTGATAAATATACTAAATAAGGCTCTGTTACATAACCGATTTTATCTTTAACATATTGCTCACGGCGAATTCTGTGTTCTGCTTGAACTGGTCTAATTTCATTTCCATTTAAGTCAATAATTTTATCGCCGCCATCAGTCCATACTCTTTGGAAAGTAATATTATTTAAGTCGTCATATGGAACTTCTCCATTAACAAGGATCTTTCTTTCAATATCAACACCATTATCTTCTTCAGGAAGGTAATCAACTTTGATATTGTAGAAACCTGCCTCTTCAATATTTACTTCCCAGGTAGCTGAGCCACTTGAAGTAGTTTTCAAAGCTTTTTCACCATATTTGTTAGTATAATCAACTACTACAAAATCAGTCTCAATTGCGTCTTCACCCGGAATTACAATATCAACATTTTTCGGATAGTTTTGAGGATATTTATCTAAATATTCTTTATAATCACCGAGTACTAATACTGACTCAGGAATTGTTGCATTTGAATATTTATGGCCATCATCAAAACTTTTTACGACAACACTAATAAATAAAAATACTAATAATACTAAAAGAGTCCATAAAATTGTCTTTTTTATAATTCCTTCTCTAGTTAAGAATTTAGTAATTGCGTTTTTCACCTTTTTAAAATTATTAGTTTTTATTCTTTCTTCCATACATTCCTCCTAGTAACTTTTGCGCAACCTCAATAAATATATGAATGTACTCACAACTCTTATCAAGTCCACCACTCTTATTTCTTTGTTGCCACAAATATTTTAAGCCATTTATCAAATCATTTTTACTTGCAACTACTTCTTCAAGTAATTTTATTCTATAAGACTCATCTACTTCTTCATTTAATGAAAGATTAACCTTGTACAATGTTTTAATGAAATTAACAGCATATGTAATTTCTTCTTTAATTAATTCATCTACTTTTGCAAGTTTTAATTGGCGAAGTGAAAAGTCAAAGAAATCATTAATTATTGTATATTTCTCAAAAGATAAAATCTTATCATGTAATTTATCTTTTAAGTATTCCAGATCTTCATTTTCTTTAATCATGTTATGAGCCCACATAAATACTTGGAACGCTTGTGTCATATTACTTGTATAATAGTTTTCAAAACGATAATAATTAGCTAAGTCAAGTATTAAGTCACCCATAATTTTTGTATCATCTTTAAATATATGATCATTTAAATAATGTTTTAGTAAATAATAAGTTCCTGTTTCACAACGATAACTTAAAAGGCCTGCATAAACTAGTGAAGCATAAATTGTTGGTAGTGATTGTAGGTGTCCAAAATCACCCCAGTTTGTTAGTAATATTCCTTCACCACCATATAGTTTTGTAAAGAAACATGAACTAGTAATTGTTGATAAAGCATCATAAGTTCTTCCTAGGAAACTACACCAACTTGAAGTTCCCGGTGCAGCCATAAATTTAATTCCAGTTTCTTTTAATTTCAATAAATGCTTTTCAAATGGATAATTAGCATCATATCCCCAATCAACAAAAATAACATCTTTAGGAATACGATCTAATACATCATCATGACGAATAAGAACGTCACCCCAAATTAAAGGGGTTTTATTATATTTTCTAATTTCTTCAATAGCTTTTAATGCATAATCTAAATAAACGTTACCCAAACCTTCTTTTTCTACCGCTTCTTTAGATTTACCTTTACCTAACTCAAATGGTTCATCAAAGTTCATGTTGAAGTATTTTGAATTAGAAAGTGGAAGCATATCTGCATACATCTTTTTAATTAATTCAAATGATCTTTCATCACGTGGATCTAAAGTTGATGGAGCACGATGACGTCCCCATAAAAAGATTCCATCAGGTGCTTCTGCTAGATCTTTAAATTCATCAAGTTCAAGCCATTGTGCCATATGTCCGAAACCATTTTGGTTAGGAACAAAATCAATATATTTAGAATTCGCATATCTTTCAATTTCTTGATATTCTTCAACAGTTATATATGAGTTTTCTGTTAAGTACTTTTTGAACGATTTATATTCAAAAGAAAACCCTTCCACATACAACTCAAAATGATTCATCTTTAAATCGCTCATGATATCAAGAATATGCTTAACTGTTTCTAGTTTTGGAACTTTATTACGACTAATGTCAAACATAAAGCCACGAACCTTTAAATCTGGTTCGTCATAAATATATAAGCATTGCATTTCTTGACGTATAAGTTGTTTAAGGGTTTTCACAGCATAATAAAAGCCGACTTCTGTACTGGCATATGCAGTAATATTTGAATCGGAAACTTTTAATTCATATGCTTGCTCAGGCAAGTCCTTAAATAAAAAAATGATATTACTTTCGTTTCGATCACCAATTTTACAATCAGTAAATGATTTCAATTCGTTAAAAACGTTTTCCATTTCTTGCTCAAAAAAAACAATTTTCTCATCCAAAACAAGCTTTCCTTCTTGCATTATAACTTGTTTTGGTCTAGGATAAATCATATTCATTTTTAACCCCACTTTTCATACTTCTTTATAGAGAATAAGAAATATAAGTATATTTTCTCTATGCTTATTATACATTAAAACATAGTTTTTATCAAGGATAAATTTCACTTTTATGTCTAGGTAATATTTAGCATGCAACAATATATATAACAAATAGGAAATAATCAATGGGAAAAGTCTTGGTTTTACCCAAGACCTTTCTTTTTTACTATGATTAATCAGCATCTTCTATCATGATCAACAATGGAAAGAATTCCACCGATAAGTCCAATTAGTATCATAAGAATTAAAATTACTGCAAAGAAGATTACAGCGAAATTACCAAGTGCGAAAATAAATAGAAGTACTAAAAGAATAGCAAGACCAATTGTTCCAGCAATTAATAATGCAGAAAAGAATATTACTTTTTTCATACACTCCCCTCCTTTCCACATTTTTGTGGAACTATAGCTTGAAAGTATAAAGTTCGGGGAATTAGTATAGTTGTTTTTTTATTCTATAGTCCCACTTTTAATTTTTTCATTCCTTCTTGGGCCTATAGAAAAACCACTATCATCGTTATTAATATATGAAAAACGTAACTCTCTGCAATGGCGATTATCTAAAAGTGGACTAGGTCTTTGCTTTGTTCTTTCGTCTATCCTGTTGTTCTTGCATAGAATAAAAACAACCACAATATTCTTGACGATATAAGTCTAATTCTTTTGAAAGAATAATTGATTTTTTATATCCTTCTTCTTTTTTAAAATCAGAATATAAATATTTAACGCCATATTTTCTTTCACATTCATAGCCTATTTCATTAATTTTTTTACTATTTTTATAAGGACTAATTGAAAGGGTAGTAGTAAAATATTCATAACCTTTTTTTCTTGCGACCTGAGCTGTTTTTTCGAGTCTAAAACTATAGCAAGCAAAACATCTTTCGCCACCTTCGGGTATATGCTCTAATCCTTTAATAGCTTTATTAAACTCATTTGGATTATATTTTTCTTCCATAATCGGAAATTTATAAAGTTTATTAAATTCCGATAATCTTTTTATATATTCTTCTTGAGGGTAAATATTTGGATTATAAAAGAAAATTGTAATATCAAAGACTTCTTTTAATAATTCTAAAACATAACTGCTACATGGCGCACAGCAACTATGTAGCAGTAATCTCTTTTTACTTCCCTTATTTTCAGAAAGAAATTTTTTTAACTTTTTATATGTATCGATAACCATTAAATAGGCTTCACGTCCTTTGTCCAAATTGTTTTAAGTTTTTTTCGTGCTTCAACTAAAGATTTTGGCTGTTCACGAACTAAATTGCGATAAGTAAACATTATAGTTCCAGAAATATAATCTTTAGTATGATTGTATTTTATTTGATTAATAATTTCCTCACTATTACTCCAATTACCCTCATCTTTGTAACGATAAAGACCTTGACCGATGTATAGTTTAATTTCTGTTTCTTTACAAATTTGATTCCACCAATCAACTAAATCAGCATATTTTACACGGTCAGATTCTTCACCTGTTTCTTTATCAATTGTGAAGTTATCAAACTCAAAGTATACTTGAGGAACAACATAATCAATCCATTTATTTTTCATCCATAATAATACGTCAGCATATAAGCCTTCATATCCTTGATAACATGATGGATGATTAAATGATCCTTTTTCCCAGCCACCTTCTAAGCCTTTTTCTTCAAAGCATTTACTATTAGTACGGTATATACCAAATGGGCTAATACCAAATTCAACTTTTTTGTCGAGAGTTTTTAATTTATCGCTAATCATCTTCATTAGTTTATCAACATTTTGACGTCTAAAATCTGCAAGACTTAAGTTTGGAGCAATTTCTTTCCATTTTTTTTCTTCATCCGGATCACGGATTTCTTCATATGGATAAAAATAATCATCGATATGAATCGCTTTTACATCATAATTTCTCGCAATTTCTAATGCTGTATCACTTACAAATTCTTGAACTTCAACGCTTGCAGGGTCTAATATACATTTATCTAAAACTGTTTCGATTACTAAATCTTTACGACGACGAGCAAAGTTCTTTTCACTTAAAGTATCCAAAAACTCATCTTTTGTCATATTAAGATCAGAGAACTTAATTCCGCTAACCCGGTAAGGATTAATCCAAGCATGAACATCAATATTTTCTTTTTTAGCTTCATCAATAAAGAATTCGAGAACATCAAATCCTGGATCTTTATTCTCTGTGCCTGTAATAAATCTTGACCAAGGGTTTAGCTCTGACTTATAAAAAGCATCATTTGTTGGACGTACTTGGAATATTACAGTATTAAAATGATATTCTTTAACTTTTTTTAATACACCTTTTAAATACTCTTTATATGATTCTACATCTTCCATAATATCAACATCGATATTATTTACTGTTGAGAACCATACACCACGTAGTTCTTCTGTTTTTTCTTCTACAGTTTCTGGAACGTACACATAATCATTTGTACCATAATAAGTAACAAACCCGCCTCTAACAAATCTTTCAATCTTTTTCATAATACTCCTCTATTATTTTTATTATTTTTGCATTTGCATCAAGTTCAACTTGAAGACCAATAGGTAAATTCAGAAAAGGAAATTCGTGACCGGAAGGAAAATTAATTATAATCGGTTTATTTAGTTTAATAAAATATTCACTTATTAATTCTGTAACTTGTTGGTGTTCTTGACTTTCACTTACGCAATTCGTAAAGTGACCAAAAATAAATCCTTTTGCTTGTTCTAATTTCCCTGATAGGCGTAGTTGCGCAAACATCCGATCAATACGGTATGGTGCTTCATCTACTTCTTCGATAAATACAATTTTATTATTAAAGTCAATATCATAAGGAGTTCCAATCAAATTTGTAATTAACGATAAGTTCCCACCAACAAGTACTCCTTGAGTAACACCTTCCGACAATGCCTTTATACTTGGATGTGTCAAAACCCGATTTTTCATTGGCATTTCTAAAAGATCTTTAAAATCATCTATCGAATCTTGATCGATATCATTTCTACCTAAAAATATACCCATCTCACCATGAATAGTAGGTAAATTTGCTTTTTGGTAAAAAGCATTAAGCAAGACAGTTATATCACTAAAACCCATAAATATTTTTGGATTCTTTTTAATTATTTGATAATTTAATTTATCAACAATTCGACTAGCACCATATCCACCTTTAAGACAAATGATCGCTTTCACTTCATTATCTAAAAATGCATCTTCTAAATCTTTTATTCTTTCTCCATCAGTTCCAGCTAAATAACCATTGCTTAGAAAACATGTTTTACCGTATTTTATTTTATATCCTAAATTATGAATTATATTTTCTAGATTTTTAATTCTTTGCGATTCCATTTGACATTTAAAAGATGGACATAAAAAATATATCGTATCACCTTTTAATAGTCTTTTTACTTTCATTTCAATGTTTTTTCCATTACCGCAAATGATTGCACTATTTTAAATCCAGCAGATAAGTAAATGTTTCTTGCAGGATTATCTTTTCCTGTAAAGAATGTCATAAACTGAGCACCATTTTTGCGTGACTCATCACATAAATGACAGAATAATGATTTACCTAAACCACGTCCTTGAGTTTTTGGATGAACACCGATACCAGCAAAATATCCTCTACCACTTGGTTGGGTACGAATAGGTCCAGTCCATCCAAGAATTTCTCCATCCTTTTCCGCAATCAACATAGGATATGGTTTTTCAAGACTTAAATTATCTTGAACTGCTTTATACCATTCAGGATTATTTAAACCATCAATTAATAGTTCTTTAAATCCATGATGTTTATTCGGATCATATAGAGTAATATTATATCCATCTTTAGCATTTTCTTCTTCGCGTTTTAAAACCTTTTCAGGAATGCGGTATGTTGTTATATCAACATAAAATGCATCTTCTTGAGTTCTAATTTTATAACCATTAGCTAGTAATAAGAAATAAAACGGAGAATTAATAACTATTGCTGGAGCATTAGGATGATCAGCATTAGTTCCCGGTACAATCCATTCTAAATTTATTGGATTAAAGAAATATAATCTAACTACATCTTTACCTTTTTCTAATATATATTTTTCAAGTTCTGTTAGAATATTACTTCCATGTCCTTGTCTTTGATATTTTTCATCAACAACCACACATGTAATAAATCCCGGAAATCTTTCTACATCACTAATAATTGCATGACCAAAACCAATGATTTCATTACCATCAAAAAGGATTTTAAACCCTTCAGGATCAAAACATTTATTATTTACAAACTTTTCAGTAAATGATTCAGCAGTAAATGGTTTATAAATTGATTTTTCCGCAACTTCTTTATTCCATAAAGAAACAATTTTATCTAAATACTTGTCTTGATATACTTTAAACTCCATATTATCCTCCTAAAAATGATTTAAAATATAATTTCCTAATCGAGCCCTGAAAGGAATTATTAAATTATTATCACGAGTTGGATGAACACGATTAGAAAGTAAACAAAAAGCAATTTTATTATCACGATCAATATACATATGTGTACCAGTAAAACCAGTATGCATAATTGTATTTTTGCTTGCATAATCACCAGCAACCGAATTAGCACCTTGAATTATCCATCCAAGTCCGCGACGATAAGGAACTAGACTAATTCCAGTATATTCTTCTACTTGTGGAGTAAATAATAAGTCAATTGATT
Source organism: Acholeplasmataceae bacterium (assembly GCA_012838705.1). Classification (GTDB taxonomy): domain Bacteria; phylum Bacillota_I; class Bacilli_A; order ML615J-28; family CAG-698; genus DUOT01. The sequence continues at coordinate 75,078 of DUOT01000015.1, forward strand.
TTTTTGAAAGGATTTGTTTACCTTTATAAACTCCATCATTTAAAATCATTTCCATGAAATTACTAACATCAGTAACAGTTGAGAATAATCCAGCATGTCCAGCAACACCATCTAAAGCATATGCTTTTTCATCATGTACATATCCACGTGTTATAACTTCTCCATAAACTTCAGTTGAAGCACAACGATTAGTATCCTTTGGATTATAACCTGAATCTTTCATTTCTAATGGCTCAAATATATATTTTTCCGCAAACTCATTAAGTTTCATTCCACTAACAGATTCAATAACAAAACCTAATAAAAGATAGCCCATATCTGAATATAATATTTTTGTGTTTTTCGGATAAATAACTTCAGGAGCTAATAGATATTTTTCTAACCCCCCATCTTGACGATATAAGCTTCCAGGAACATCAGATGGAAGTCCAGACGTGTGTGTCATTAAATCCCAAATAGTGATTTGCGAATGGCGAAACTTAGGTACATATAATTTCACACTATCACTTAAACGAATTTTACCTTGTTCTAGAAGAATCATTACTGCTGTTGTTGTTACGATAACTTTAGTAAGTGATGCCATATCATATAAGGTATTAATGTCATTTTTCTCTACTTCTGGAATTAATGCCTTATTGCCGAAACTTTCAAAATACTTTTTACCATTTGCAATTAAACTATAATTAGCACCAGGAAAAGTATTTTCCGCAATTGCTTTTTCAATTAACTTGTTTAATCCTGTAATCATTTGCTCCCCCTTAAAATTATTTTATTTTGATAACGACGATAAAAATTGTCATATGTTATTTTAAAAATATCGTCATTAGTATAACCACGTTTTAACATTGTATCTAGAAGTTTACTAACAAATGTTGCATTGGGTAAATCTAAAAGATTTTCATTTTCTTCTTCTAAATAATCCATAAAATCAAATCCAAAACATACATTATCAATCCCCATTACACTTACTGCATAATCGATATGGTCAATAAAATGATCAATATCTCGCTCTTCTTTATTTTGCGATACAAATGAACCAGCAAGCGTAAGTCCTAATAGTCCATCAACCTCTTTTAATGCTTTCATTTGTTTTGTATTTACATTACGAGGATGGTCACATATCTCTTTTACATTACCATGGGAATAAATAATATTTTTTTGTGTGTAACCAAGAACATCAAAAAAGCTTTTTTCATTTAAATGAGCAAGGTCAATAATCATATCAAGCTTTTCCATTAATGAAAGTAATTTTTTCCCTTGGTCAGTTAACCCATAGTTTGGATCAGCCTTAACTCCTCCTGCATATTTGTTTTCTTCATTCCAAGTTAACATAGCATGTCTAAACCCTAGATTATATAACACTTCAATGTCTTCAGGTTTTTGTAAGTTTCTTAATCCTTCTAAACCTAATATTACTTGAAAACCTGGAAGCAAGTTTAAATCTATTTCTTTAAGTGCAGTTTTACATGCCTCGATTAAATCAAAATCATCAGGTGAATACATTGTCCATAACCCACCTTTAATTGGCCCATTTTGCAATTGTTTTACATGATATAAAAATCTGTCTTTTTCGCCTTCTTTAACCTTAGTATGTAAATCATATAAAATATCTGTATGAATATCAAACACTTTCGGAGTAATTAAATCATTTTTCACAAGATCACAATATTCCTCTCTTTTAATAACAACTTTGATATTATCACCCTTTACAAATACTACTGCAGGTCTTAATGCACTATTATAATTAGACGCCATCGGATAACAATAAGCTCCTGTAGCATATGTAATTAAATAGTCATCTTTTTGAACTTTCCCTAACATAATATCATGTGCAATGATATCACCAGATTCACAAAGTTTACCTGCAATATCATAAATATTTTCTTCATCTGAATAAAATCGATTTGCAATTGATGCTGTGTATTTTGCTTGGTAGAGAGCAGGACGAATATTATCACTCATTCCCCCATCAATAAAAACATATTTCTTTCCACCAAAAGTTTCTTTAATACTACCAACTTTATAAACTGTTATTCCAGCATCACCAACAATACTACGTCCAGGTTCAATCATTAGTTTATCAATCTTTAAACCATTACGACCTAAATCGCGATTAACAGTACGAATAATATTATTAATAATTGTTTTTAAATCGATATCAATATCATCTGGCGTATATTTAATAGCAAAGCCACCACCAAGATTTAAGACTTTAGTTTTAAAGTGATATTCATCACTAATCATTTTTATAAAACCACTAAGGATTCTTATTTCACCAATATATGCTCTTGAACTACTAATATTAGATCCAATATGGGAATGAAATCCTTCTAGATTTAAATATTGATTTTCACTACATATTGCAATCATTTTTCCTATTTTTTCGCGATCATAAATTGATTCACCAAATTTAGAATTAAGAAGTGCAGTTTTTATATAATCATGAGTATGAGCTTCGATTCCGGGATTAACTCTAAATAAAAGATTTACTTTCTTTTTTAATTTTCTTGTTAATTCATCTAAAGTCTTTAATTCTTCAAAATTATCAACTACAATATATCCAACACTATTTTCAATACAAAAGATTAGTTCTTCTTCAGATTTATTATTGCCATGCATCAATACTTTTGCCATCGGAAACCCCGACCTCTTAACAATATAAAGATCTCCTAAACTAACACAATCAATACTCATATTGTATTCGTTTATTAAATCACACATATAAGGTGTTAGAAATGCTTTTGATGCATAAACAACTTCACATTGATATAAATCACTTTTAAAATTTTCTTTGAATGTGGAAAGTTTTTCTCGAATGTGATTTTCATCATATATCATTAAAGGGGTTTTATATTTATCTGCTATGTCACTTATTTTATGGTTTCCAATATATAAATTATTATCGACAACACTCATTGACTTTGTTAACATGGTTTCTCCTCATTCTAGTTTCACATTAGCACTTTTACAATTTCTTTAAATTCATCATAGCTTTTTATATTTCTTAATTTTTGACGAAACTCTTTTGCATTACTAAACCCTTTTACATACCAAGAAGCAAGACTTCTCATTTCTAATATTGCAATCGCTTCACCTTTTAACTCTATTAACTTTTCAAGATGTAAAAGCATCGTATTAATTTTTTCTTCATTAGTCGGCGGAGTATATGGTTTGTTATTAAAATATGCATCAATTTCTGTAACTAACCATGGATTTCCAAAGGTTCCCCTACCAATCATAATCGCATCAACACCAGTATAATTAATCATATTAATTGCATCTTCTAAAGATTTAATATCACCATTACCGATAACCGGTATTGAAACGCTTTCTTTTACAAGCTTAATATAATCCAGATTTACTTTACCACTATATAAATCTGTTTTTGTTCGTCCATGAATTGCAATGAGGCTTGCTCCAGCTCTTTCACATGCTTTAGCAATTTCATCACAATTAATATGTTTATGATCCCATCCCGCTCTTATCTTAACTGATACGGGTTTATTTACCGCTTTAACAACACTTGATACAATTTCTTCCACTTTCACAACATCCTGAAGTAAATAAGCACCACTTTGAGCTTTTAATACCTTTTTTACAGGACAACCAAGATTAATATCAATAATATCACAACTAGTATTTTCATCTACTAATTTAGCGGCTTTTGATAAATCTTCAGCTTCACCACCAAACAGTTGTAAACTGACAGGATGCTCTATTGGACCTATTTTCGTAAGGTCCCAAGTTTTATCATTATCATATAATAATCCCTTGGCACTTATCATTTCTGTATATACTAAACTTGCTCCTGCTTGCTTCATCAATTGACGATAAACGCTATTTGTATATCCAGCAAGAGGAGCAATGATAACCTTTCCTTTTATCTCAATATTACCAACTTTCATATATAATCACCATAAAGTTTTACATTCGTATTTTATCACAAAACGGCTAAAAAAGCAATGAAAAAGAGGGAGAAATTGATTTTGCTTAAACTCTCCCTTTTTTAATATAAATAAACTTGTTATGTTTTATATTCTAAACTTCGTTATACATATAACCTAAAAGTATTTGAAAATTTTTCACTTTCACTAGAAAAATGACCTAATTCTATTATTTCTTTAATTGTAAAAATATAATCAAATAAATCTTCCAAACCATCAGCTCTATCTGTTGGTATTAATACTATACAAACCTTTTTCCTTAAGATATTTCATAAAATCTTTATATTGAGTATCGTGCTATAATTTCTCCACTTCCGGGTATTCTATAATGTTCTCTTTCACAAAATAACGAAATTTATGTTTATAACCCAAAGAATTAATTTCCTTTAACATTTTTTGGAGTACTTTTTTATCATAATCATTAAAAATATAATCTTAATAAACAATTTCATCTTTAATTGCTGATTTTACAAGAAATGCATTAACATCTTTATCTTTCATTATTACCTCCTGTAAAAGATATCCAACAAATATAGGTATATAATAATAAATGTTTGAAATAGAAACTTTTTGACACCTTTGTAAGTTATATTATCTTAATATATTATTTACTAATTCACGTAATTCTTTTTCCATTTTATACCTCTCCAATATGTATTATAACATATAACTTATTCTATTTAATCTAAAATTTGGTAAAATGTATCAATAAAAAAAGGTGGTATATTCATTAGAATATTACCACCTTTTATAAACTATTATTTTAACCCTTCTACTATTGCTTTAGTTAATGTACTATCAGCATCATCTTGGCAATATTCCCATACCATAACACCACCAAGTCCATGCTCTTTTACATACCTACATTTATTTTTAATTGATTCTGCATCTTCATAAGAAATAAATGTATCTTTACCATATACGAAGCTTGCTTTAGCATCTTCATCATATCCTTTTTGATACTCTGGGTTATTCACATATTCATCCATAATCTTTACATATGTAATATGTGTTCGTTTAGTACATTCGCTTCCAATTCCATTAGCACCAGTAAAGATATGTCCATAATATGCAATTCCAACTATAACTTTTTCTTTTGTAATTCCACTTTCGATATATCCATTCACTGCTTCATCAACACTAGCCAAGCTATATTGTGAAGGATATAAGTTTGTGTGATGAGTAGCTTTCTGCATACTACTCATATCATAAGTCATAATATGAAGATAATCAAGTAATGGATTTAACTTAGCAATTTCATAATAAGTATTAAAATTACTTGCTGGAACAGCAATTGTTAGAAGTAAGTTTTCATCTAAATCATTTAATGCTTTTCTTAATTCTTCCATGAAAAGCGTAAAGTTTTCACGATCTTCAGGTGCTGATGATATGCCTGCAACACTAGTTGTTGGATATTCCCAGTCCATATCAACACCATCAAAATGATGCTTTTCTACCGCTTCTACAATCGACTTAACAAATGTAGTTCTACTTTCAGGTGTACTTACAGCTTCACTAAAACCTCCAGCACCCCATCCACCAATAGATAAAACTACTCTCACACCTTCCGCATGAGCACCACCAATAACTTCTTCAATGTTTTTAAGTCTTGAAAGGCTTACCTTTCCATCCTCAACAACACCAAACGAATAATTAATAACATCAATTCGTTTTAAATCGTCTTTACGATAACCTGTAAATAAACGGTCATATAAATAAGTAAAGACCATTTTTTCTTTTAGTGGTTTTAAATTAATCATTTACTACCTCTCTTATTAATTTTTTTCTATTTATATAAATTATTATAAATAGCATTTAAAAGTGTGCTTGCTTCATCATCTTGATTATATTCCCATACCATTAAGCCACCTAAGTTATTATTAATTGCATACTTAGCTTTCTCTGCAATTGATTCTGGAGATTCATAACTAATAAAGAAACTATCTCCAAAAAGCCAATATGCTTTCGCAGTTTCATCATAGTAAACCTTATATAAAGGATTGTTTAAATAATTGTTTACAAGATTTTTATATGTTATTGAACTATGTTTAAAGGCGTTTCCTTCTTTAACGGTATTTTTACCCATTCCGTTGCCATTATTATCTGTAGTAACAAATGTATGGCCATAAAAAGCAACACCCATTATTACTTTTTCACTATCCATTCCACGGTTTATATAAGCCTTTACAGCTAAATCTGCACTTGATCCAGTCTTATATTGTGAAGTATATAAATTTGTGTGATGTGTAGTTATAGGCGTTCCATAGTCTACCATGTCATAAGTCATAACATGCATGAAGTCAATAATATTATTTAACTTGCTTACTTCATAGTAATTGTCAGCTGCCCATGATCCAGCTGCAACAGCAATACTTAAAATTAAATCTTCATCAACTTTATCCATTGCAGCTCGTAAATCTTCCATAAAATATGTTAGATTTACTTTATCTGAAGGATGAGCTTCAATTAATCCACTAGCAGTAGAAGTTGGATATTCCCAATCAATATCAATACCATCAAAGCGATATTTCTCGATTCCTTCAATTATAGAATCAATAAATATCTTTCTTGATGCTTTTGTTCGTACTGCTTGACTGAATCCGTCAACACCCCAACCTCCGATTGCTAGAACTACCCTAGTTCCAGCTTCGTGTGCCTCGTTAACAATCTGCGCACGATTAGGCATTCCACTTACACTTAATTTCCCATTTACAATTCCACCAAAAGATAGATTTATAACGTCAATTTTATCTAAATCACCTTCTCGGATTCCATTATATCCCCATGAATCATATAAATATGTAAATGTTAGTTTTTTTTCATCACGTGATTTTAATTCGTAACGAGGAACATGAATAGTTTTTGTAAACTTACCTTGTATTCTTCCAACTTTAAATGTTGCTTCTAAAGTAACATCTTTGTCGGTTTTTGCGGAAGAAACTTTTCCAATACGACTTATCGTATTTTCATCAGAACTACTCCAAGTAAGTCTAATATTACCATCATAGAAAAATGGAATATTAAGATCTCCAGTCGTAGCTTCACTTGGAATTGTATCTTCTAAAAAACTAATTATTTCTTCAATCGTCTCATAACTAGGTAAATCATTATAGACGATTATTTCATATTCATCATAAACAGTTTCATCGTGAGCTGATGCAGCTTTAATTATAACTGTTCCATTATCAATACCTGTTACAACACCTTCATCATCAACTGTTGCGATAAGATCATCAGATGATGACCATATAATATCTTGTGATGCACTAGTTGGATAAGTTACAAATTCTAATGAAATTGTATTTTCTCCAACAGTAATTTCGTTATTTCCAGAAAGATTAACAATTTCAATTCTATCTGGAATAATTATATCCTTTTCTACTGGATTTGTTTTATCACTACAACCAACTAAAAGGAGTAGAAACACAAGTAGTAAAAATTTTCTCATAAGCACTTTCCTTTTCACATATGTTCATTTATTGCCCCAAGTAATTCCCCATTATCTTGACTAAATTCCCAGAACATAATTCCAGCTAGTCCCTCATCTTTTATATATTCAATTTTATAACGAATTGATTCGGGATCATCATAAGTAATAAAGACATTAGTTACTTTATTATATACATAAGGGGCTTTAGCTTGATCATCCCAAAATCTAATTACTTCTCCAGTTTCGATTTTACTTAAGTAATTATCTTTAATGTGTTTATAATTAATTGAAGATCGATATTCCGCAACTCCACTAGGATAAGGCAATGGATTACCTTCATATTTTTTTTCAAAGAGACGACCATAGAATGCAGCTCCAACAACAATCTTCTCTTTAGATACATTGCGGTCAGTATAATATTTTATTGTTTCTGAAATTGAACATCCACCACTTGTAAATGAAGATGGATGTAATGCTGTATGATGTGAAGTATGCGTTTGAGCATGTAAATCATACGTCATTACAAGGAAATAATCTAGATAATTATTTAGTTTACCTAATTCAAATCGAGGAGTATTATATGGACCTCCTGGGATTGCTGCAGTAACTAAATAGTCTTCATTTGCATTTTTTACAAGACGTCTTAATACTTGAATAAATGCAGTGTAATTTTGTTTATCTTGCTCAGCTGAAATTCCCGGAGCAGCATCATATCCAGGGTATTCCCAGTCAATATCAACACCATCAAAATGATACTTTTCAATTGCTTGGACTATTGATTGCGCAAGTTTTAATCTACCTAATTCTGTTGATGCAGCTTCACTAAATGGAATTGACCCTTCCTTGTATCCACCAATACATAGACTTACACGTACACCTTTTTTTCTTAATTCAAGAAGTTGCGAACGTCCTGAACCACCAACAGAAACAGTACCATTAACAACTGATGAAAATGCATGATTAACTACATCGATTGTTTCAATTGCAAGATCATTAAAACCATTACCATTATAAGCATATGCAAATACAATATCCTTTTCTGGTAGAGGTTCAAATTCAAGTGCCTCAACAATTACTTTTTGTTGGTATACATGCACAACATCTCTTGGAAGAGTTGGATCTTCAGGTACATATCTTAACTCAGTTGTAATATTAACTTCAATATCCTTACGTCCAGGAATTACAACCCCTGAATGTGAGAAAGTAAAAGGATCGCTAGTCTTCCAAATTACAATAATCCTTCCCTCTTCTGCTTCGAATTCACTAGGAAGTTCAATATTATCATTTACCTTTTCAGGTATTACTTCATCTAACTCTTCTTCATATCCTTCAAGAATTGTTTTTATTCTTTTAGTTTCTGCTTCAATTCTTGCATTTTCTTCATCTATACTTTTTAATACCGATTCAGCATATTCTAACTTTTCATAATTTACAATTAAAGCTTTTTCTAAATCATTTAATTTATCATATTGAGCTCTAATTGTTTCAATTAATTCACGATTTGACTCTGTAATTTCATCAGGAATTAATTCAATTAGTTCATTGACATTATCAACGTCAAATTGACTAATTGTTTCCTTCTCATCGTTCTTACAGCCAACAAAACCAAATAATAAAAATATTATCAGTAATATAATTACGCCTTTTTTCATACTTTTCTCCTTCATATTAATTATACTTTATAATTAATATTTTTTCCACTATTTTTCTTGTTCATATTGAAGGCGATAAAGTTTATAATAATGCCCTCTTTTCTTTAATAATTCTTGATGATTTCCTTGCTCTATTATTTCTCCCTTCTGCAGAACAATTATATTATCTGCATGTTGGATTGTGGAAAGGCGGTGCGCAACCATAATCATAGTTCCAATATTCATCATTTTTTCTAATGAATCTTGTATTAATAATTCTGTTTCTGTATCAATATTTGCAGTTGCTTCATCAAGAATCATCACTTTAGGCTTATGTACAATTGTCCTTGCAAATGATAATAATTGTCTTTGACCAGCAGAGAAATTATTACCTCGTTCACGGACAGGCTCCATATAACCTTGTTCTAGTTTATCAATAAATTTATCAGCATTAACATATTTACACGCAGCTTTTACATCCTCTATAGTAATATTTTCATCACGCATTTGAATATTTGAAAATATTGTTCCACTAAAGAGGAAAACATCTTGAAGCATTTGTCCGATATGTTTTCGTAGTGATGATATTTTTATGTTTTTAATATCAATTCCATCAATTAATATTTGTCCTTTGTCAATATCATAATTCCGAACAATTAAAGATAAGATTGTTGTTTTACCACTACCAGTTGCCCCTACAAAAGCAACACTACTTTCTGCTGGAATTTTAAACGATACATTTTTCAATACCCATTCTTCAGGAATATAACGGAACCAAACATTACGGAACTCAATTTCACCTTTAATATTTTCAAGTTCAATCGCACCAGGGCTATCAACAATCTCTGGTTTTGTATCAAGGACAGTAAAGATTCTTTCACTTGATGCAAATGCAGATTGTAGAACATCAAATTCTTGAGCTAATTGTTGGATTGGATTGAAAAGTCTACCAATATATCGATAGAAAATATAAATAATATCAAAGGTAATAATTCCAACCGTTAATGCATCTATAGATCCAAACCATAATACTAACATAATCGTTAGTAAATTAAGTCCATAAATGGATGGACGGAAAATCCCAAAGATAAACATTTGTTTGAAAGAAGAATGTTTTAAATCATTATTACGCTTACGGAATTCGTGTAATTTCTTACTTTCTTGATTAAAGATTTGGGTTATTTTCATTCCTGATAAGTTTTCCGCAAGGAACGCATTAATATTTGATACATTCAAACGTACTTCACGATATGCTCTACGTGAAAACTTTCTAAAGATAATTGAAAAGATAAACACAAATGGTGTAACTGCTAGAACTATTAATGTGAGCTTCACATTTATTAAAAACATTGCAATAATAACACCAATCATTGTGAGAATGTTTCGAATTAAGTTAATTAATAAACTAGTAAATAATTCATTTAATGTGTTTGTATCACTAGTAACACGTGTTACCATTTTCCCTACTGGAACAGCATTTAATTGATTAATCGATAACTTTTCGATATGAGTAAAAACTTCTTCCCGTAAATTAAAAATAATGTCTTGTCCTGCCCTTTGTAATGTCATCGTTTGAAAATATTGTATGACATAAGTTAAAGCAAGACATACTCCATAAATACCAATTAATATTAATACTTTATTAAACTCAATTATAGATTGTCCTAGATGCCAAATTGCTCTACCAGAAAGGTATGGTAAAAGTAAATCTAACCCGACGGAAACTATCATTACGAAAAATGCTATACTAAATCTTTTCATTTGAGGTTTAAAATACGCAAAAAGTCTTCTTATTAATTCCATATCTGTATAACTATTTACACTTGCATCTCTTTCTCTTCGCATTATTTTTCACCTACAATTTCTTCTTCGAGTTTTTGTAATTCAACCATCTTTTGATATAGATTACATCTTCCAAGTAATTCCTCATGAGTTCCAACATCAACGATTTTTCCATCATCAATTAATACAATTTTATCAAGTGATTGGATTGTTGAAATGCGGTGAGCAATAATAATTGTTGTTTTCCCTTTTCTTATTCTTGAAAGGTTATTTAAAATTGTTTCTTCTGTTTTTGTATCAACAGCAGATACTGAATCATCTAGAATTAGTATTTGTGAATCTTTTATTAATGCTCGCGCTATCGATATTCTTTGCTTTTGACCACCGGATACAGTTACTCCTCTCTCTCCTAAAATTGTTTCATAACCATAGGTAAAAGATTGAATATTTTCATCAATATCAGCATTTTTAGCCGCTTCAATAATTTTTTCATCACTTGTCTTTTCAGCATAAAACCCAATATTGTTTTTTATTGTATCGCTAAATAAAAAATTGTCTTGAGGAACATAAGCAATAGCTTCTCGAACTTTTCGGAATGGAAGTTTCATAATATCGATATCATCAATTAATAGTTCTCCTTCATTAAGATTATAAAGTCTTAATAATAAATCAACTAATGTTGTCTTTCCACTTCCGGTTCTTCCTACGATTCCAACACTTTCCCCTTTTTCAATTGTAAATGTAATATTAGATAATACTAATTTCTCACTATCAGGATACTTAAAATTAAGATGATTAAATGTTATTTTACCTTCAATTTCATGGTTTTCGATAACATCATCACTATCTTCAATTTCTACTTTTTCTGATAAAAGTCCATCAATACGTTTAAGGGATGCACTTGCTTGGCTCTTTAAATCTATTAATCTTCCAATAGCCATCATTGGCCATATTAAACTTCCAAATAATAAATTGAATTCTAATAATTTACCAATTGTTAGAACACTACCACCGACTTCAGCACCTTTAGATACTAGATACCCTCCATAAGTAATAATGATAATATTTACTGAGCCAACTAATGCTCCAACTAAAATATTTAGTAGTGTTGAAGCCTTCACAAACTCAATATTTTTATCTCTGTAATCTTTGTTTTTATATCTAAATGCTAGTAACTCTTTTCCTTCCTTTACAAATGCTTTTATTACGCTTATTCCAGAAAAACTTTCTTGAGTAAAGTCTGATAAAGCAGCATATGATTCTTGGCGAAGTCGGAATTTTTGACGCATATAACGACCGATAACGCTTCCACTCAACGCAATTAAAATAAGTGGAACTAAACATATTAATGTAAGAATCGGATCTAATCTCCACATTTTATAAAATGCCATAATTCCAAGAAAGATTGTATCGACAAGCATTACAAAACCAAATCCAAAGGCACTACGAATAGCTCCTAAATCGTTAGTATATAATGCCATTAATGCTCCAGTCTTATTTAGTTGATAAAATCTTTGCGATAACCTTTCCGAATGCTGAAACATGCGATCTCTTAGATCAGCCTCAATTCTAATCCCATTTCCAAAAATGGAAATTCTCCATAAAAATCTCCCAACAACCATTACGATTAAAATAATTCCCATATAAAACATATAATCAGTAAGGTCCGCTTGAGAAAGTGACTTATCTTTTAGTCCGTCTACTATCTCACCAAATATTTTCGGTATCTCTAGTTGAAAATAGTCAACAAATAATAAAGCGAGAATTCCTAAAATAAAAAAGAATCCATATTTAATATAATATTTGTTAACTGTCTTGCCAAATAACACAGTAGCACCTCCGAATACAAAAAAAATTATACCATAAATAGAAAAATATATCAAACAAAAAACGACCTTTTATGATAACAAAAAAAGGTCTTCTCATTTAAGACCTAAATTTTTACTGATTTCACTGCTTACTGCATCTTTCGACATTAAACTTAATTTTGATAGTTTTTTCCCTATTTCGATAGATTCTTTAAGATAAAGGTTATTTATCATTCCATAAATGATTCCCGAAGCCATTGCATCTCCAGCTCCAGTAGTGTTGACAATATTTTTAATTTTATCAACCTTTACAGTGCCACTATCATCATGAGCCTGATATAAAATATTTCCTGCACCACTAGTTATAACGATATTTTGAGTTCCAAAACTTTTAAGTTTTTCAAGTAATTCTTTTCCTTCTAATTTTCCTCCTAATGCTTTTGCTTCGAGAATATTACATTTTAATAAATATATTTTATTAAGATATGGTTTGATTTTTAAAGCTTTTGTTGTGCTGATAGCATCTACATAAATTTTTCCATTGAAATTTTCAAAAATATATTTTATTACTTCATCACTGACATTAGTATCTAAAACAAGGTGCTTATAGTCTTTTAATATATCTACTTGATTTATATAGTCAGAAGTAATACTTTGCAATAATTCCATATCACTAACTGCAATAATCATATCTCCTCTTGAATCATGGATTGCAAGATAACGTGGTTGCGTGCCATTAGACATTGGATGCAACACTTTTACATTTACCCTTTCTAAAGCAGTTTTTAAATTCTTGCCTTCTTGATCATTACCAATAGCAGTAATGAAA
>DUOT01000167.1 GCA_012838705.1 Acholeplasmataceae bacterium
AATTTCTAAAGGTAAAAATACAATTGATTATGTATTAAGTAACTTTACAAAAGATGAAAAAATTGCCATTGATTTAGTTTTAGATAAAGCCCCTGAAATAATTACTGACTTTGCTAAGGAAAGCTTTGACATCATGATGAATAAATACAATGCACCAAGTAATTAAAGGGGTGGGTAATAACTAAATGAATATTATTGACATCTTTAAATTAGAACAAAAAGTAAAAAAGTATCAAGAAATAATTACAAATAATCAATACGATTTACTAGTCAGTAACACATCACCTAATCATAATTATCTTCTCACCCTCTTAACTTTTCTTGAAACTGATAGTTTTGTATTTTATATAACAAGCAACTTATATCAAGCAACAAAAGCATATGAAAATTTATGTGAACTAGCTGGTTATGAAAATGTAGTATTTTATGTTACTGAAGAAATTGTTGCTGCTGAGCTTTTAGCTATAAGCCGCGAATTTAAATTTGAAAGACTTCATGCAATTAATGCAATTATTAATAATGAAAAGAAAATAATTGTAACTCATATTACAGCAGTAACAAGACTTCTTCTTCCTCTTGAGGAAATAAAATCACATATTTTGGAATTCGAAGTAGGAAAAAATATAGATCACGAAACAATAATAAAGAAATTAGTTGCTAGTGGTTATAAAAAAGTTCCCCTTACTTCTGATGTTGGTGAATTTAGTATTCGTGGTGAAATCATTGATATTTATCCAATTAATAGTGATAAACCTTATCGTATTGATTTGTTTGACGATGAAATTGATTATATTAAAACTTTTGATCCCGAAACTCAATTATCAATAAATAAAATAAATTCATGTAAAGTTTATCCTATTAATGAATTAATATATTCTGACCCAGAAAAAATAATCTTGCAAATAAAGGCAAAATGTAGTAATATTGATATGTTTGAAAAAGATCTAGAGGATATAAGAAACTATAATAATCTAGAAAGGCTTCAAAAATATATTAATTACTTTACAGATAGCCCTCAAATAATATTAAATTATTTAGATGAAAAAATTGTTATTTATGAAGAAATAAAACGAATTGAAGAAAACTATAATAAAACAATTTATGAACTTCATGAATTCTTAAAATCAAGAGATATTCCAGAAGGTTTAAATTTAAGATATTTTTCAGATTTTTATGATATATATCATAAAGTTGATAAAAAAATCTTTCTAAATGTTTTCAAACAAACTTTGAATATAAAGCTAACAAATATTCTTGATATAGATGGATATGAAGTAGTTGACTATCAAAACGATATAAAAAATTTTATTGAGGATTTAAAAGCTAATCCGAAAAAAACATTTATAATACTATTTAGTTCTTTTGATAAACTAGGATTAATGGAAGAAATTTTAAATAGTAATAATATTAATGTCAATATTTGTAATAATATAAGAGAACTAAAAACATCACATGTAAATTTAATAATTTGTGATAATCCGATTGGTTTTGGATTTATTAATTCTATTGAAGTATTAAGTGAAAATAATATTTTCAAAAAAATGCGATATCGAAAAGCTAAGTATCGTAGTGCTTTTCAAAATACAGTCCCAATAACAACAAAAGATGATTTGCAACCTGGGGATTTTGTAGTTCATTTTGATTATGGTATTGGTCGTTACTTAGGAATTAAAACTGTAACACTTCAGGACATTAAAAATGACTATATAATGTTGCAATATGAAAATATGGAACTATATATTCCTGTAGAAAATATTAATTTACTTGAAAAGTATCAAGGTACTGAAGGAAGTGTTCCAAAACTTACTTCTGTCGGAACAAAAGAGTGGGAAAAGCGCAAAAATAGGATTAAGAAAAAGCTTGAAAGTATTGCTCGGGAATTAATTGAAACCCAAGCGTTACGTGAAGAACAAAAGGGTTTTGTTTATGAACCTGATAATGAAATCCAAATTCAATTTGAAAACGATTTTGAGTTTATAGAAACGCCTGACCAAATAAAAACAACGGCAGAAATAAAAAAGGATATGGAAAATGGCGTTATTGTCGATAGGCTTGTGTGTGGAGATGTCGGATATGGTAAAACCGAAATTGCCATGAGGATTGCAATGAAAACTGTTCTTAATGGTAAACAAGTTGCATATTTAGCACCGACAACGATTTTATCAAGACAACATTACTATACGTTTAAAGAACGATTTGAGCGTTATGGTGTAAGGGTAGGTCTTTTAAATCGCTTAGTTCCCCAATCCGCACAAAGTGAAATTATTAAAGGCTTAAAAACTGGGGATGTTGATATTGTTATCGGAACCCATAGATTACTAAATGATGAAATTTTTTATCGTGATTTGGGTTTATTAATTGTCGATGAAGAACAAAGATTTGGTGTTGTTCATAAAGAGAAAATTAAGAAATTAAAACATAATGTAAATGTCTTAACTCTTACTGCTACTCCAATTCCACGAACATTGCAAATGGCAATAATGGGTGTTAGGCAATTGAGTTTAATCGAAACTCCTCCGCAAAATCGTTATCCTGTTCAAACATATGTATTGGAGGAAAACGATACGATAATTAGAGAAGCAATCTATCGTGAAATTAGTCGTGGAGGTCAAGTATTTTATTTACACAATCGCATATCTGATTTAGATAAAGTTTATCGTCGCCTAAAAAGACTTGTTCCTGAAGCTGGAATATTAAGAGCTCATGGAAGAATGGATAAAGATGAATTAGAAGATGCGATTCAAGCATTTATCGACTATGAGTATGATGTATTATTGTGTACAACGATAATTGAAACTGGTATTGATATTCCTAATACTAATACATTAATTGTAGATATGGCTGATAGATTAGGTCTTGCTCAAATGTACCAAATTCGTGGCCGGGTAGGCAGAAGCAATCGAGTCTCTTACGCATACTTTATGTATGAAGAAAATAAAGTACTTACTGAAGCAGGAGGAAAAAGATTAAATGCAATAAAGGAATTTACAACATTGGGAAGTGGATACAAAATAGCAGTTCGTGACTTGGCAATCCGTGGTGCTGGAGACATTTTAGGTCGTGAGCAATCCGGATTTATTGATAGTATTGGTCTTGATATGTATATGAAGCTTCTAAGTGAAGCGATTAATAAGCTCAAAGGTACTCAAACTGAAACGAAGTTACAAAAGAAATCATATAATGTGGAGGTTAGCAAACATGTAAGTAATACTTATGTTTCCGATGATGATATAAAAATTTATATCCATAGGGAAATTGCAAGTATTGATAATCGAGAAGAAAAAGAAAGAGTCGTAGCAGAATTAACAGACCGGTTTGGGAAATTAACTACAGAAATAAAACTTTATATTGAAGAAAAATATATGGAAAGCTTATTAGCAAAACTAGATGTTGTAGAAATTAAAGAGGCTAATAAGATTGTTGAGATTATCTTTTCAGAAAAGACAAGTGCAATAATTGATGGATCAATATTGTTCAGAAAGGCATACGAAATTTCTAAAAAGTTTAGTTTTGAATACAAACATAAACGAATTCATATGTATCTAGATAAAGAAAAAAATGATAAAACATGGATTAGAAAAATAATTAGACTACTGGAAAGATTAGTATATAATTAAGCAATTTGTAAAATAATATATAGTGAGGTGAAAAAAATGAAAGCTACAGGTGTTGTAAGACGAATTGATGATTTAGGACGAATAGTAATACCTAAGGAAATCAGAAGAAGTCTACGTATAAGGGAAGGGGATTCTTTAGAAATCTATGCTGATGGCACTGATTCAATTATTTTAAAGAAATACTCTCCAGTAGAATCAGTTAACACATTTGTTACACAATTAGTTGATGCAATTCATACATCAAGTAAAAAAGAAGTTATAGTTACTGATAATGAAAAAGTAATTGCTGCTGCTGGTGGCTTTAGAAAAGATATTATCGGGAAGAAAATAGATTTACGACTTGACGAAAAAATCCAAAGAAGAACAACGCAATTATTTGCGAGAAACGATAATCTTGAAGTTACTGAAAACTTAATAATTAAATCTGCAGCGGTATTAAAGCCAATTGTAGTGTACGGTGACGTTATCGGATCAGTAATTGTTGTTGGTGAAGATGAAATTGCTGATATCGAAAAAGTAATGGCTGATTCTGCAGCAACCTTTATTTCAAAGTATTTAGAAGCTTAAGCACTATTCTATAGTGCTTTTTTTGATTTTGTATTGTATTCATAGGGTAAATTATGATATAATACTAGAAAGAGGAGGGAATTATGGGAAAAGTTGCAATTATTTCCGATGTTAATGCAGGATTAGATTATATAGGAAGAGATCCTGGTATTCCAGTATTAAGATCAATTATTAATTTTGGAGATGAACATTTAGTAGATGGTATTGATATTACAGCTGACGTTTTCTATAAACGTATAAGTGAGGAAAATATAATCCCATCAACAAGTGCCCCAACAGTTGGAGAAGCAATGGACTTACTTGACAAATTAATAGTTCAAGGTTATACAGATGTAATAATGTATTCAATTTCATATGAATTAAGTTCAATCGGGCAAATGGTTGAAACTTTAAAAGATGAATATGAGGGTAAAATAAATATTCATGTTGTGAATACAAAAACAGCAACGTATATGCAAGGATACTTAGCAGTAGTAGCTAAGGAAATGGCTGATCAAGGAAAGAGTGTTGAGGAAATTATTAACCGTTCACAATTTTTAATAGATCATTCTCATGCATATTTTGTTGTTGATGATTTAAAATATTTAATGAAAAATGGTAGATTAAGTGGTGCAGCAGCATATGTAGGAACAATACTTAGAATTAAACCAATATTAGAAATTACTAAGGATGGAAGAATTGTTTCTTTTGAAAAAGTAAAGACGCATCGTAGAGCAGTAGAAAGAATGATTGATTTAGTATATTCTGAAATCGAAAAAGCGAAAAAGGTTCAATTATTTATCATTCATTCTGGTCGTGAAGAAGATGCAAAGAAACTTGCTGAATATTTTATCTTTGACAATATTGTTAGTACTGAAATTCATATGATAACACCAGCAGTAGGCGCACATATAGGTAATGGAGTTATCGGAATTGGATATTATTTATTAGAAATATAGGAGGATATTGTGAATTCAAAAACATTAAAAATTTGGTATAGCATAAGTGGTGTATTTGCTGGACTTGCAATCCTTTATTATGTTGTTCGTTTGTTTGATAGAATATTTAATGCGAAAGATATTGAAGGAACATTATTAGACAAATTAAATATTGTTGCTATTATTTTTCTAGCTATTGCTTTAATAATGCTTCTACTTGCAATTCCATTATCAAAAATGATTGAAAATAAAAGTCAAAAAGTTGATGAGCATAAGATTAGTAATGCTGCTTTACTAGAAAAATATAAAAGTAAAAAAACAAGGAGGAATTGAAAATGTTAGTTAATATGACTGCAATGCTTAATAAAGCAAAAGATGAGAAGTATGCAGTTGGTCAATTCAATATTAACAATCTTGAATGGACTAAAACAATTTTAACTGTTGCGGAGGAAATGAATTCTCCAGTTATTCTTGGTGTTAGTGAAGGTGCTGCTCGTTATATGGGTGGATACAAAACTGTAGTTGGCATGGTTAAAGGTTTATTAGAAGACTTAAATATTACAGTTGATGTTGCAATTCATCTAGACCATGGTTCAAGTTTTGAATCTTGTAAAAAGGCAATTGACGCTGGATTTACTTCAGTAATGATAGATGCTTCTAAACATCCTTTAGAAGAAAACATTAGAGTAACAAAAGAAGTAGTTGATTATGCGCATGCACGAAATGTTAGTGTTGAAGCTGAATTAGGTACTGTTGGTGGGCAAGAAGACGACGTAATTGGTGAAAGTATTATTTATGCTGATAAAGATGAATGTGTTCGTTTAGTTAATGAAACAAAAGTTGATTTCTTAGCACCAGCATTAGGTAGTGTTCATGGTCCATATAAAGGTGAACCTAAACTTGGCTTTAAAGAAATGGAAGAAATTAAAAATGCAACAAACGTACCATTAGTTCTTCATGGCGGAACAGGAATTCCTGATGAGAAAATCCAAAGAGCAATTAGTTGTGGTACTGCTAAAATAAATGTTAATACTGAATGCCAACAAGCATTTGCAAGAGAATTACGTGAACTACTTGCAAAGGATGATAAGGTATATGATCCTCGTAAAATCATAGGCCCTGCAGCAAAAGGTATTGCGGAAGCAGTTAGAACAAAAATCAAAGTATTTGGATCAGAAAATAAAGCGAATAAATAAATTTAAAAGAATTTATGTTTTACATAAGTTCTTTTTGAATGTGTGGTTAATATGAAAAAAATAAAATGTCCTCATTGTTATAAAAATATAAGAAGTAATGCTATAATTTGTCCTGAATGTTATGAAGAAGTAAAAAATCTTACTGTTGATCCCTACTACAAAGCAAGAAGAGATTTACTAGTTGCTAGTAGAGTTAATGAATCTACATTAATATTAAATGCTTCAGAAAAACTTTTAGAAATTGATAGCGAAAACATATTAGGAAAATATTTTAAAAGTTACTCAGAATTACTTCAAGGAAGTAAAAGTAACATGAAAATATTTTTGAAAGAAGCTAATGATATTTCAAATAATGATTTAAATGAAATACTTTATCATTTAATAAAGTATAAAAAAGTATTTGATATTGAAGATATTAAAAATTTTATTACAAGAAATATTGTAGAAGGGACAAAAATAAAGTATTACTTTGATTTGCTAGAAAATACACCAGACCCTATAATCGATTTAGATAGTTTACCGTTAATTGATTTACCGGTAATCCCAGTGAAAAACAAAGCATATTCCTTTGCGACTTTTTTAATCATTACAGGGGTAATAATTATGGGGATACTTTATTTTGCAGTTGTAAGAAAGACGAGTGAAGATGTAATTATTCTCACTACCGTCTTATCATATATTTTCCCTAGTATGCTTGTTGCTATGGGGATAACTAGATTTATTCTGAAAAAAGGAAATATATATTTAAGCATATTTTTTATGCTTATTGTATTAATTCTTTCAACATATTACTTATTACTACCATATCAAAAAACATTTCTTGATCATGTAAAGAATGTATTTACTTCACCATATGATCTAATAAAATATTTTATCAGAAAGGTATATGAAACAAGATGAAAATTATTGGTGGTGAAAAATTACAAAAAGAAATGTATTTGCGCGATCAATATCGTGAAAAGTTTATTAACGAAGAAAAGAAAATAAAAAGTTTTTTCGTAGATAAATATTATAGGCTTAAGAAAAAATCTAACAAATTTTTGTTTTTATGGCTTTATATTTTTCTAGGATATATTTTTATTCTTTTACTACTTCGAAAAGAATTTGATCGCGATATCGTATTAACAGGTAGTATTATTGTTGGATTTCTAATTTTTATATTCTCTGCATATCCTTTATATTTATTTATTGAGAAGAAAAAGTTTTATGCAAAATGGCAAGAAAAAGAGAAAGATCTTCTTTCAATTAAAAGAAATGCGGAAGAGGCAAATGAAAGAGTTGCAAAACTTGCTTTAGCAGTTATTTGTTTATCAGAAAATTATATTGAGTTACAAGAAATAAATCAAATCCACAAACTGAACAAAAGGTGGCTTGAATTGCTAGGTCAATATCGTGATGCTATTAATTTACTACATCATAATAAAGCTACTGCGGATGATTATATTAATTATTACAGGGAGTGGGGAGAAAAGGCTAAATAGCCTTTTTTTATTTTGCTTGACATTATACCCCATAGGGTATATAATATTATATATAACTAAAAGGGGTGAGAGAGTGGAAAACAAACGAACGCATCGTCATGATAATGAAAAAAAGAAAATAATTAATAGAATAAATAGAATTGAAGGACAATTGCGAGGAATAAAAAATATGGTTGAAAAAGATAGTTATTGCGATGATATATTAATTCAAATTTCCGCAGTTGCAAATTCAGTAAAAAGTTTGGGAAGATTAATATTAAATAATCATATGAAATCTTGTGTTAAAGATGAATTAATAAAAGGGAATGATGAAATAATAGATGAAGTAATAAATTCATTTTCAAGATTATATTAATATTGGGTAAAATAAAATAAAGAAGTAGGTGAAATATTGAAAAAAGAAACATATGACGTTTTTGGTATGACGTGTGCATCATGCGCAAATAGAGTCGAAAAAGAAGTTGCAAAACTTGAAGGTGTTAAAGATGCAAATGTCAATCTTGCAACTGAAAAATTAAATGTGACTTTTGATGATAGTAAAATATCATTTGATAATATAAAAAATGCGATATCCAAAATTGGTTATGATATAAAAGATGTAAAGACAAAAGAATTAATAATTCCTATTAAAGGAATGACTTGTGCGGCGTGTGTAAATAGGGTAGAAAAAAGTATAAAAAGTTTAGATGGTATTAAACGTGTAAGTGTTAATCTCGCTACAGAAAAAGCAAGTGTCGTATTTGATGAAAGTGTTCTAAATTTAGATCAAATTAAAAAAGTAGTTAAAGATGCAGGATATGAAGCATTAGATGTTATTGAAAATGATGTAGATTATCAAGAAGTAGCAAGAAAAAGATTATTCATAAAATTAATTATATCATTAGCCTTTACTATTCCGTTATTTATTATTTCGATGGGACATATGATTGGAATAAAACTTCCAAGTGTTATTAACCCTGATATAAATTCATTAAATTTTGCTTTAACGCAACTTGCCTTAACAATCCCAACAATGATAGCGGGTTATAAGTTTTATACAAATGGCTATAAAAATTTATTTTCTAAATCGCCAAATATGGATTCATTAATTGCAATAAGCACAAGTGCGGGATTTTTATATGGTATATATGCGATAATTAAAATAGTTGGTGGTAATCATGATTATGTCCATCAATTATACTTTGAATCAATAGGTGTCATAATTACGCTAATAATGCTTGGGAAATTTTTGGAATCAATAACTAAAGGAAGAACCTCTTCCGCAATCAAAAAGTTAATTGGTTTAGCACCGAAAACAGCTCTTGTTATTCGTAATAATGTTGAGTTAGAAATACCAATTAGTGAAGTTATCGTTGGTGATTTGATTATTGTTAAGCCTGGTGAAAAGATACCTGTTGATGGAGTAGTAGTATCTGGAAGAACATCAGTGGATGAATCGATGTTAACTGGAGAAAGTATTCCAGTAGAGAAAAATGTTGGTGATAATGTTATTGGTGCAAGCATTAACAAAAATGGCTCAATAACATTTAAAGCAACAAAGGTTGGAAGCGATACAGTACTAGCACAAATAATTAAGCTTGTGGAAGAGGCACAAGGTTCAAAGGCACCAATTGCGAAGCTCGCCGATATTATTTCAGGATTTTTTGTTCCTGTAGTAATTGTAATTGCAATTCTAGCATTTATAATATGGATGTTGATAACAAAAGATCTAACATTCTCACTTACTATTTTTACTTCAGTACTAGTCATTGCTTGTCCATGTGCATTAGGGTTAGCAACACCAACAGCAATTATGGTAGGTACAGGAAAAGGTGCTGAATTAGGTGTATTAATAAAAGGTGGAGAACCTTTAGAAACTGCATATAAAATCAACACGATTATTTTTGATAAAACAGGAACAATTACAGAAGGAACTCCGCAAGTAACAAATATTATTACTACCGGCAAATATAGTGAAGAAAAGCTACTACAAATAGCAGCTTCATGCGAAAAAAGTTCTGAACATCCTTTAGGTGAGGCAATAGTAAATAAAGCTTTAGAGTTAAATTTAGAGTTAATAGATGTGACTTTCTTTAATGCCCATATAGGTAAAGGAATTGAAGCAGTAGTTGATAATAAAAAAGTATATTTAGGTAATGATAAACTTTTAAGTGAATTAGATATAGATAATACATTATTTAATAAAGCAAATGAGTTTGCTTTAGAAGGTAAAACACCAATGTATATTGTGATTGACAATATTCTTTCTGGTATTATTGCAGTAAGCGATGTAATAAAAGAAAAAAGTGCATCTGCTATTAATAAACTAAAAGAAATGGATATTGATGTTGTCATGATAACAGGTGATAACAAAAAGACAGCAGAGGCTATTGCAAATAAAGTAGGAATCGATCATGTACTGGCAGAAGTATTACCGCAAGATAAAGCACAAGAAGTAGCAAAAATTCAAAAGCAAGGGAAAGTTGTTGCAATGGTTGGTGATGGTATCAATGATGCTCCAGCCTTAGCACAATCTGACGTTGGTATAGCTATTGGTAATGGGACTGATGTTGCTCTTGAATCAGCTGATATCGTACTAATGAAAAATGAATTAAATGATGTTGTAACTGCAATTAAGTTAAGTAAACAAACAATTAGAAATATAAAAGAAAACTTGTTTTGGGCTTTTGCTTATAATACTATTGGGATACCGATTGCTGCAGGATTATTATATCCATCCTTTAAAATTCTTTTAAATCCAATGATTGCTGCTGCTGCAATGGCTTTTAGTTCAGTGTCGGTATTATTAAATGCATTAAGATTAAAAAGATTTAAAATGAGAAATTAAATATATTAGATTAAAACTCTTAAAGTGGATATTGCGATAAACATATTCCATTTTAAGAGTTTTTTATTTTGAATAATAAAAAGCATTAAGAAAATAAATTTTAAAATATTCTTTTCAAAGAAAATGAGTTATAATTAATTTGGAAATAGGGGTTGGGGTATGTCAAAATATTATGTATAAAAAGAAGTATTATTTAGATATATATTTAATTTGGGGGGTATGAAAAAATTATTTATTATTATACTATTCATTATTATCGGTTTTTGTGGTTCAGGTTGCAACAAAGAAAATGGGGAGTATAAATATACTGTCGAGGATATTGAGGTTACAACTGGAAACTTGTCTCTGGACGGTAAGTTAACAACACCAATTACAAAAGAAAAGGTACCTGCGGTTGTGATGGTTCATGGGTCTGGCCCTTTAGATATGGATTCAACAGTCAATAAATTAAAACCATTTAAAGATTTAGCTGAAGGTTTAGCTAATAAAGGTATTGCATCTATTAGATATGATAAAGTTACATATACACATTTAAATGAAGTCGCAACAAACTATGACTTTACTATTTATGATGAAACTGTATATGATGCTTTATCTGCAGTTAAATTATTAAAAGAAGATTCAAGAATTGATTCTAATAATATTTTTATTTTAGGTCATTCACTAGGTGGACAATTAGCACCAATAATCTTAAATGAAGAACCTAGTATTAATGGTGCAATTATGATGGCAGGAACACCAAGACATATTTTAGATCTTTTAATGGATCAAATAAAAGAACAAGATGAAAATTATCATAAAGAAGTATATCCAATATATAAATATATAAAGAATTTAGAAGAAGTTGTACCTGGACAAGAAAAATATTTATACTTTGGTGCATATCAAAAATATTGGGTAAATTATAATAAAATTAATATTGAGGAAGAGACTAAAAGTGCATCCCAAAATCATCCATTATTAATAATGCAAGGTGGTCTTGATATTCAAGTTCCTAAGTCTACTATAGATTTATATAAAAATATATTAAAGGATAGTTCTAATATAGTATATAAAGAATATGAATTATTAAATCATTGTTTTGATGATGGACAGGAGAAACATATCTAAATGCGTATCAAAAAGAAAAACATATACCAGAAGAAGTTTTTAATGATGTTGTAGAGTTTATTAATAGTGTAAAAAAATAACAATAAAAAAAGAAATATCTTAATTGATATTTCTTTTTGTTATTATTTTGCAGTATAAAAACATCTCTTTGGTGATTCGATTTTGTCTTCTTTTTTCAAATCTTTAATAGCTTTATCAACATCTTTTTTGTCAAGCCCAGCCTTTTCAGCAATTTCCCCAGCCTTTAATGGCTCTTCTGATTCTCTTAGTACTTTTAATACTAATTCATTTTTATCAACATTACTCATATTTATCACTCCTTTTCTTAATTATAACATTTATAAATTGTGATTTCAATTATAATGCGATTAAATATTCATAATGAATTAAAGTTTTATTTACTAAAGGTGATACTTTAATATTAAAATAGTGGATGCTATATATTTGAAAACAGCAAAATTATTAGTAAGTTACGTATGTGACAAAAATGAATTTGGATTTTTGAAATATAAGTTAATTTAATAAGCTAAAATAAATAATACTTTTCTTTATAA
>DUOT01000168.1 GCA_012838705.1 Acholeplasmataceae bacterium
ACAATATACATATATCGGTATTAAAAAATTAATTACTTATCATAAAACAAAGGATAACATTCCAAATAATAATAAAGATGAAACAAGCGCTTGATTAATCAAACGCTTGTTTTTTAGTATAATGCTATCATACCATCTGTGCGTGGTTCAGATCCACCACATAATACTTTAGTTTCTGGATTGCGCCAAATTATTTGACCTCTTCCAAAAAGGCCTAAACTATGATCGATTTCTATTTCATGTCCCATAGCTTCAAGTTCATGAACAATATAATTCGGCATATGTTGTTCAACTTTTATTTTCTTATTTTTTACCCAATACCATCTTGGCGCATCAATTGCTGCTTGTGGATTTAATTTAAAATCAATAGTATTCATTAAAACTTGTAAATGTCCTTGTGGTTGCATAAATCCACCCATTACTCCAAATGGACCGATAGGATTTTTACCTTGTGATAAGAACCCAGGAATAATTGTATGATATGTTCTTTTTCCAGGAGCTAAAGCATTAGCATCTTTTGGATTTAAAGAAAATGTATGTCCTCTATTTTGAAGAGCAATTCCTGTTCCCGGTACTACTAATCCTGAGCCAAATCCCATATAGTTACTTTGGATATAAGAAACCATATTTCCATCTTTATCTGCGGTTGCTAGATAAACAGTACCTCCGGTTTGGGGTTTAATTGAATAGTCTTGAGCTGTTTCTTTTATTTTTTGTGATTGCACTTTACCATAATCATCAGATAAAAGTTTGTTTACTGGTATGTCTTCAAATCTTGGATCAGTAATGTGTTTCAAACCATCAGCAAATGCAAGTTTCATAGCTTCTATTTGAAGATGGATGGAAGAGCTATTGGTTTCTCTAAAGTTAAAATTCTTAAGAATATTTAATGCTTCTAGTGCAATCATTCCTTGACCATTTGGTGGAAGTTCCCAAACATCATATCCACGATAATTAACCTTAAGTGGCATAACCCATTCAGGTTCATAATTTTCTAAATCGCTTTTTCTAATAAAGCCACCATACTTTCTTGAAAAAGCATCAATTTTATCTGCTATGTCTCCTTTGTAGAAAGAATTGCACTCTGTATCTGCTAACATTTCTAAAGTCTTAGCATGGTTTTCGGAACTCCACACTTCACCTACTTTTGGGGCTCTGCCATTAGGTGCAAATGTTTTAAACCATTCTTCAAATTCCTCGCCACTAGTTTTGCTTTGATATACTTTATATGCATTATTCCAAAAGTATGCAAGCGTTGGATTGATTGGATAACCTTCACGAGCAAATTTAATAGCTGGAGCTAAAACTTCTTTAAATGGAAGTTTACCGAATCTTTTTGATAGAGCAATCCATGCACTAGGTACCCCTGGAACTGTTACAGGAATAAAACCGTAACTTGGGATTTCATTAATTCCCATACTTTTTAGTTTATCAATAGTTAATGCTTTTGGTGCTGGACCAGAAGCATTAAGACCATGAATCTTTCCGTTCATCCAAACGATTGCGAAAGCATCTCCACCAATACCATTACTTGTTGCTTCCACAACCGTGAGGCATGCAGCTGTCGCAATTGCAGCATCAACTGCATTTCCACCTTTTTTTAATATTTCAAGACCTGCTTGTGCTCCTAATGGTTGTGCTGCAGCAACCATTCCATTTTTTGAAAAGACTGTTACTCTTCGTGATGGAAATGGATAAGAGCTATAATTATTACTAAAAATCATTTTATCCTCCTCAATACATTTATTATACTACACATCTGTGCTTTTTTAAATAAAAAAAGCATCATAGTGATGCCTTTAAATCAGCGATAAAACTTTTAATAGCTTCAGGGGTAGTCGCCCATGAAGTAACAAGACGAATAATTGATTTTTCATTTCCTTTTTCCCAAACTTCAAATTGATACTTTTCTCTAAGTTTATTAATTGCCATATTATCCACTTCTACAAACTGTTGATTAGTAGGTGATGGATAGACTATTTTAATACCTAAACCTTTAAGACCATCGGTAAGAAGTTTAGCCATTTTATTAGCCTTCTTGCTTAGAGTGAAAAATAATTCATCAGTAAATAAAGCTTCAAATTGAATACCAATTAAAAATCCCTTTGCAAGCATTCCCCCATTTAATTTAATACTATTACGAATGCCTTTTTTTAATTTTTCATTACAAATAATTAGTGCCTCACCTAAAAGTGCGCCATTTTTTGTTCCTCCGATATAAAACATATCACAAAGGTTACTAATGTCATTTAAGGTAAGGTCGTTTTCATTTGCTGTGAGAGCTGCGCCTAATCTTGCACCATCAATATAAAAATATAAATCATTTTCCTTACAAAACTTAGATATTTTTTCTAGTTCTGATTTTGTATAAATGGTGCCAAGTTCAGTTGAATTTGAAATATAAACCATCTTCGGAACAACCATATGTTCCCCTGAATGACTTAAAAATGCTTTCTCAATATCACATACTTCAATCTTACCATCTTTTGAAGGAACGGTAATAATTTTATGACCTGTTGCTTCAATCGCTCCTGCTTCATGAACATTAATATGACCAGTATCAGCACTAATAACTGCTTCATAAGGTCTTAATAGATGTGATATTGCAATTTTGTTGCAACTTGTTCCCCCGATCAAAAACTCAATAGCAACATCTTTTTCAAAATATTTTTTTATTAATTCTTTTGCTTTTTCTGAATGACTATCTAGTCCATATCCTGAGTTTTGCTCACTTGAGTATTTGTTTAGAAGCTCAAGAATACTTTCATGAGCTAGTTCACTATAGTCATTTTTAAAACTATACATAATCTACCTTCTTTCAATTCATAATAATTATAACAAAATAGAAAATGTTTGTGAAGTAAATTTACAATATTTAATTTTTTTTGTATAATAGAATATAGAAGGAGAATGAAATGAATAAAAAAGAAATAGCAGCAAAAAAAGCTTGTGAATATGTAAAAGCGGGGATGCTTTTAGGTTTGGGTACTGGATCAACAGTATATTATTTTATTGAAGAAATTGGAAGGCTTGTAAAAGAAGGTTTAGATATTAAGTGCGTTGCAACATCAATCGAAAGTGAAAATCATGCGAAGCGTTTAAATATTCCGATACTATCAATAGATGATGTAACATACCTTGATTTAGATGTCGATGGAGCAGATGAAGTTGATAGTAATTTTAATGCCATTAAAGGTGGTGGCGGAGCATTATTTAGAGAAAAGATAATTGCAAATATTTCAAAAAAAGTAATATTTATTGTTGATGATTCAAAAGTTGTTGATAAGCTTGGCGTATTTCCTTTACCAGTAGAAATTGCTAAGTTTGGCTACAAGCAAACAATTATGAAATTACAAGACTATAACCCAGTATTAAGAACAAAAGATAATGTGCCTTTTATTACTGATAATGGAAACTATATCATAGACCTTCATTTAGGTAAAGGTTTTAATATCGAAGAAGTAAATAATAAACTAAATAATACTATCGGTGTATTTGAAAACGGACTTTTTCTAAATATGTGTAGTAAAGTTATTGTTGGAACGGACAATGGTGTGAAAGTAATAAAGAAGGATTGACTTTATTAAATAAAACATTTATTTAGGAAAGAAAATATTAAAATCTATTTCAATGTTGCAATGTAAAGATATTATTGATAATTCATTATTATATGAACTAGCCATCCATTTCATTATATTAAAAACACCACGAGTTATTGGAAATGAAAGCACTGCATACGAAAGAAGTTTAAGAAAAGCATATTAATTGCATTTTATTTCTAATATTATATAATAATAATTGTAAGGAGGAAATAGAATGAAAGAACTAGTAAAAAAATTAAATCAACAAGTAGCCAATTTTGGCGTTCTTTACACAAAACTTCATAATTTTCATTGGTTTGTAAAAGGAAAGAAATTTTATGAATATCATGAATTATTTGAAAAATTTTATGATGAAGTAACAGAACATTTTGACGAAGTAGCGGAAAGAATTTTAATGCTAGGTGAAACTCCACTAGCAACATTAAAAGAATTTTTAGAACATGCAACAATTAAAGAAGCTTAAAGTAACAATTTAACAGCAGAACAAATGATTCAAGAAACAATTAATGATTTTACTCAAATTAACGATGAATTAATGGATGCTTTAAAAGAAGCGGATGATGTTACAGCTGACGTTATCGTTGGTATTCAAGCATCACTACAAAAACATGTATGGATGTTGAAAGCATTATTAATGTAACATCTATTACCTACCTGCATATAATATCATGCAGGTAAAAAGACCTGTAGAATATACTACAGGTTTTTTTTGAGGTGAAAAATGAGGTATAAACAAATCTCAAGAGTATTATTTTCAATTTTGATTCTCAATGTAGTAGTTGCACTATTAAAAATTATCTTAGGGTTTATATATAAATTAAATAGCTTATCAGCTGATGGTTTTCATGCAATAACTGATAGTAGTTCTAATGTTGTCGGTCTTATTGCAATAAAAATAGCTTCAAAACCTCCTGATGAAAAACATCCTTACGGGCATCAAAAATTTGAAACTATTGCTAGTATGATAATAGGAATTATGCTTTTTATAATTACCTTAAAAATAATTTACCAAGCAATCAATTGGTTTCTTAATCCGGTTAATCCTAATGTAAACTTTATTAGTATTATTCCTTTGATTTTATCATTCTTCATAAATCTTTTTATTAGTATATATGAATATCAAAAAGGAAAGAAATTAAAAAGTGATATTTTAATATCTGATTCAATCCATACAAGAAGTGATTTACTTATTTCATTAGGTGTAATTATTGTTACTGTTTTAATAGTTTTAGGTTTTCCACCAATAATAGATCCAATTTTATCTTTAATCATTGCTTTATTTATTTTTTACTCATGTTATGAAATATTAAAAAAAACTACATCAACATTAGTAGATAGTAAAATAATTGATAATGAAGTATTAGCAAACTTAATATATCAAGAAAATAAAGATATAATTGATGTACATAAAATTAGAAGCAGAGGAAATCAAAATCTTATTTATATTGATATGCATATTATTGTTCCGAAAAATATGACTGTAGAAGATGTACATAATTTATCACATCATTTAGAAAATGTATTAGGAAATTATTTCAAGACAGAAGTAGAACTAATCATACATATTGAACCTGATAATATTCTTGACTAATTTACCTATTAATGCTAATATTATTTTAGGGGAACGTTATGAACTTTATATTGGGTACTATTGTTATGACAGTTATTTTGTTCTGTCTTTCAATACTTATTAAATCACATCAAAAAACCTTATTATACTATATAATAATATCTTTAGTTACGCTTTGTGTAACTATCATTTTTTCTTATG